>JBHHVX010000005.1:0-55842 GCA_046754505.1 Phycisphaerae bacterium | reverse complement strand
AAAGGAGGTCGCGCCATGTTCGAGAGGGCTTCCAACGGCTGGGAACTCGCGAAGTCGAGTTGGCGTGTTCTCAAGATGGACAAGGAGCTCCTGGTCTTTCCTCTGCTGAGCGGTCTGGCCTGTCTGGTCGTGCTGGCCAGCTTCGCCCTGCCCCTGAGGGGCACCGACTATGTTCACGCCGTGCTGGAAGAAGAAGGCGCCCCGACCGATCCTGTGGCCTGGCTGCTCTTGCTGGCCTTCTATTTCGCCAACTATTTCGTCATCGTCTATTTCAACGCCGCTCTGATCGCCTGCGCGATCATCCGCTTTCGCGGGGGCGATCCGACCCTGGCGGACGGGTTCCGGGCGGCCACCTCCCGGCTGCCGCAGATCCTTGCGTGGGCGGCCCTGACGGCCACCGTCGGCACGGTCGTGAAGGTCATCGAGTCCCGCTCCGAGCGGCTCGGCCGAGTGGCGGCGGGGCTGTTCGGCATGGCCTGGAGCGCAGCGACCTACTTCGTGGTGCCGGTGCTGGTCGTCGAGAAGGTCGGGCCGGTCGCCGCGGTGCGGCGCAGCCTGTCGATCCTGCGAAAGGCGTGGGGCGAGGCACTGGCGGCGGAATTCGGCATCGGCCTGATCGTCTTCCTGGCGATCGTTGTGGCGGCGATCCCGGCGGGGCTGGGACTGCTGTTCGGCCAAGTCGCGGCCACGATGATCGGCGTGGGCCTGAGCGCGGTTCTGATTGTTCTGGTGGCGCTCGTCTCTTCCGCGCTGAACAGCATCGTCGTGGCGGCCCTTTACGATTACGCGGTCGGCCACGCGCCGGCGGCGGCGTTCGACGCCGACGCGCTGCGCGGCGCCTTCGTGGCGCGATGAGCGAGGTCGCGCTGTGCGATGCCGCGTTCATCTCGGATGGGTGTGTCCGTGAGCCCGGCCGGGAGGATGACTCGTGAAGACTTGTCCTGTTTTGGGCGTCGCGTCGATCCTGCTGGCCGTTCCGGCGGGCTGCGGTGTTTTTCTGCCGAGCGGGTTGTTGAGCGGGCTGGTGCTGAATCCGGATACGTCGTGCGACCAGCTTGCCCGCAGTCTGCGGCTGGGCGACCTCCCGGACGCCGCGTCGCCGGCGGACGTCGGGTTTCAATTCCAGCCCGTGGCCGTCAAGAGCGCCAATGGCCGCATGCTGGCCGGGTGGTTCATTCCGGCTCAGCGGGATGGGCAGTTGACGGACCAACCTGCGGGAACCGTGCTGGTCATGCACGGCACGGACGGCTCGCAGGCGTGCGCCCTGCCGTGGGCGGCGGTCGCGGCCCTGAACGGGTGGCATGCCGTCGTCTTCGATTACCAGGGCTTCGGCGACAGCGAAGGGGCGGCCGACATCGCCACGCAACTCGATGACAGCGAGGCGATGCTGAACTGGATCATCAGTGACAGCGGCGCGGCGCGGCAGGTGGTGCACCTGCTTGGCGTCTCGCTCGGGACCGGTCCGGCCCAGGGGCTGGCCGCGTTGCGGGCGAGGCCGCAAGTTCGCTCGGTCGCCTTGGACGGGTCATACGATCCAGTCGCCATGCTCGAGCGAGTCGAATCCTCGATCGGTCCCGTTCTCCCACTGCTTGGCGTCTCGGCCCGCCTCGGGTTCGGATGGCTGTTCGAGATGCGGGGGCGGCTGACAGACGTGGCCGTGCCGGCGATGTTCATTCACGCCTCGCGGGATCGTATTACGCCGCTGTCCGGGGCGCAGACGATGTTCGATCTCTCCGGTTCTCCGGCGAAGACCTTCTGGCGTTTCGACGGTCTGACGCACGTCCAGCCGCTGTTCATTGCCACGAGCGACTACGTCTCGTTGCTGGTCACGTTCTGGCGCGACCCGGCGGGGCAACCGGACCCCAGCGCAAGCGATACCGACGCGAGCATCCGTCTTCCATCGTTCTGACGTCGCGGCAATTACACCAGACCCCGTTTGACGATGAACATCGGCCTGCGTAGCATCCCCGATCCGAGCGGCGACAGGGCGGAGCCGGGCTTGCGCCTCGGGCCGCACGGACGAGTTGGAGACAGGCCATCGCCGGGACGGATGTGCGAGCCAGACTGAAGCATCCTCTGTGGGCGCTTGCCGGGCTGGCGGTGCTGATGAGCGTCGCCTTTCCGGTCTATCTTGCGCTGTGCAGCCGCGAACGCGTGGTGATCCACGTCTCGGACGACGCGTATTATTACTTCAACGTCGCGATGCATATCGCCGCGGGCGACGGCCCCACCGCCGACGGCGTCACGAAGACGACCGGCTTTCATCCGCTCTACTGCTTCCTTCTTGCGGGCCTTCATCGGCTGACTGACCCGTCGCTGGACGGTTTCATCGACGAGGCCGTGGCCCTGAATGCCGCGTGCAATCTTCTGGCGGGATTGTTCCTGTTTCTGGCGGCCCGGCGGTGGTGGGGCACGGCGGCCGGGCTCGTTGCCGCCGTGCTGTGGCTGGCGAATCCGCACGTCACCAAGATCATGGGCGCGGGGTTGGAGGGCAGCGTCTATGCCATGACGCTGTCGCTGCTGTTGTGGCGTCTGATCGTGCTGGTCAGGGCAGACATCGGTGGATCGGGCCGGCATGTCGCGCAGTGTGTCGTGCTGGGTGCGTGCGGCGGACTCGTGATGCTGAGCCGGACCGACGCGGCGCTGCTGATGCCATGGGTGGCGTTGGTCATGCTGATCGCGGCGCCGAAGGTGAGGCTTCCGGTCCGGCTCGTCGGTGTGGGCGCCTTCAGTTTGCTGGCGCTGGCGCTGTTCGGTCTCTGGTTGTGGTATGCGTGGGCTGAAACCGGCAGCATCGTTCAAGGGAGCGCGGCGGCCAAGATGGCTTGGCGCGAGGTCGCACGGAGTCAGGTGTCCGCCTGGCAGTGGGCGGCCCACTCCGCCGGCACGTTCGGCGTCTATGTGGGCAAGGCCTTCATAAAGACTCCAGCCTTGAAATGGGTTCTCTCGGGTATCCCGCTGCTGCTGCTCGCCGGCGGGCCGCGCCGCGTTCGTGCGGAGCGCTGGCTGCTGCACCTGCTCTGGCTCATTCCGTTGGTGTTGGGGTTGGCCTATGCCCTGTTCGCCGAGCGGCCGCGCACGTGGTATTACGTTCCGTGTCTCGTGACCCTGACGATTCTGTCGGGCGGCGCGGCCAACGCGCTGCGGCGAGTGACCCACCCCGGCGCGTTGCAGGCGCTGGTGCGGCGCGCGGCCCCGCTCCTCGTCTGGCTTGTTGTGGTGGAGTCTACCGCGGTCTTTGTTCAGGGAGCGGTCTTCGGACGCTCCTCCGAGCAGGCCTTCGCCGTGCGAGCTTTGGGCTGGCTGGAAAAACACGTCCCGGCAGGCTCGACCCTCGGCTGCTGGCACAGCGGGATCATTCAGTACTACACGCCGGAGCTGACGATCATCAATCTCGACGGTCTGGCCAACAACGAGATTCTTCCGGTCCTCCGCGGTGAAAAGACGATGAACGCCTATTGGGACGAGCGCGGCATCGAGTTCGTCGTCGGAAAACCCAATTCCAAGATGGAGCACTACGCCCTCGAATGGGACGGCAAGAAGCTGATCGACTACGGCCCATTCCCCATGGCGCATAAGATCCGCCGCATCGTTCCGGCCGCCGGGCATCGCCCGGGCGGCGGCTGACGGTCTCCCGGCATGCGCTTCGGCGTCGCCGCGAGGCGGGTCGTGCGACTCCATGGTGGCACGGGGGCATCACGGCTTATCGGAGCGGCCCACCCACTCCCTCGCGGCCGCAGCTCTGATCAGTCGGGGATCAAGCGGTGTCAAGAAAAGACCGAGGCAGAGACGGACCAGCGTCGCGCCCGCGGCACGGCCGCGACTGGTCGGGGGGATGCTCATGCGCCTGCAATTGCTTGACGAGTCGGTCCGTTTCTCGTGCGGGAGTTGTACCGCCTGTTGTGATCAACCGTGGCGGACCCTGATAGAATACGACAAGGCGCAAAATCTGGAACGCCACGATTTCAGTCGCTATCCTCAACTGGCCGGACAGACCTTCTATCATCCATCATCCGACGGCCGGACCGACGTGTTGGAACTGGCCAAGGGCGCGGGCACACGGTGCCTGTTTCTCGATACCGACAGTCTGTGCATCATCCACAAGGAACTCGGCCCCGAGGCCAAGCCGCACATGTGCCAGCAGTTTCCGTTCCTGCCGGCGAGGACGTGGACCGACGATCGGGTGTCGGCCAACTTCGGCTGTCCGGCCGTGCAGCGACGCAGCGGCACGCGCCTGCCGGAACAGGCGTCCGACATCGCGGCCGTCGTGCCGGTGTCGACGCGGCCGACCCGATCGGACGGCGAGACCTTTCTGGACCAGTCGTGCAAGCTGTCGCCGGAGGCGACCGAGGTGCTGTTTGATCACGCGTTGTCTATATTAGGCGACGACCGGGCCGCGGATGTGTGGCAGTGTTTTGCGGAGTTGTTGGCGCTGTTGACGGCCACGCGAGACACATGGCAGGCCCACGCGAAACGCGAAAAAGATAACATGGTGCAGTCGGGATCGATCGGCGAGGTTCCGGTCATCCGGGCGTATGCCTCGCCGGCCGCTGCACCGATGCCGGTGCGGATGTTGTTTGCCGCCACGCTCTATCCCGACACCGTGCCGGCCGATGTCGCGTCGCGGACGGGGTTCATGCGCAGGCTGGCGATGATTCCAAAGCTGCTGAGCCTGGCGCAGCTCTCGGGGACCTATCCCTCGCGCCTGCTGGGTCGCAACGTGTCGATTCAGGACGTCATGGGACACGAAGTGGCTCCCGCGCTCGAACCGGCGGCGACCCACCTCCTGCTGCGATACTACCGTTCTCGATTCTGGCAGCGCATGATCGCGGGAACCCGGCTGCCCGTCATCGCCGGCGTCCACCAGCACATCCACGACCTGAACGCGATTATCTTCCTCGCGCGGGCCGAAGCGCGGGCCTCCGGCGAGACGCAGCTCACCGAACCGCTCATCCGCCAGTCATTGACTCTGGTAGAGTTTCACCTGGCGAACCAGTCCCGGCTCTACGAACAGACGCTGCGGGGCTGGCTGCGGTCGCGACTGTCAGACTCCGTTCTGGCCCTGCAAAGCCTGCGGCTCATGGCACTGAGGCCCGCTCCCGAGCCGGCCGAGACAACGGATTCATCGGACCGGTCGACCCCTGTTTGAGTGGGGGTGGCGCGGGACGCGTGGTTGGCGCCCGCGCCGGCTGGGCGTGCGTGACCGTCGACGGATCGGGCAGGGGCGGCAGGTTGTACTGGGCGCGGAGCCGATTCTGCGTCGCCAACTGTGTCTTGATGGCCGCCGTTCCCAAGATGGTGAACGTCGCGCCGGCCCCCTGCCCCACTACTACGAATTGCGCTGGCTCCCATACGGTGTTGAGATCCGGGTCCTGCGAATAAATGACGAGCCACAGCCCCGGAGGGACCTTTGTTGGATCGATCCCATGATAGGTGAACACGAAGTCGCCAAGACGGTGGGCAATCGTGTTGTCGGGCAAGGCGTCGACCGCTGTCTGAATCTCCTTCTTGAGGGCGTCGTCGGATAGCAAAGGCAGCCGGCCCAGGTGGGTGTCGCCGACCGGCACACCGCCTTCGAAGGTCCCCGTGTCCAAGGCAACATAATCAGCGCTGACCAGTTCGTCGTCGGCGATCAGTTCGACGGCGTGTCGCGGAAAGCTCCCATTGTTCTCGGCGTAGCCGAGCAGGGCATCGGTGACGGCCTGTGTTTCGGCCGTGGCTCCGCCGGTGCCCGCGAACGGGCCGCCGGCGGACGTCGCGGCAGAATAGATTAGAGCGGCGATGCCTATGAATCCCAGAACGGGTCCCGGCAGCACCGCGACGGCGGCGCGGCCGCCGCCGACCTTGTGTGTCTCCCGCAACATCAGAATCGCGCTCACGATCCACCAGGGAAAGCTGACGACCCAGAGATAGAACCCCAGGCACGGGACCGCGACGAGGGCATTGGCACCGCTGCTGTAGCAGAAGGCCTGAAATGTGTGACGCAGCGTCCCCCGAGTCTGCCCCATGAGGCGCAACAGGCCATGCGCCAGCAGGCCCCAAAGCACAATCACGATCAACGTGCCGACGGTGAAGCCGAGAAACCCGATGCCAAGAGTGGCGCACCCGCGCGACATGCGGGTCAGCCCCGACGAACCACCGCCCGAGAACGCGCTGATGATCAGTGGGATCAGGATGAACACCCCGGCGCCTCCAACGAGAGCGAGTCCGCTCGTGATAAGGGTGAACCACCACGCCCGCCCGTCGGGGGCGTCGCGCGGCATCAATCGGATCAGCCGGCTCGGGCCGGTCATGGCCATCCAGACGGTCGACCACCACGCCCACACCGGGCCGCGCTTCCCCCGATCCAGCCAAGGCATGCGCTCGACCTGGGTGTCGTCCTCCTCCACGCCCTGCGCCGGACGGAGGACCATTTCGTCCATCGAGATGTGCCTGCCGCAACGCACACACGCAAAGGTCGACGGAACCAGATGCCCCCGGTCGCCCGTGCCGTAATAAGGCTGCTCGCAATGGGGACAACAGAATTGGACCGTGCCGATGGTGAAATCGAACTCGCTCGGCAGAAACGCGGAGCCGCACTCGGGGCATTGGCGCGACGTGAGATTCCACAGGCGGTAATCGCAGGTTTTGCAACGCATGACAGGCTCTCGATCAGCGATTCGGGCGAGACCTCACCGGCCGCGCCGACCGCATCGCGGTCACGACCATCCCATCCATTCGGCCCGAATTCGTGATCGGCGGAACCAGATGAGAAGGAAGACGGGTAGCGCCCATCCGAGAACCAGCGTGTTCGCACAAGAGAACACGCCGATGATCATCGGGACGCCACTTGGCATCGGCGGGGCGTTGCCTGACTGCTGCACCATGACCTCGAATTGGCTCTGTTGCATCCGGTACTGAAAGGCCGCGGTGACGGGAATGTAAAGAATCATCATCACGGCCCAGATAAAGACGAGCCGGACGATCCGCCGGCGGCGATGAAGCACGCCGATCCCGATGACCAGGAGCAGAACCGACAGGATCAGCATGACGAGAGAGCTGGCAATCAGCCACGCTTGCGATTGTTCGATGGCGTCTTTGACGACTGCTGCCTCCTTCGGCATGAGGTCGAACATTCGCTTCATGACGAATGGCGCCACCAGGCCCCACGCCCCTCCGATCGTTCCAAGCGCCCCCAGCACGATTCCGAGGATGCCGATGGCCGTGGGCCACGTCGATTGCGCGGCCGAACCGGCCCCGAGCACCGCTGCCGGCGGCAGTATCGGCGGATGCGACGGCGGATTGTCAGACATGTTTTTTTCCGGCGCTGCTACCCGGTGGCGGGTCTCGATTCCGCGTTGACTCACGTCGCCATTCATTGCCGGACCGCGATCCGGAACCATGCGTGTTCTCTGGAGTCAGGATAAACCATGACCGCCGCTTACGCAAAACGACCGAGAAAGGAATGAGACGAGTGGGTCCGGGACAGTCTTGGCGGCAACGTCTGGCTGTCCCGCTGGGTGCCACTGGCGGCTTGCCCGCCAGTGCATTGGCGGACAGTGCCTTGCACGGGCAAGGGCAGGCAAGCTGCTCGTGGCACCCGCTGCCGATGCTGGCACACACGAGACGGGGTTGGTGTCGCGCTCGGTCTCCGCAATCGTGTCGGGACGGCGTCCTATGGCTCGCGGTCGGGCCGGGCCAGGAATTGGTGGATCGCGTCCGGAACGGCGTGGCTGCCGGCCGAGAGCCATTGTTGAAAGTCGTGGAAGGGCCGGCCGCAGCCCTCGTGGGGCGCGGTGGCGTCGTCGCAGTTCACGGCCCGAGAGATACTGGTGAAGTCCTCCGCCGACCAGTCCACGCCGGTCGTCTGAATGCTCCCGTCGGCGTCGATCATGACGACCTCCGGACCGCGCAGGCGATGGCGCCAGGTTGCCTCCGGTGTCGAGACGGCGACGCGCGTGCTCGTGCCGGTCGCCCAGTTGCGGTGGAGTGTCGCGTCGATCCGGACGATCCGATCCTCGAGCCGGGACAGGACGAGGATTCCGGGCTCGGAGTCGGTGTGGCCGACTGCGAGAAAGCCGCCGGCGAATCGCTGATAGGTCTCGACCACTTCGACGTTGGCTGTCGTTCCGATCCGCTCATAGAGCACATAGCCGCCGGCCAGAGCGAGCACGATCGAGATCGTGACGGCCAGCCGCCGACGTCGGGCGGCGTCCACAGGGTGGGTAGCCGTGGCGGTTGCGTCCTGAACGGGTCGGGTTGCGGGCGTTGGCGGCATCGGCACAGGTACCTCCGGTAGGGTGTTCTGAGGCCCGACCGTCGGCCCCTCGCTCTCATACAACGCCCACCCGGCCCGATTTATTCCCGCGAACCGCGCCTGCGAGGCGGCGCTCGCGTCACAGGTGCGAATGACCTGGCTAGGAGCGGTCCATTCCCGGTTCCGTGCTCGCACGGCCCACGGGGCGTCTGCCAATGGGCCACAGCGTGCTCACTCTTCGGTTTTTTCTTTCGGCGGACTCCTTGGCGGCGCCTCGTACCTTCCTACAAGGCGTTCGGCCGCAGGCGCGCGGGCTCGCGGGCCTATTGATTCAGCATCGTTTGGACGAACAAGCTGATATCCTCCAGCCCCACCGTGCCGTTACCGCTCATCTCCGCCCCACAAGAAGGCAGGCTTGGACCACTGGGGCTGAGCAACTCACCCACGAACCCCTCGATGTCTAGGGCGTTGACCAATTGATCGCCGTTGGTATCGCCGCTTCCGGAAGCCGATTCGGGATTCCCACAGCCGCAGAACCCCGGTGTGGTCTTGTTGGGATCATTCGGGCATCCTTCGAGGCAGTCGGGCGTACCGTCGCCATCGGTATCCACGTCGGACACGCCACAGCCGCAGATGCCGGGCGCGGTCTTGTTGGGATCATTCTGACATGCGTCAATACAATCGGGCGTACCGTCGCCATCGGTATCCACGTCGGACACGCCACAGCCGCAGATGCCGGGGGCGGTCTTGTTGGGATCACTCGGACACGTGTCGATACAGTCGGGCGTACCGTCGCCGTCGGTATCCGCGTCGGAGATGCCACAGCCGCAGATGCCGGGGGCGGTCTTGTTGGGGTCATTCGGGCACCCGTCGCACGCATCTCCGACGCCGTCACCATCCATATCGGTCTGGTTGGCGTTGGGTGTGTTGAGACAGTTGTCGCACACACTTCCGACACCGTCGCCATCCACATCGGCCTGATCGGCATTGGGTGTGTTGAGGCAGTTGTCGCACGCATCTCCGACGCCGTCGCCATCCACATCGGCTTGGTTGGCGTTGGTCGCGTAGGGACAGTTATCGCCGGCATCGGGGACGCCATCGTTGTCTGCGTCTGGCGTCAACCTGAAGGCGTTGTTGCTGAGGAAACCGGTGATATAGACATTGCCCGGTGCATCCACGGCGATCCCGATTGGGCCATCGAGTCCGTTTCCGGCGCCGTCTCCGCTCGCGCTGATAACCTCGGTGATGACCCCGGCGGAGGTGATCCTGAAAGCGTTGTGGCTGTTGAACCCCGTGATATAGACGTTGTCTGCGGCGTCCACGGCGATGCCGATCGGACCACCCAGTCCGTTTCCGGTGCCGTCTCCGCTCGCGTCAATGATCTGTGTGATGGCTCCGGCGGGCGTGATCTTGAACGCGTTATTGCTATTGATCCCCGTGACGTAGGCATTGCCCGCCGCGTCGACGGCGATGCATCTCGGAGCAAGCAGGGCATGGCCCAGACCGTCTCCGGTCGCGCTGATGATCTGTGTGATGATGCCGGCGGGCGTGATCTTGAACGCATTGTTGCTGTAGATCCCCGTTACGTACACGTTGCCCACGCTGTCTGCCGCGATGCCGTAAGCAGTATCTAGGATATTTCCGGTGCCGTCTCCGCTCGCGTCAATGATCTGTGTGATGGCCCCGGCGGGCGTGATCTTGAAGGCGTTGTCGCTCAAGAGAGCCGCCACATAGACATTGCCCGACCCATCTACGGCGACACGGAAGGGATCATCCAGGATATTTGCGGTGCCGTTCGCCGTTGCGTCAATAATCTGGGTGACGGCCCCGGCGGGTGTGATCTTGAAAGCGTTGTCGCTCAACTGGCCTGACAGGAATGCGTTGCCCGCACCGTCCAAGGCAATGTCGCCAGGACTGTCAAGTCCATTTCCGGTGCCGTCGCCGGTTGCGCTGATGATCTGGGCGATGAACCCGGCGGGCGTGATCTTGAAGACGTTGTTGGTGCCGAGACCCGTCACATAGACGCTGCCTGGACCGTCTATGGCGATGCCGGATGGAAAAACAAGGGCGTTGTCGGCGCCGTCGCCGGTCGCGTCGATGATCTCGGCGATGATGAACTGAGCCGCTACATGGCCAGAGCTGAGGGCGGACACGGCGATGAACATGGCGGCAATGCGAAGCATAGCGGTCTTGCCGCGATGTCTCGTGTGCAGGTTCGCCTCCACTCTGATTCTGTTCGACATCGAATGTTCTCCTGTTCTGCCGGCTGCCATGTACTATCCTCTCCGAGTCGTTTTCCTTTCAACGTAGGATCAATCCAAACGCCGATCCGCTCAGCATCCAATGGTCGTGCGACTCAGGCCCGCGGCACCGTGAAAGGCGGTCCGGCGCCCGTGGCTGTTCCAAGGTTCGCGCGACGTCACGAACCGCTTGAGATGGCCGCGTATTCCGCCCTCTCCGGGGACGAGCGATCGAGGGATGCGAGCGGTGGTCCAGACGAGATTCGGGGTTGTAGACGTGTAGTGCGCCGCCGATGTCTTCGCCCACGCGAAGCGGCGCCACGGCTTGCGGACATCCCCTTCTCCTCCGATTTCATGTCAGACACCCCTTCGAAGGGGCCGATTATAATGCCTTCCTGGGGTCGTGTAAAGCGCTATTATGGCACTTTCAGAGAGATTTCTTAGCTCGTGGTCAGATTGTCGACAGAGATACGAGGGCGGTGCAGGTAGGGTGCAGGAGGGACAGTGGACTCTACGGCACGGGGAATCGGTCTCTTCGACGACGTCGGCTTGGTCGGTCATGGTTTACACATGTCCGGGTTTTTCCGGGTGCAATTCTGCACATTGCCGTAAATCCGGAGCGACGGTTGCACGGCTGATGCTGCTGTCAGTTATGGTCCTGCTCGGTGTTCCGGGCGGGCGCGGAGTGGCGCCATGGGCGAGGATAAGGCAGGGCCGGGGGCCGGCGGGGATAGATCGTGGCAGACACCGGTTGAAAGATGGTGCCGCAGCCGCGTAGCGCGTCGCGGGCGCACCATCTCCTTCTCAAATGTTCTCGGCGAAATCGAACTCCCGTCGTCGGAACCACCACCAGCCGATGAGCAGGAGCATGACTGAAACGGCGGCGGCATTGCAGAAGGACAGGTCGAACGGGGAGCGGCCCAGGATCAGGCAGTCGCGATAGGCCCGGATGATCGGTGTCATGGGGTTGAGTTGGATCAGCACCCGCTTCCAGCCGGCCGTGGCGTTCAACTGATAGACGACGCACGTCACGAACATCCACAACTGAATCGCGGAGCGGAAGAGGAATCCGACGTCGCGGTAGAACAGGTTGGCCATGGACAACAGCAGGCCCAGGCCGATCATGAAGGCGATCTGAACGGTGATGACGACGGGCAACAGGACGAGCGTCCAGTGGGCGTGGTAGTGCCATCCGTTCGGAGCGAAGTGCATGTAGAGCGTCAAGAGGACCAGGAGGCCCAGGGCGATCAGGAAATCGACGAACGCGCTGCCGATGGCCGCCAGCGGAAAGACCTCTCGGGGAAAGTAGATCTTCGTGACGAGCGCGCGGTTGGCGACCATGGACCCGATTGCTGCCGTCAGCCCGTTCGCAAAGAACGTCCACGGCACCAGCCCGCTGAAGGCGAACAGGGAGTAGGGCAGGGTGACCTCTCCGGTGAGCTTGCGGCTGTCGAGGCCGATGATCGTTCCGAAGACAAAAGTAAATATCAACATCATGAGCAGCGGCGGCATGACCGCCCAGGCCGCACCGAGTGCCGAGTGCTTGTAGCGCACGCGGATGTCTCGCCACGAGAGCATCCACATCAGCTCGCGATATCGCCACAGTGCCGCCAGGCGCGCCGTCACGTCACGGCTCGTTTCAACGTGAACGCTCATGAACCTCGTCACCATCCGAATCCTCCTGAGGTGCCGCTCCAATCAGAGCCACGCGCGTCAGCAAGTAGACGCACCCAGCACGGGCTACCGCTATGGCCACGTCGCCCACAAGAGGCGGCGCTACGGGTCACGTCGGCCACGGGGGGCCGACGCTACAGGTGCGGTTCGATATCCGCTCGGTGGCCCAGCGCTGCGTATCGTTCCTCGTAACACCGTGCCGCCGATTCCGCCGAGTAGTGGCGGCGAGCATGCGTCCGCGCCATTGCGCCCAACAGCACCCGGAAGTCATCATCCTCGAGCAGGTAGCGCAACGCCGTCGCCAGTTCGACCGCATCGCCCGGGGGAACGAGCAGGCCGGTTCGACTGTGCTCGATGACCTCCGGGTTGCCGCCGACGTCAGTCGCAATCACGGGCAACCCGCAGGCCATCGCCTCGAGCAGTGCGTTGGACAGGCCCTCATAGAGCGACGGCAGGACGAACAGGTCCGCCATTTGCAGCCACGGCAGGACGTCATCCCGGCGGCCGGCGAATCGGATGTCGAATTCCGACAACTCCGTCTCGGCCATCTTCCGGAGCGAGCCGTCGAGATAGTCTGCCCCGACGAGGACCAGCGTGACGCGTCCGGCGAACGAGCGCAGTCCCGCGAGGGCCTCGAACAGGACGCGGTGGCCCTTGATGGGTTTCAGGTTCGCCACCGTCAGGATAACCCGGCGGTCGGCAGGCAGGTCCAACTCGCGGCGGATCGTGTAGCGCCGGGCCGTCGGGACGAATCGCTCGGTGTCGACGCCGTTTGGGAGGACCTCGAAGCGGTCTGTGTCGATTTGCAGCGTTTGGGCGACGGACGTCGCTGCCGAGCGGCTTACGGCCCACCACGCCGCGCACCGCTGCAGGGCCGCCCGCAGCATGGTCCGTCGAATCACCCCCGGAGATCGGCCGGGCTGTTCGAAACCGTGGAAGCTGAAGGCCACCGGCAGCCCGCCGGCCCGCCGCGCCGCCAGCACGGCGTCGGTCAGCATGGACAATCCGCGGACGTGCAGGACGTCACAACCTTCGTCGCGAAGAATCGACGCCAGTCGCCGGAACCAGAGGCGATTCCGGTCGCCCGCCGCATCGGCGAAGATGCGGACATTGCTCTGGCGGGAGCTGTCTATCGAGATCGATCCGGCATCGTGTCCACGAATGACCAGGACGTGCCGGAACCGGTCGGCCGGCAGCCGGTGGATCGTCTGAAGCAGTTGTCGTTCAAGCCCGCCGCGGCCCAGTTGAAAGACGGGGTGGCAGATCGTGCAGGGCCGCGCCGGCGGCCGTGCCACCCAGTCAAGGGCGGGGCGTTCGGCCGGATCGGCGGCTTCAATTGTGGAAGCAGGCATGGATGGAGTCCTCAACGGCGGCGATCGAACCGAGGCCGGTGGGCGCGTTCATCGTGCGCACACCTCCGGGCGCCAGGAGAAAGACTCCGGCGCCTGTCTTGTTCTTATCGTCCGGGCAGTAGGACTCGCCGAGCCGATCTGCGTGCTGGTCCACTTGGTCGCGGGCAGGGCAAGAACGAGGCGCAGGAAGGCGCGATGGCCCGTCGAAGGACCGTCCTATATTGCGTGATGCCGGCAGATGCTGCGCTTCGACGATCCTGCCGGCCATGTGGTTACGTCGGCCGGGCGTGCCGGACCGAGAATCCCTTCTCGGTCCCATCTGCCTTTGGAATTGCTCTCCCTGTCGTTCCGCTGCGCTGTAAGACTCCAGAGGATAGGGATCCTCTTACACGCAGCTGTGCCGAGAAGGGATTCTCGGCACAGCAATGCTCGCGCGTCACGGCCCCAACAGGGCGGTTACAAAGAGGCCGATGTCGGCCAAGGCGGGGACGCCGTCGCCGTCCATGTCGGCGCGGTTGCGGAGGATGGGGTCCATGTTGACTCCGGTCAAAACCTCGACGAACAGCGGCATGTCTGTCCCGTTGATCGAGCCGTCGCCGGTCATGTCTCCCTTGGACGGCACGATGCGAAAGACCGCCCCGGTTGTGCCAAAGGGTGTTCCGCTGAGCGTGGTGCAGACGTAGACCTCGCCGTTGGCGTCTTGGCCAAAGCCCTGAACGAACCGGCGGATGCGACCGCCGACGCCATTGGATATAAACGGTTGCGTCCGCTGCCAGACACCCGGCTGAATCTCCGTGCCGATGAAGATGCTGCCCTCGGCCGGGACAGCCCCGAATGGCGGCAGGCTGAAGTCACCGAAGACATAGCGGCCATAGAGACCCGGAAACAGACTGCCACGATAGATGTTGCCGCCGATGATCGCCTGGCCGATCGGGCCGATCATGTTCGCGTTGTCCTCGAAGTGCGGATACTCGATGATTGGACCGATTAGGGGTTCGCCGCGTGGACCGGTGGCCGAGCAGTTTGCCGGCGGGTTGAGAGGGGTGTTGGGGTCGAAGCAGTGCAGCCCCTCGCGTGTGTTCCAGCCCATATTCTGTCCGATGGAAACGATGTTCACTTCCTCGAAGAGGTCTTGCCCGACGTCGCCACAGAAGAGTTGTTGTGTGCCACCCATGTCAAACGAGCAGCGGAAGGAGTTGCGCAGCCCGAAGGCCCAGATTTCGTCGCAGCCGCCGGTGCATCCGGGCTGCGCGGCGAATGGGTTGCCCGGCGGAATGGCATAGTTGCGGAGGGGGTCGGCGGGGAAGTCATCCGCGTCCACGTTGATGCGAAGGATGCTTCCCAGGAGCCGGGTAGCGTCCTGTCCGTTTCCGATGGTCGTGTTGTGAAACGGTCCGACGTCGTTGGCATTGCCGCCATCGCCAACGGTGATATAGAGGAAGCCGTCATTGGGGCCGAAGGCGAGCGTGCCGGAATTGTGATTGAACTGAGGCTCGTCGATTTCGAGGAGGATACGCTCGCTGGCCGGATCGGCGACGTTCGGGTTGGCCATGGAGACGGTGAACTCCGAGATGCGGCTCTTGTGGTTGTAGCGTGTGACTTCGAGGTCGTCGAGAAACAGCGTCAGCCCCGCCCCCGCGCCCGCCTGAAGCTGGAGCTGCTTGATCCCGATGATCGGGAAGTTGAAGTCCTGGAACTCGACGAAGTTGGCCGGGTCGCACGGGAAGGTTGCCTGTCGGCTCATGGAGGTTCCGATCGGCGTGCCGTCGTCGAGGACGGCGGTCACGGTGCCAGCGCCGGCGCCGATCTTGTGGACGAAGAAGAACCGTGTCTTTCGGACCGGTTCGGCGAAGGTGACGGTGGCCGCGCCGTTCGCCGGCACCTCAAAGGCCCGAATCTGGGAGCAATACAGCGGCGGCGTGAACTGTGTGCCCATGATTCCGCCGGCGAAGGTGACATCTGTCGGGATCGTGTTTCCGACCTCGAAGGTGATTGTGGCGGGCGGCGGCTGGGGAGCGCTGTAATAGACGTAGAATCTTCCGTTGGCCGCGAAGCTCGGGTGAAACGCCAGGCCCAACAGACCGCGTTCGTCGAAGCTGCCGGGGCCGAAGGCCCCGAGGGGCACGAGGCTGGCCGACAGATCCAGGAATGGCGCTGGCAGGAGGACGCCATTGGCGTCGACGATTCGGATCTGCCCGGCCTGATCAAGGATGAACAGGCGGCCGGAACCGTCGCCGGCCACGGTGACCAAGTTTGGGGCGGCGAGCGTGTCGGCGACCAGGTCTACGGCGATTGTGTCGATTGCGCCGGCCGGGACCGCGTGGCCCCACAGGCTGGCGGATGCCGCGACGAATAGAGAAGCGAGTGCCTTGCTGCAGACGCGGGGAGAAAACATGCCGGTCCTCCTTGGGATGAGGGTTTCAGGTTCGTGCTGATCGGATTCACAGGGTTCAGAGAGCCTGCGTGGTCCTGATGCCGGCCGACAGAACTGTTCCGACACTTGTGGTTGGATGGATGATCCGGACATCCTGTCCACACATTCTCGGAGGAGCTACACCGGCGGGACGTCGATGCTCCCCATCCATTGAGTCGTGTCGAAGCACTCGAGCGCGCCGGCGATTTCCATCGTGTTCCGCTTCCTCCGTGACCTGTAGCGTCAGAGCGAATCGCTGTCCCAGCCCTCCGGGTCGCAAGCATCGCGACCCCCCAAGCGCGATGAGCGAGCCCGGATGGTTTGCACCGAACAGGTCAGCCTGAATATGTAACTCTTCCGGCGAGCGGATAATTCCCATAAACTGGGAAACCTATGGCTACGATTTCCGTGTGTCTCGGAACCGGGACACATCTGTGATGCTTCTTGACAGGTGGCGTCTAGCGGGTGAATGTTGTCTCGACAGGGTCGTGCGGCAAGAAAATGTGGTCGAGACCCCGTTTTTGTGCAATAAATGGCCCCTCCTCGGCCATTACATAGGGTGGGCCGTGGTTCGTGCAGAGCTGTCATGGTGCGCGGGAGCGGCAGGGTCTGTGGGGCAATCGATCACGCGGAGGCATTTTCGGTGAAAAAGCAGTTCTATCGAAAAGAGGATCGCAGGTGGGTGGTTCCCCTTGCGGGCGTTGCGGTGTTTCTTGTGGCCACGGCGGCCTACACCGCGATCCAGCAGACGACGACGCGCCCGACGAGGGCGGCCGGTCACAATCCGCGATCGGAATACGTCGCCCCACTGGTCCGGTCCGCAATGATCCGGCGAGATTCCGACAAGCAGTACCTCTGGGCGATGGGACCGATGGACTCCAAGTCCAAGGAGGCGCAGTGGTTCGACCTCACCGGCTCGCCCCTGCCGCTTGAGAAGTTCGAGCATGGCATCGGCCGCGATCGCATCCGCTCGATCGACCGGCCGGTGTTCGTCAAGCCGGATGATCCGCAACTGCGAGAGTTCTGGGCCAACCGCGGCTTCAAGAACATCGACGATCTGCCCGTCATCGGATACGAGCATGGCGGCATCGCTCGGGCCTATCCCCGGCCATTGCTCGATCGGCACGAGCTGGTGAACGACACCATCGCGGGCAAACCGATTACGGTCGGGTGGTGACCGCTCGATCAACTGTCCGTCGTGTACGGACGCAAGATCAACGGCAAGACGACGACCTTCGGCACCACGGGTTACACCTACAACAAGGTATTTGTCCTGTACGATCGGCTGACGGACAGCGTGTGGTATCCGCTGGCCGACGGGGCCTGGGACGCGATCGGCGGATCGAAGCGGGGGGCGAAGATTCCGTTTCTGGCCGAGCCGCCGGTGGTTCCGCTCGGCGAATGGCGGAAGAAGCATCCGGCGACCGAGGTCCTTCTGGAAGATGCTTCCCGGTTGAGTGGGAAGCGTGGGGCGGGTCGCTCGGGCGATGTAAAAAAGACAAAGTCCGGTGATCGGCCGGCGGCCGGGGACAAGGGCGCAGCGCGGCCGCGGTCCGGCTCGGACGATTCTGCTTCGGCAAAGGATGGCCGATAGGGCGGCTTTCGCGCAGCGCCGGGGGCACTGGCGGACAGGCCGCCAGTGGCACCCGGTGGAAAGCCGAATACCGAAAGTCCGTCTACGGCAGCACGCAACCGCTGGTTGTCCGCTCGCTTACGGTCGCGGTTCTGATCGAGTCTGACCAGTGCGCCGTGAGGGCCGCAGACGCGGTGGCTATCCGTGCCTATCTACGAGGCGGCGGGTCTTCTCCTCCAGGGGCTTCGGCCCGTTGAAGCCAAATTGTCGGTCCATGATCGTCCCGTTCCGGTCGATCCAGAGCGTGACGGGCACCCGCTTGACCCGGTAATTTGTGGCCACATCTTTGGCTGCCACGAGGAAGCGTTGTGTGAGTTTCTTTTCTTTGGCGAATTGGGCGACCGGTTTGGCGGGTTCGTTCCGTGCCTCGATGGACAAGACGACGAGGCCATCTTTCCGATACTGCTGAGCGAGCCGTGACAGGTGCGGAGACTCCGCACGACAGGACGATCACCTGAATGCCCAAAATGCGAGCAAGACCGGCTTACCGCGGAAATCGCTGAGGCGCACCGTCTTCCCGTTCACGTCCTTGAGCGTAAAGTCCGGAGCGGTCGTGTTCTTTGATGCACGCTCGGCGTTTGAGGCATTCAGCCCCGAGCACCCCATTCCCGCCGCCCACGTCAGCGCGGCACAGGCAACCATGATCGATCGTGTTTTCATAAAATGTCTCCCGTTTGTGCTCGCCTGTATACACTTTGCATGCAGTCTATCGGGTTTTCTTGGTGGAATCAACTGTGCGCCACGGCCCCGTCGTGTGTGGAGTGTCGTCCCGCTCGTGCGCTGTGACGCCCGGATCGGGGAGCGGTGCGGGAAAAACGTCCATGTGTTCTCAGAAGAGATACACCGACGGGACGTTCATGCTCCCCGCCCGTGAGGCGTGACAGATCACCGGAGCACTGGCGGACAAGCCGCCAGTGGCACCCGTGGGCCAGTGGCACCAGCACGTTCGCACCTGGAAACGGTGACCGGCGTCTATCCCGCACTCTGCGTGACAACGGCCTGTGAGGCGGCGTCCGGACTCTCAGGTTTCGCTGGGTGGGTCTTGAAAACATCTTCGCACAGCGCCCGGAGCGGTTCGGCCACGCTCCATGCCTGCCACGGGCATCCTCCGGGGGTGTGCGGTGGGTCGCCGTCGGCCACCTCGCTGACCCCGCCAAGTCCCGCTTCAAGCAGATGGGCCTCGATCCCGGCCAGAAACCGCCGGACGGTCGCCTTGGCGGCGCGAGCGTTGGCATGGACGTAGGCGCTGACGAACGGACCGAGCAGCCAGGGCCAGACGGTGCCTCGATGATAAGCCGCGTCGCGCGCCCGCAGATCGCCGGTGTAATGGGGCTGGTAGTTCGCATCGTCTGGGGCCAGCGTCCGCAACCCCATGGGCGTCCACAGGCGCCGCTCGCAGGTGTCGACCACGCTCTGCCAGTGTGCCGGATCGAGCACCGGGTGGGTCAGGCTCACCGCGAACAACTGGTTGGGGCGAATCGCTCCATCGACCTCGCCGTCGTGATGGTCCACATCCACCACGTCATACAGGCACCCCGTTTCGGCGTTCTGGAACCGGCGGTTGAACGACGCCTGACACCGCTTGGCGATGGCCCGCCAGCGGCCGGCCCGGCCGTCGTCTCCCGATCGCTCGACGAGGTCGGCCCCGATCCGCAGGGCGTTGAACCAGAGGGCGTTGATCTCGACCGGCTTGCCGATTCGCGGCGTGACCACCCAGTCGCCGATCTTGGCATCCATCCACGTGAGCTGTAGCCCGCTCGTCCCGGCGGCCAGCAGGCCGTCTTCGCAGAGGTGGATGCCGTGACGTGTGCCCCGCTCGTGGGCCTCGAGGATGTCGGCGACGATCGGGACCATCGTCTTGCCGACGAAGTCCCAGTCGCCCGTGTAGGCCAGAAAGCGGTCGATCGCGTGGACGTACCAAAGTGTGGCGTCGACCGTGTTGTAGGCTGGCGGCACGCCGAACGGCGGAAATCGATTGGGGATCATGCCGTTGTCGACAAACCGGGAATATCCCTCGATGATGTCCCGGGCGTCATCGAACCGGCCCGTCACCAGGCACAAACCGGGCAGCGAGATGAACGTATCTCTACCCCAGTCTCCAAACCAGGGATATCCGGCGATGACGGTCTTCGACCCATCCTCACGCGAGACGACAAACTCTCGGGCGGCCCGCCCCAACGCCATGGCGAGCGAATCGTCCGGAAGCGGCGCATCCTGTTCGGGACGGACGGAAGCGCCGCGGTCTGCACCCCGAAACGCCGCGGGAGCATCGTGCCGGGAAGACGGCTGTGTCGACGCGGCAAACACCAAGCCCGTTGAATCGCCGCGTTGGAGCGTGGCCGACACGACGCCGGGCATGAACAGGTCCTGTGTGGCATCCTGTCCTCGCGCCGCCTCGCGACGGAGCGCGAATCCGTAGTACCAGTCGGGCCGGGCATGGAAGGCGCCGTTGTGCGAGAGGGTCCACGCCGGTCGGTCGCCGCCCCATTGAAACCCGATCGCATCCGCCGTCTCCTCGGCGGTCGGCGGGCCCATTTCGCCGTACCGTGCAAGCCGGTGGTAATGGCGGCTCGTGCAGAGCGGCCGAACCGCGATCCGCACACGCTCGGGCCCTTCAATCAGCCGATATCGGACAAAGGTCGTGTTTTCGCCCGACGCCATACACAGCGATTGCTCGACGACGGCGTCACCGAGCCGCCATCGCCACCGCGGGAACGGCCGAGGCTCGAACGAATCCAGCAGTTCGTAGCCGTGCGGGTGGACCGCTTCCAGATAGTCGTTCGTGCCGAGTTCGTAGGTCAGGCCGTCGATCGACACGGTCGCTTCGAGTTTGGCCAGCAGGACGTATCGTTCGACGGGGGGCTGAACGGCCGCCACCAGCAGTCCGTGATAGCGTCGAGTCAGCAGACCGGTCACGCTCGCCATGGCGTAGCCGCCCCGTCCGTTCGTCACCAGCCATTCGATGTTTCGCCCGCCGTCGAGATCGATGCATCGCGACCGGTCGATCACGACGTTGTCAGGTGTTGTATTCATGTCTTGCGTGGACCCCACTTTGAAAAACGCTGGTCTGATTGTGCCCCGGTCGCGGCCCTACAGCAAGACCGCCACCAGAAAACCTCCCAGCGATACCCCTCCGCAGACGATCCCGGCAATGGCTCGTTTTCGTCCCTCGCCGTTTCGGTCTTCTTCGCCGGCCCGGCGGAGTCCGGCCACGCCCAACCCGATCGCGACCGGACCGAGCACGACCCCAGCGATAAAGAGGGGCAACGAGACCATGCCTGCGACCAGCGCGGCCGTTGCCATGCTGTTCCCACCCGGTGCGGACTTGTAAATGGCGGCCGCTCCCTCGATCGTGAATGGGATGCCGCAGGCGGTGCATAGATGGGCGTCAATCGGCATTCTTGCGGCGCATCTTGGGCAGACAATGATCTGTTCCCCGCTGTTCAGCCGGCGGATCTGCGGAGCTTTGTCTCCCGCTGCGGCGTAGGCATGAACCGGCGTGGGGAATTCGCCGTCGTCGTCGACCTCGGCCGGACCGGTTGGCAGTCCCGTCTTGCGGTCCACGGACGGCACGATGAAGACCGCGCCGCACGTCGGGCAACGCCCCTGTTCGCCGCATACGTCGCTCGCTCCCTCCAAAATCGAACTGCAACGCTGACAGGTAAACGTGAATCGGATCGACGCCATATACTCCGGCATGGCGGACGATGAGCGGACGAGCGGCCTCGCCCCGCGGGCGGGAATGCGGAAATGCGTCGAGCAGTGTGGGCACGCGACGGGGCGGCCGAGCAATTCATCGGTGGCCGTGATGGCTTTGCCGCAGGCGGGGCAGTCCAACTGGAACGACATCGCGATCCATCGTAGCGCCGCGCGTCGAGCCTTCGGGTGCCGTCGACGCTAGCGTCCGGGCGGCTGCGGCGGTGTGCGGCTACGCCTTGTACACTTTGCTGCGCCCCGACCGCACGGCCGCCGTGGCGTTGCGCGAGTCGATCACGAGCTTGCTATGCCGCACGATCATCGCGTAATCGTACGCCGTATGGTCCGTCGCGATCAATACGGCATCATAGCGCTTGAGGTTAGCCGGCGTCAGCGGGACCGATGTCATGCGAAGGTCGTGTTCCCGCCCCTTGTGCGTCCGCGGGATGTGTGGATCGTTGTAGTCTACCTTCGCCCCCAGCGCCCGGAGTTTCTGAATAAGCGTGATGCTCGGGCTTTCACGAAGATCGTCCACGTCCTTCTTGTAGGCCAACCCCAGGACCAACACCCGCGAGCCTCGCACCGACTTGCGGTGATCGTTCAAGGCCGCCGTCAGCCGGTGGATGACGTACTCCGGCATGTTCGTGTTGATCTCTCCGGCCAGCTCGATGAACCGTGTCGGCTCGTCGAATTGCCGGGCCTTCCACGTCAGGTAAAACGGATCGATCGGGATGCAGTGTCCGCCCAGGCCCGGCCCCGGGTAAAACGCCTGAAACCCGAACGGCTTGGTCTTCGCCGCGTCAATCACCTCCCAGACGTCGATGCCCATCCGATCGAACAGCACCTTCAGTTCGTTCACCATCGCGATATTGACACAACGGTAGACATTTTCGACGATCTTGGCCGCCTCTGCGACCTCGCAGCTCTTGATCGGCACCACCCGGGAGATCGCTCCGCGATAGAGCGCCACCGCCAGTCGCCGGCTCTTGGCGCCGTAGCCCCCGACCAACTTGGTGATCGTCTCGGTTGAGTAGTCTTTTCGTCCGGGGTCCTCGCGCTCCGGGCTGTAGGCCAGGAAGAAATCGCGCCCCGCCTTCAGCCCGCTGGTCTGCTCCAGGATCGGTCGGACCATATCCCGCGTCGTCCCCGGATAGGTGGTTGATTCAAGCACGACCAGTTGACCCCGGCGCAATGTCGCCGCTACGGCGTGCGTCGTGGCCTCGACATAGCTCATATCCGGGTCGCGCGTCTTCGACAGCGGGGTCGGCACGCAGATGATGATCGCGTCCGGTGTCTTCAATTGTTTCAGATTGGCCGTGGCCCGGAATCGCTTCGACCGGATCAGATCGCGGATCATTGAGGAGGGGATGTGCCTGATGTAGCTTTTGCCGGCGTTGAGCATCCGGACCTTGCCGGCGTCCACATCGAACCCCACGATCGTGAATCCCGCGTTTCCGAACGTGCGTGCCAGCGGCAGGCCAACGTAGCCCATCCCCACGATTCCCACCAGCGCCTTCCGGTCGGCGATCCTCTTTTCCAGCGTCGCGAAGTTCAATATGCGTCTCCTCTTGCGTCCGCAACGAAAGCGGTGCTGCGCCATGAAAAGACCACATTAGACCCCCGGGGATCGGCGGCGGCAAGTCTTGCCGCGCCCACCGACGCCGTGCCGCACCCGTCCGCCGCGCCGCAAAACTACCTTGCTCCCAGCGGCGCTCAAAGACCGCCGCCCGGTTTGCCGACGATGGAGGGGGCTGCCGGAGCGCGCGGCCGCCGGACGAGGAGTTGACCGATGTTGGCCGCAGCATGGCCCGCCTGGATGGGCGATATTCACGCCATTGTTGATCCCCAGTGGGCCGGGGTGATCGCGACGGCCGCCGCCATTCTCAGCGGCGGACTCATCGGGATCGAGCGCGGCCGTGCGCAGAAACCCGCCGGCCTGCGGACCATGATCCTCATCTGTATGGGCTCCGCCGTATTCGCCCAGGCGTCGATCCTCATGGCCGATTCCTTCGCCACGGCCGATCGAACCCGCATCGCCGCCCAGGTCGTTACGGGCATCGGTTTTCTTGGCGCCGGCGCGATCATTCGCGAACGCGGACGCCTGATTGGTATCACCACCGGTGCGGGAATCTGGGCCACCGCCGCGGTGGGGCTCGTCATCGGCAGCGGACATGTCGCCGCCGGGGTGTTTTTCGCCTTTCTCATCGTCGGCACGCTGGCCGGCACCCGCGGGCTCGAGCGGATTCTCCTGGGGCGCTGTGACTACGCCGATGCGGAGCTGGTCTTCGATGAGCGCTGCGGCAAGGCGCGTGTGCAGATCGATCACGTCCTCAGCCGCTACCACCTCGAGGAGGCCATCCGCTTCACCCAAGGGGACGACATGGAGCACCAGACGGCGGTCCTCCGGTACTGTTGCGCGCATCGCCACCATCGATCGGTTCTTCATGCTCTGGCAGCACTGGAAAGCGTGTCTCGCATTTCAACAGACTGATATCGCGGATTCCTTCCCATTCTGCCTCTCGACTCGCTTGTACCCATAAGAATCGCGCTCCCAGCCGCGCTGCCGGACGCAGAAAAACTTCAGAAGATTCCGGTCCCATCCTCGCGATTTCATTCCCGTTTCGACATCGAATGGGCCGATTTCGTCTCTCGTGCGATGGGTCCCGCCGCGACCCCTCACTTGGAGAGACCACATGGTCAGTTTCTCGCAATCCATGGAACGCCGCGGTCGGGGTGGAAGCGTCGGACGGATCATCCTCGGTCTGGGCGCTGGTGTCGGCTTCGCATGGCTGGCCTGGACACCGAAGTCGGAGGTTCCCAAGGAGGTACCCGATCAGGATGAGTCCTCGAATCTCAATCAAACGGCCGTGCGGCAACAGGGCGTCACGGAGGACGCCATGCTGCCGCAGTTTGACAGACGACGACAACAGTTTACGACCGCGGGCGATGCTTGGACGCGCCCTTCGGGCCGGGCTATCACGACCGACACCGATCGTTTCAGTGTGACGACGGACGGTGCCGGGCGTAGCAACGCGCTCGTTTCGACGGGCGACGCGGCCGGGCCGGCCCTGACCGTCCCCCCGCACTCCCGTAGCCCGCCTTGATCTCTGCAGGCCAGGCAGAGGATCATGTCATATCTCGCCCCTTCCGTCCGCTCAATCTCAAACCCTGACAAGTTTTATGCAGGAATCAGGCGCATGGCCCGCGCACCAAGGAGCGGGTGTTGCGCGCTGCGCAGAGCCGGTCCGTGCGGACCGTCATGTGTTTGCAACGAACACCTCGTCGTCGTCCGCCGTGTCAACGCTCGCTGACCCATGTCGCAATACAAATCGTCGATAGTACGCAATCGCCAGACACGTTAGCGGAATCGCCAGGAGCAACCCGAGGAATCCCAGGAGTTTGCCCCAGACGAACACCCCCAGAAGGATCGCCACCGGCCGGAGCCCCGTCGCTCGACCCATCACCCGCGGCGTGATCACGGCGTCCTGAAGCACCTGTACCACCACGAACACCAGCGCCACCCACCCGAATGAGCCGACCAGGCTGCCGGTCTCCAGCGATCGGAGAATCGCGAGCAACCCGCCGGGAACGAGGGCAACGGCCTGCAGGTAGGGCACCATGTTCAGCACGCCGACAAGCAAACCAAACGGCACCGCCATCGGCAGTCCCATGATCGAAAACCCGATCGCGAACAGGATGCCCGTAAGCGAGGCCACGACGAACTGACCGCGGAAATAGCGTCGCAGCGCCACGTCAAACTCGCGCAGGAACGCCACGATGCCCGGCCGGTGCCGTGGCGGCAGGAACTCTTCCCACGTCCGCGTATAGGTCGGAAAGTCCAGCAGCAGAAACACCAGGTAGATCACGACGATGATCAGGCCGGTCAGCGCGAACACGAACTCGACCGCGAAACTGATCACCGTGACGCCGCCGGCGAACAGCCGCTTCACGACATTGAACGCCAGTTCGTTGGATTCCTCCGATTCGACGAACTCGGCCGTCCGCCGCAGCAGGACCCCCACATAGGTCCCCTCGACTCGCGCGAACAAGCGTTCCAGCCGTGCCGAAAGCGGACCCGCCGACCGATCAAAAATCGTGGTGACGGCCTGAAACGCCTCCCATTCCGACAGGTTCTTGGTCGCCGCGATCTGTTCCGCCGGTCCGGTCGTCGTCGCCGCGCCGACGGGGGCGCCTGCATCCCGAGGCGACCGTCGTTGCTCGTGATCCGGACGCGAGATGACCACGGCCGTATATGCCGTTCGGACTTCTCCGCGAATCCGTTCGAGGTCCTCGCGAAACCGCCCGAATTGCGCATACATGAGCGGCACGACGATCACGAAAAGGGCGAACGTCACGATGCCGAGGCCGATCAGCGTAAACGCCACCGCGGTGCCTCGCCGTCTCGTTCGCTTTTCGAACTCGATCACGATCGGATTCAGCAGATAGGCCAGCACCACCGCCGCGACAAACGGCACCAGCACGTCTGACAGGAAGCGCAGCAGGAGAAACAGCCCGATCAAGACCGACGCCGTCAACACCATCCGTACGACGCGATCGAAGGTATATGCTGGTTTTTCGTCAAACATGGCGACCACACCTACGGATTATGCACCGAAGGCGCCGGGTAAAGCGTCTCCACGCTTCGCGGAAGTGTTCCGAGGAAATAGCGCAGCTTGAGATAGTGAAAGGCGAAGAAGGTTCGCCAGATGCCCTGCTCGAGAAACCGTCGTGAGGACGCTCGAACATACCGGCGGGCGCACGCCACCTCGCCGAACCGCCGCAGTCGGCGTGTCAGATCATAACCCTCGAACAGCGACAGCGTCTCGTCGAATCCGCCGAGACGACGGAACGTCGAGCGGCGCACAAAGATCGCCTGGTCTCCGTAGAACCGCCTCCGGAACCGCGATCGGAAGTTTGACAGGGCCGTAATGAAATCCAGCGAAGGCGACCGGGGTTCCGCACGGATCATGAATCCTCCCCCAACGACGTGCGGATTCGCAAGGACTCCGGAGATCTCGTCGTGCCACCCAATCGGCAGTTGGACATCTGCGTGCAGAAACAGCAACACGTCGCCGTGCGCCGCGGCCGCCCCGCAATTGAGTTGCCGCGCCCGCCCGGCCGGCGACGTGACCACGGTGACGAATTGCTCTGCCGCTCGACGCGAATCGTCCGCGCTGCCGCCGTCCACCACGATGATTTGCGTGTCGTCCGGCACGTCTGCCAGTAGAGACGGCAACCGTGTGCCGAGCAGTTTCGCCTCATTCAGAACGGGAATGATGATCGACAGGCGCCCGATGTCGGGTAGGCTCTCGGTCCGCTCTGCGCGCGCTGCAACGCCGTCTCGCATGATTGCCGCCTGTCGTAGATTCTCACCCCCTGACGGAGTTTAACGCGACACGTCCTCCGCGTCTCGCCGTTCAGTTCTTCTTCGATGTCGTCTTTGCGAGGGCGGATCGAATGGCCTTTTCGTCATAGCCCACGTCGCGGTAGAGCACGCGGCCGGCAGGGTCGATCACGTAATTTGTTGGAAAGCCCTTCACGCCGAAGGCCTTGCAGACCTCTTCACCTTTCTGGCGGGCCACGCGAAGTGCGAACTTTTCCGCCGTCCAATACTGGCGAACCACTCGCTTGGAGTCCTGTCGGCCCACACAGAGGAAGATCACGTCGTCGCGATTCTTGCTGATGTCACGCCACAGCCGATCGAGCTTGGGCATCTCCTGCCGGCAGGCGAAACAGTGATAAAACCAGAAGTTCAGCAGCACCGTTTTGCCGCGGAAGGATGCCAGCGGCAGCGCCGCATCCTTCATGTCGATCAGAATTGCCGTCGGCGCCGCCATGCCCACCGCCAGCAGATCGGCACGCGTGTCCTCCGTGTTTGGATCCTCCATGGGGTGATAGCCCTCGGGAATCCGCGCAGCATAGTCTTTCGGATCGGCCTTCGACTTCAACGTCATTGTCGTGAACGTGTAGTCGTCCCGGCTCACCGCGTAGCGCCGGCGGCTCCGAGCCCCGGGGGCCTCCCCCTCCGGGATCACCGACGCCCGGACCAGGCGTCCGGTCCGGTCCAGCCATAGTTCCTGGCGAAACTCCACGCCCTGAACGGCGATCCCCCGCAGGTCGGCGCCGTCCTTGTTGGTCGGGAGCGCCGTCAACCGGCTGGGCGGCAGCACCTTGCGGCCTGCCCAGGCATACAGCGCGTCGAGCTTGAGCAGGTCACAAAACATGCTGAAGCTGTCGCCGCAATCGAGGAATGTCTTGCCCGCGTCATCGAGAAATGTGACGCGCTCGCCGTCGGCGACGAGATGCACAACCACGCGGCCCTCGCCTATGCCAAGCTCGCGTCGAAACGTGCCATGTAGCGGCCGGGTCGCGCGAATGCTCAACCGGCCCTTCTTGACGGTTGGTTTGGTGCCCTGAATCGTGTCGACTACATCGGCCTCGATGTGGATCGCCTGTGCGCCGGCATAGAGCCGGATCATTCGCGCGTACAGCGCTTCCGCCTGCTTCGAATCCGCCGAGTCCGCTCGCTTTGGCGCCGGGTCCTGCGCCGCACCGGCTCCGACAGATGCCTGTAAAACGAGCCACACGCCCAGTGTCGCGATGCTCGTATACCTTGTCGCTCCCATCTGCTTTCTTCTCCGGAACTCCGGCGACAAGGACGTCCGACGCGAGCCTGCGGGTTCGCCCCTATGCCACGGCGGCGCACATCTTTGTCGCCGCGTCGGTCAGGTCCGTCGCGGGGATCAGTTGGCGGATTGCAGCCGATTCGAGCATCGCCCGGGCTTTTTCGACATTGGTGCCTTCCAGCCGGACCACGACCGGCACCTTGAAGCCCACCTCCTTCGCCGCGTGGATCAGGGCGTCGGCGATCACGTCGCACTTGGCGATGCCGCCGAAGATGTTCACCAGCACGCCCTTCACCTTCGAGTCCGACAGGATGATCCGAAACGCCTCGACCGCCCCCTCGGTCGTGACGCTGCCGCCGACATCGAGGAAGTTGGCCGGCTCGCCGCCGTGCAGCTTGATGATATCCATCGTACTCATCGCCAGGCCCGCGCCGTTCACGATGCACCCGATGTTGCCATCGAGTGCGATGTACGAAAGGCCGTGCTCGGCGGCCCGCAGTTCGTTCGGATTCTCCTCGGTCGCGTCTAACATCGCCTGGATGTCGTCGTGGCGGAACAGGGCGTTGTCGTCGAAGTTCATCTTGGCGTCGATCGCCAGGATTTCGCCGGGCTTGCCGTTGGCCTTTGTCAGCACGAGCGGGTTGATCTCGGCGAGGCTGCAATCCTTTTGTGTGAACAACGTCGCCAGGGCCGACATCGTCTTTGCGGCGCCTCTGGCCGCTGCCCCCGACAGCCCGAGGGCCGCCGTCAGCCGCCGCAACTGATACGGCTGGATCCCCAGGTGCGCGTGGATCCATTCCTTGATGATCGCGTCCGGGTTCCGCGCCGCGACCTCCTCGATCTCCACGCCGCCCTCGCGCGACACCATCATCACCGGACAGCCACGACCCCGGTCGACGACCATGCCGACGTAGTATTCCTTTTCGATCTCCACCGCCGGCGCCAACAGGATCTTATTAACCTTGACCCCGCCCGGTCCGGTCTGCTTCGAGACCATCGGCTCGGCGAACATCCGCCGGCAGTGCTGCTCGATCTCAGCCGAGTCGTCCGACAGCACGACGTAGCCCGCCTTGCCCCGCCCGCCGGCGTGGACCTGGGCCTTGGCAACCACCCGTCCCCCGCCGAGCCGGTCCATCGCCCCGCGGACCTGATCCGCCGAATCAATGACCTCAAAAGGCGGCACCGGAGCCCCGGCCGCCTGCAACAACTGTCGAGCCTGATATTCGTGAACTTTCATGATCTCACCTCGCTCAGAACCGTATCCATTTGCTGCTCATCTGTCACGTCCGCACCGCTTCCGGTCCTCAACCATTGTTACAGATTGCGGTCCGGCTGGAAAGTGGGAGCCGCGCGAGCACCGCTCAAAGTCGATCGGGCCAAATCATCGGGAGAGCGGGGAATCAGGCAATGTTTGCTCGTTGAGCGGGCGGCGTGGGTGGTCCGCTGAGCCATCGGAAGACCCACAGGATGCCATGTGGGCACGACGCCCACGCATGGCTACGATGACGGCGTGTCCGGCACAGCGCGTTACACGACCCGCGTTTTGAGACGACGAAAGGACGGTCTCGCAGTCTTGCTCGTCGCCGTCGTGGCCGTGGCCCTTTATGGACCCACGCTCGGCCACGGCTTCGTCGATATCGACGACCCCCTTTATATCACGACCAACGCCTACGTTCAATTCCCGACCTGGCACAAACTGGCGGCCTGTTTCGCCGAGGTCCGTGTGCCGGCCACGGTCGGCGGGTACTACCAGCCGCTGACCATGGCTTCGCTGATGCTCGACCGCGTCATCGCCCGTGGGGTCGCTGCCGACCCGACGGCTGAGCTGTCCGCGTTCGTCTTTCACCTGACCAACGTCCTCTTGCACGCCGTCAGTGCCGGACTGGTCTTCCTTCTGACCCGTTACGTGTCGCGAAGCCGCATGGCCGGCGTCGTCTGCGGCCTGCTGTTTGCGGTCCACCCCCTCAATGTCGAGGCGGTCGCCTGGGCCTGTCAGCGCAAGGCCGTGCTGTCGACCGCCCTCGCCCTCTGCGCCCTGGCGTCTCACGGAGCCTTCGGACGAACCCGCCAGGCTCGCTGGTATGCGATAACGCTCCTTGCCTACACCTTCAGCCTCCTGGCCAAACCGACCGCGTTGCTTCTGCCGCTCGTCCTGGTTCTGGCCGATGTCTGGCCGCTCCGGCGGATCTCGCGACGCGCAGTGATAGAAAAGCTCCCGCTGGTTTTGATCGGCGGGCTTGCCGCCTGGGTCGCCGTCGTCTCACAAGGCCAGACCGGCAGTTTTGCCGAGTCCACCGGCCGGGGCAGCGCATGGGCGGCGCTGCTGATCCTCTGTCAAAACGTCGGATTTTACCTGAGCCGGCTCATCGTGCCCGTCCGGCTCTGTCCGATGGTCCCCTTTCCCCGTCCCGATGAAATCACCCTCGCCGCTCCGGACTACCTGCTCGGCCTGATCGGCACGGCTGCGGCGGTCGGCTTCTTCTTCTGGGCGGTGCGGCGACGATGGACGGCCGCGTGGGTTTGCATGGCGAGCTTCGCGCTGCTGCTCGCTCCCGCGCTCAGCCCGGTGCGCTTCATGGTTACGCTTGTCGCGGATCGGTTTGTCTACCTGCCGATGATCGCGCCGCTGGTGCTCCTGGCGCACGGCTGGCGACATCGCCGCGCCGGGCGGGTCGCGGTTGCCATGGTCGTTCTCGCGACGTTCGCAGGCTTGACGCTTCGCCAGCAGCGGGTCTGGCGCGACGGCCGGTCGTTCTATCAGTCGATCATCAAGCACTTTCCCGACAAGCCGCGCGGCTACTGCGGACTGGGCAATCTTCTGCTCGATGAACACGAGCGGCTGGCCGCTGCCGGCGGCGCGAACACGGCGCGCGGCGACGCCCTGCTCCGCGAGGCGCGGTCCCACTACGAAAGATCCGTTGGTCTGGATCCGTCGTTTGGACAGGCCCATCTTCGCATCGCCCAGATCCTACTCCTTCAGGGGCGCCCGCGGGCGGCGATCGAGCGACTGGGCCGTGCCCCCAATGCGATGTCGGATTATCGCGCTCATTACGTGCGGGGGCAGGCGCTGGAGCGCCTCGGCAACATCGCAAGGGCCGCCGAAGAATACGACGTCTGTCTGCGCCTCGAGCCGGCCTGGGTCGACCCGCGGCGGAGTCTCGCCGCACTTCTGCTTAAGAGTGGCCGAGCCGCTGAGTCCGTTCGGCACTTCGAGAAACTCCACACGTTGATCCCCGACGATGCCGACATCCTCCAGAATTGGGCCGTCGCCCTGCTCATGATCGGCCGGCCGGAGTCGGCCGTCAACAAGCTGTTGGAGGCCGAACGGCGGCGCACGGAGACCCTGACGCGGTCCGGGGCCGGCCGCCGAGGGATCGAGAAGTCAAAGCTGGCCGACCTGCGCTACACGCTGGCCGGGGCGCTGAGCACGCTCGGCCGGACCGAAGCGTCCATGCTTGCTCTGAAGGCTGCCCTCTCGGAAAAACCGGAATTGCTGACCGCCGCAAGGACCCATCCCGCGTTCGCCAAGCTCCGCGACACGCCCGCCTGGCGCCGCCTGCTCGCAGAAAACGACAATTGACGCAATCCGGCCGCGAAACCGCTCAGTCCTTGATTTCGTTCGTGCCATAGGCGTGAACGATGTCGGTAACTAACCGGTGGCGCACGATGTCTGTCCGCGTCAGCCGGACGATCCCGATGCCCTCGACCTCGGTCAGCCGTTCGACCGCGTCGACCAGACCACTCCGGACGGACTGCCCGAGGTCACACTGGCTGTCGTCGCCGGTCACGATCATCTTGCTGTCGTGCCCCATTCGCGTCAGGAACATCAGCATCTGCGGCGACGTCGAGTTTTGGGCCTCGTCGAGGATGATCAGGGCATTGTTCAGGGTTCGGCCGCGCATGAACGCGAGCGGGACGACCTCTATGACGTCGTTCACCATGAATCGCTTGATCTGCTCGAAGTCCATCATGTCGTGCATGGCGTCAAACAAGGGCCGCAGATAGGGGTTGACCTTGGCCTGCATGTCGCCCGGCAGATAGCCCAGTTTTTCTCCCGCCTCCACCGCCGGCCGCGCCAGGACGATCCGCTTGATCTTGCCGGCTTTCAACGATGACAGCGCCAGCGCGACCGCCAGATAGGTCTTGCCCGTGCCTGCCGGACCAAGACAAAAAACGAGATCGTTGTCTCGAACGGCCCGGACGTAGGCCTTCTGCCCGGCGGTTTTCGGGCGAATGGCCGCCGACTTGCGATAGACGGTGATGGGGTCGGAGCCACTGGAGTCATCGCGCGAGGCCAGTTCGGTCAGGATGTCGGCGAGGTCCTCGTCCGACAGGTGCTCGCGCGTTTTGAGCTTTTCCCGTAGGGCCTCGAGCACAGCGGCCGCCTTGTTGACGGCGTCGGAGTCGCCGATCAGCTTCAGCGCCGAGTCGCGCGCGATAATCCTGACGCCCAGCGCATGACGGAGGGTCCGCAGGTTCCGGTCCTCCGGGCCGTAGAGTTCCACCCGGAGGTCGGATGGGAGATCGAGTGTCAGGACGAGTTCCAAGGGAGGGGGTACCAGTTATCAGTTATCAGTTGCCAGTTATCAGTTGCCAGTTTTCAGTTGGCAGTCGTGAGCCGAGCCGCGGGCGACCGATGGCTCACCGCCATTCTACCAACATCCAGAAGGCGATGGGCGCGGTGAGCAGAAGCGAGTCGAGGATGTCCAGCACGCCGCCGAAGGCGGGAACGGCCCGGGCCGAGTCCTTGACGCCGGCATCGCGCTTGATCAGGGATTCGAGCAGGTCGCCCGCGGTGCCGAACAGGGCCATCAGCAGGCCGAACAGCGCCGCCGTGCCCCACGCGGGGAAGACTTGGTGCAGCGGTTCGGGTCCGAACCGCCGGACGAGCGTCGCCGCCGCGACCGCGACGACGATCGAGGCCGCGACACCACCGGCCAGCCCTTCGACGGTCTTTTTCGGGCTGAGCCACTCGATGAGCTTGTGGCGGCCGAAGGATCGTCCGGTGAAGTAGGCCCCGATGTCCGAGACCTTGACGACCATGACAAAGTAGAGCAGAAGCCACGCCCCGCCGGCGGGCGGTCCGACCCGGATACGCAGGATGAAGGCCGGCAGGAGGCCCAGATAGACAATCACGAATACCGCCGCCGAGAGGTTCGCTATAGCTCCGTTCGTCGTCCGGCGATGTGCTACTGCAATGAGCGTGCCGATCAGCCCGGCAACCAGCAGCACCATCGTGATCTGGTAATCAACTATTCGGTCGTGGCCTTCCGTGAGGTATGACGCTTCCGCCAAGAGGGGGATCACGAATGGCACGGCCAGCAAGCATGTGCACACCACCAACGAGGCGAGGGAAAGGTCGTAACCGGCGGGCCTGACCAGCTTGCGGAATTCAACGAACGCTTCATTGGTCAGCAGAAGCAACACAATGAATACGATTCCGCCCGGCCTTCCGTGCGGCGGCCAAGTCTCGAGCCAGTAGTCGAGCCATATCAACCCGACGAGGCCGGCGATCATCAGGGCGCCGAAGAGCAGGCGGTGCTTGAGCATGTCGAGAGAATAACGGCCTGAGGCAATTCCGCCAGCGCCGGCGGCGCGTGCGCCTCAGTCGGTGGTCGCGGGGAAGGCGTTGCCCACCACCGCATTTCGACACCGGTCGCGCGGAACGAACGCACGGCGGCCGTAAATCAGGTGATTCACACCGTCCGGGCCGCAGCGCGGCGGCGCGGGAACCGAGACCGGACGGCGGCGGGCTTCTGAGCGGCGCCGTCGGGTTTTTGAGCGGCGGTCCGGGTCTTGGGGCCGGACTGAGCCTTGTCTGTCGTGGCGGCGAGCTTCGAGCCTGTCGCCTCGTCGGGCTTGTCCTTGCCGGCCGGCGGCTTGCCGGTCAGCCCGGTGATATCGAGAATCTTCTTCTTGATCTCCTCAAAGAGGTCCGGATTGTCCGACAGGAAGGCCTTGGAGTTTTCCCGGCCCTGGCCCAACTGCACCGATCCGTAGCGAAACCACGCCCCCTGTTTTTCCACCACATTGTGCTTGATGGCCAGGTCCAGCAGATCGCCGGTGCGGCTGATACCGCTGTCGAACATGATGTCGAACCGGGCGTCTCGAAACGGCGGGGCGACCTTGTTCTTCACCACCCGGGCCTTGATCTGATTGCCCACCACCCGATCGCTCTCCTTGATCGAGGTCACCCGACGGATGTCGATCCGCAGCGAACTGTAGAACTTCAACGCCCGCCCCCCGGGCGTGGTCTCGGGGTTGCCGAACATGACGCCGATCTTCTCGCGGATCTGATTGATGAAGATAACGACGGTCCGGCTCTTGGCGATGACGCCGGTGAGCTTGCGCATCGCCTGGCTCATCAGTCGGGCCTGGACGCCGACGGAGGGCTGGCCCATGTCGCCTTCCAGCTCCGATCGCGGGATCAGGGCGGCCACCGAGTCGATGACGATGATGTCGACGGCGTTGGACCGGACGAGCATGTCGACGATCTCGAGGGCCTGTTCCCCGCTGTCAGGCTGGCTGACGAGGAGGGACTCGGTGTTGACGCCGCAGCGTTTCATCCATGCCGGGTCGAGGGCATGCTCGGCGTCGATAAACGCGCAGACGCCGTCGTCTTTTTGGGCCGAAGCGATGATGGTGAGGCACAGGGTAGTTTTTCCGCCGGACTCCGGCCCGAAGACTTCGACGATGCGTCCGCGGGGAATGCCGCGTCCGCCGAGGGCCAGGTCGAGGGAGAGGGCGCCGGTGCTGATGCAGTCCTGTGTGACGGAGTAGTTTCCGTCCATCTGCATGATGGCGCCCTTTCCGCAGGCCTTTTCGATCTGCTGGAGTGCTCGGTCGAGGGCCTCGCGACGTTTTTCGTCATGGGTGGCGTTCATGGGAGCGATCCTTTTTTCGAGGGCCTGGGGGGGCAACAAATCTCCGGCTCAGTATAGAGAGGTGGGGGCGGGGAGGCAAGGGTAAAACCGAACTTTTTCCGAACAAAGGGCGAAAAACCGAAAACCGAAACGCCGAAAGCCGAAATGGGTGGGTAAGCCGCAGGCGCGGGGGGGGGCACCGGCAGTCACCCGATCGGCGACAGAGCGGCTTGGAGCCGTCGACTCCAACTACTTGCAGAAAAAAGAGTTATAGAGTAGCGTGCAAATCCTTCCTCCGAGCCTTGACGTGGTTGGGGGGGGGAGGGGGCTATACTACCGGCGGCGAGCGGTGAGGCCCTGCGGTGTCGTCATGCACCCCGACGTACGGAGAACGTCAGGGGTCGCGGAACGCATCGTCAAGCAAGAGGGATGCCCATGTCTTCTTACGAGAAACGAAACGTATCTGATTTGAACCATGACTTTCGCATGCGAGCGCCGGTGGCCGGGCGTTCGGCCGAACGCAGGTTCTCTGCAAGGCTCTCATCGCTTCGGCTGCCGTTCATCACGGCGCTGCTGGCGGCGCTGGGGCTGGCATGTCTCGCGGGGGTTTCGCAGGCCCAGCGGGCGGCCGATTCGACGGCTGAGCCTGCCGGCGGCCCGGACGTGCAGCTTGTTTCCGGGCAAATCCATGCCGAATCCTTCACCGTCCCGAACAACGTGACCCTTCATGCCGTTGCCGACCTCGAGATTATTTGCAAGAACGAGATACGAATCGAAGGTGACATTGTTGGCCAACAGACCGCCGGTGCTGAGGGGGCGACCCGAGGCGTGAACATCACGCTTCGGTCGGAGTCCCGAATCGTGGTTCACGGAGTCGTGCGGCCGGGTGATGGCGCCGACGGGATCGAAGCCGGCGTCGCCGGAGGACGCGGCGGGTCGCTGCTTCTGGACGCTCCGATTATTAATCTGACTGAGCGCGTCTTGCGTGCCGGTCGAGGCGGCAGCGGTGGACCGGATGGAGCACGAGGCGGTGACGGCGGTGACGCCGTTGTTCGTGGCTCGTTGGCTGGACGTACAACGGTCATCGGCGGAACCGGCGGCCGCGGAGGACCGGGGAGCACGGGATCGGCTACTCTGCCTGGCGGCCTCGGCGGAACAGGCGGGGATGGGGGAGACGGCCTGCTGTTGGAATATGAGCCTCCCCCTGATGCTCCAAACCCGAACGCTGTTGCCCCGGCGAGACCGGGCACACCAGGGGCGCCGGGTGCATCTGGTACAGGTAGCGCCGGGGCTGACGGTGCGGATGGAGGCACATGCGTAAGTGGGACCAATGGAATGAACGGAGGCACCGGAAAGGGAGGCGACGGCGGCAATGGCGGACCGGGCGGCGCCGGTAAGCCGGGCGGCATTGGCGGTGCCGGGGGTCTAGGGGGTGATGGCACAGGTGGGCACGGCGGCCGGGGGGGCAATGGCGGCGACTGCTGCCCGGACGGCACTGGCGGAACCGGTGGAAACGGTGCCAACGGCGGAAACGGAGATGGCGGGAACGGCGGGGCCGGCGGGACCGGTGGTACTGGCCTTGCAGGTTCGGCCGGTGGCAACGGCGGGCAGGGTGGCAGCGGAGGATCAGCAAATGCCGGTAATGGTGGCAACGGAGGAAGCGGAGGGGCCGGAATGACCGGAGGACCCCGTGGTAACGGTGGCAATAAAGGTGATGCCACCGCTGGGCTGGCTGGCCTTGGCGGGGCGGGAGGAGCCGGAACGCCAATCGGCCAATCAGGGACCGCGGGCGCAGCCGGCGCTACCGGCGGAGGCTCGGACGGCTCGGACGGTGCCACGGGAGGGGGTTGCCCGGTAGGGTAAAGGAGTAAATTTGCCCGTGGGTCGGCTCTGAGTCGCGTACAATCAGACTGCACGGTCCCGCTGGAACGAGAATCCTTTCTCATTCCTCCATCCCACAGGAATCCCTTCCTGTGTGTCCGATAGCGCTTCCCGTTGGATCGCCACATGGGACAGGATTCCCATTCAGTCAGGACCGCGAAGGGATTCTCGGTTCAGCTCGCGATTCCCGTTCAGTCGGGGCCGAGCGAGGAACCTCGGTCCAGCTCACATGCGGTTTTTATCGCGGCGGGGGGACTTGGTTGGATGTCGTCAGGTGGATGCCGGCCCGGGTGAGGTCGGCGAGGGCGCGGTCGGCGTCGCCGGGGGCGAGATTGACGCCGCGACATCCGTCTTCGATGAGGTGGGTGTTGAAGCCGAGGGAGCGGGCGTCGAGGGCGGTGAACTTGACGCAATAGTCGGTGGCCAGGCCGAGGATGTAGACGTTGGTCACATTATTCTTCCGGAGGTGGTCGCCGAGGCCGGTGGCGTGGCGGCGGCCGTTGTCGAAAAAACCGCTGTAGCTGTCGACGGTGCGGTCGGCCCCCTTGCGGAAGACGGCCGAGATGCGACACGTGTCGAGGCCGGCGGCAAACTCGGCGCCGGGCGTGTCCTGCACGCAGTGGACCGGCCACAGAATCTGTTGCAGTCCGTCGATGTCGATGACCTCGCCGACGGCGTGGCCGGGCTGGTTGGCGGCGAAGCTGGCGTGGTCCCGGGGGTGCCAGTCCTGCGTCGCGACCACGAGATCGAAGCCGGGTTGCATGCGATTGGCGACAGAGATGACGGCGTCGCCGTCGGGGACGGCAAGGGGGCCGCCGGGGAGGAAGTCGTTCTGGATGTCAACGAGGATGAGGGCGTTCATGGGCGGAAACTTCAAAAAGTCAAAAAGTCAAAACACCGAAAACCGAAACATCGATAGCCGAGATCGCCGAGGGGACAGTCGCCCGACGTGGGTCATAGGCCGCGGGCCTTCAGGATGAGTTCGTTCTTGAGGTCCCAGAGTTGTTTCTCCAGGCCGACGGGGTACTGGTGGGGATGGACGAAGCGTTTGACGCCGGGGTGGAAGCGGGCGAGCTGATCGCGGGCGTGCCGGCGGATGTGGTTGAGGGGGGGGGATTTGTAGACGAGCTTTCCGCCGCGGAGGACGGGGACGAGCAGGTCCTCGCACGTCGTGCCGTCGGGAATCACCTTGCGGCGCGTGAGGTCCATCGGGTCGATGATCGTGCAGCCGTTTGAGAGTCCGGTGTGGATGTCATAGATGGCGTCGGCGACGTATTCGCCATCCTTGGCATAGCGTCGGATCTGCTGGAAGCCCGGGGTCGAGACCTTGATCGCCTGTTCGGACAGCTTGACCTTGTATTCCCAGTCGCCGCCGGGGCGCCGGACGGCGGCGAGCTTGTAGACGCCGCCCATGGCGGGCTGGTCGTAGGCGGTGGCGAGCTTGGTGCCGACGCCCCAGACACAGATGGCCGCGCCCTGGGCCTTGAGACTGGCAATGATATGCTCGTCGAGATCGTTGCTGGCCACGATGGCGGCCCTTTCGAAGCCGGCGGCGTCGAGCATCTTGCGGGCCTCGATGCTGAGGTAGGCCAGGTCGCCGGAGTCGAGACGGATGCCGATCATCTCGTGGCCGCGTTTGCGGAGCGCCCGGCCGGCGTCGATCGCGCGGCGCACGCCCTCGCGGGTGTTATACGTGTCGACGAGGAAGACGCAGTTGTTGGGCATGGCGGCGGCGTAGGCAGCGAAGGCCTCCGGTTCGCTGTCGAAGCACATGACCCAACTGTGGGCGTGGGTGCCGCGCACGGGGATGCCGAAGAGGCGTCCGGCAAGGACGTTGGATGTTCCGGCGCATCCGCCGATGTAGGCCGCGCGGCTGGCGGCGAGGGCGCCGTCGACGCCTTGGGCGCGTCGGAGACCGAATTCGAGGACGGGATCACCGCGTGCGGCGATGCAGACGCGAGCGGCCTTGGTGGCGATGAGTGTCTGGAAATTGAGCATATTGAGAATGGCGGATTCGAGAATCTGACACTGAACGATCGGGCCGGTGACGCGGATGAGCGGTTCGTGCGGAAAGACGACGGTTCCCTCGGGGATGGCGTCGACGTCACAGGTCAGGCGTGTTTCGCAGAGGTGTTCGAGGAAGGCCGGCTCGAAGAGGGGGGCGTCGTCGTTGCCGTGTAGTTCGCCCAGATAGGCGATGTCCTCGGCGTCGAAGCGGAAGTTTTCCAGGAGGTCCATCACATAGCGAAGGCCGCAGGTGATGCTGAAGCCGCCGTCAAAGGGGTTGTTCCGGAAGGACATATAGAAGGAGGTCTCGCGGTCGAGGACACCGGACTTCCAATAGCCATAGGCCATGGTGAGCTGGTACAGATCGGTGAGCAGCGCGAGGGAGCGCTGGTATATGGAAAGGGGCGGATTCACGGACAGGCTCCTTCGGTGCGAGCGGCTGCTCCAATCAGAGCCACGCGCGTCAGCAAGTGGACGAACCCAGTGCTGAACCGAGAATCCCTTCCAGTGCTGGACCGAGAATCCCTTCTCGGTCCCATCTGCCATGGGAATTGTTTCCCACGTCGTTGCGACGCGGCCAGGTTGGTTCCGCCGCGCCGAAAGACTCCAGAGGATAGGAATCCTCGTAACAGACGTGCCGAGAAGGGATTCTCGGCACAGCAATCTCTTGCGGTCGCGGCACTGATCGGCAGCGCGACGATGTTCCATTGGACGCGGCGGTGCCGGCCATGTCAACCCAGGGGCGCGAGTTTCGCGGCACGCGCTCTTCGGAGGGACGATCCGCCTATGGAACACGTCTGTGTTATTCGGACCGGAGCGCGGCGATGAGCTTGCCGCGGACTGCGGCGTGCACGGCGAGGAGGCACGCGGACAGCCCGATGGCGAGGACGCCGGTGAGGAGGGCGCCCAGTTGTCGCCAGGGGATCGATCCGGCATGGGCGGCGACGAAGGGCGCGACGGCGACGAGGGCCGGGACGCTTCCCGCGATCAGCCCAGCGACGATGAGGGCGGCGGTCTCGGTCAGCACGAATCGGCGGACCTGAGCGTGTGAAAGGCCGATGGCTCTCATCAGGGCGAGTTCGCCGCGGCGCTCCCAGGTGTTTCGGAGGAGGACGGCGGCCATGCCGATGGTTCCGAGGACGAGTCCGAAGCCGCCAAGGGTCTGGAATGTTGACAGATAGGTATTCTGGACGGCGTAGTAGTCACGAAGGCGGTCGGCGGTGGGCGTGACATCGAATCCGTAGGCGGCGAGTTCGCGTTCGAGCGTGCGTTCGACGGTGGCTGCGGTCTGTGGCGGGGTGTCGATGAGGAAAAAGCCGTAGCCGCCGATCGACGGACAGAGCTGCTTGAAGCGCGATTCGGCGATGACGAGTTCACCTTGGAGGGCGCTGCCGCGGAGCAAGGCGACGAATCGAAGGGGCACCTTTCGGCCGCGCTCGTCGGTCGTAATCAGGTCCTTACCGAGGCCGAGGTGGAGCTGCCAGAGGACGGCGGCCTCGTCGCCGATGACGGGAACGGCGTCGTCGTCGGGGAAGGCGCGGTTCAGCAGGGTCCAAGGGTTTTTCTTTTCACCGGCCGATTCGGCCATGGTGGCGGCGAAGGAGAAACCGCCGCGGCGGATCATGGCCTCGGGGGCGCCGAGGATGCGCGGCGCGGCGGGCTTGTAGAGATTCAGGCAGCTTGCCTCGTCGCCGGGCCGAAGCCGGAAGGGGATGGCCGTGACGCCGTCGAGAGCGTGGGCGGCCGGTTCGAGGATGCCGAGGGCCTCGCGGCCCGCCGGTGTGTTGAGGTCGTAGGGGAGCGGGGTGGCGGACTCGGCGTAGAGGGGGAATCCGCCCGTGGGGGAAGACGGGGCAGTCGAGTCGGCGTCGCCGGCATTCAGACGGAACACCTGCATCGCGGTGATGACGAAGGTGGCGGAGGCGACGAGAGCGATGGTGAGGAGGCTGCGTCCGGCATGGCGTCGGGCGTTTCGAAGGCCGAACGTCGCGAGAGCGGCGGCACCGGGCCGTTGGATGGATCGGCGGGTGGCGGATCGGAGGAGTCGGTTGAAGGCGGCGAGGACGGCGAGGAGGAGGAGCGCGCCGCTGGAAAAGAAGACGGGTGCCGGCGGGAGGGCGTCGGTGGTTGCGGCGATGGTGATGAGCGCAGTAGCGAGGATTGCGGCAAGTAGGGCCACGGCGGTGGATCGCCGGGCTGGATGGTCTGGGGGCGCCCATGGGATGGCACCGGCTGCGCCGGCGAGCAGGGCGCGAGGCGATTGGCGGGTGAGGCCGCGGAGGCTCCACGCAATGGCGGCAAGGGCGACGCCGGCGCTGGCCGCGAACCCGATCAGAAAGCTGGCGGGTGTGGCGTGGAGTCGGAGGAAGGGGGCGTGGACGGCGTCGGACCACCAGGTGCGGAGGCTGGCGAGCATCAGGGCGGCGTAGGCAAGGGCGGCCAGCAACCCGACCGCGCTGCCGGCAACCGCCAGAAGGGCGCCTTCGGCCAGAAGGAGTCCTGACACCTGCCTGCTTGAGAATCCCGTGGCGAGGAGGAGGCCGATCGAGGCCGATCGGCGTTCGACGCCGAGGCGGAAGAGGAGCGCGACGAGGAGGCAGGCGGAGAGGATGAGAAAAAAGCTGAAGCCGACGAAGAGGCCGCCGAATTCGGTGCTGCCGGTGCCGGCCGCCGCCTGCCGGCGGACCGGCGTGAGAGTCAGGCCAAGGTGGTCAAGGTCCACGCCTCCGCGGAGGTGTTGTGCCAGCGCATCGGCCTCGCGCGCCAAGCGGTCGGGGTGGGCCGGATAGAGACGGCAGGCGGTGAGCTTTCCGAAGCGTGCCGCGTCGGATGCCCAGAGGTGCTGGCCGTCAGTGAGGGCAATGAAGGCCTTGGGCGTGGTTCGATGGCGCTCCCAGTATGCCTCATCATCGTCGTCGATGCGGCCGAGGTCGATGGGAAATGGCGGATCCCAGTCGGCGAGGCGGCGGGTGTCGGTGATGCCGGGGTAGTCCGGCGCGAAGTCGGCGTCGGCGGCGGCGCCATCGAGGCGGACGATGCCGGCAAGCGTGAAACTCTCGGCGCGGGTGTCAAGATGGCCGAGGGTGTCCGTCACAAAATATGACAACCGTATCTTATCCCCGATGCGGGCGTGTAGACGCCGGGCGGTCCAGTCGTTGAGGAGTATCTCGCCGGGTTTGGGCGCGGCGGCGGAGAATCCGTCAACGCGCTCAAACGGCGCGGGGCCGGGGGGCAGGGTGTCGATCGCCGTGACGGTGGAATAAGGGACGGACCGGACGTCGGGGCCGGAGGTCGAGGCTGGGCCGACCACACGGAGGTCGTTGGCGAGATAGGTGAGGATGCTGAGCGTCTGTCCGAGTTCGCGGGCCGCCGGCAGGGCAACCCCCTCGATCTCGGGCGGCAGGAGGACGGCATCGTTCTCGATCGCGACATATCCGAATGCGTCGTTTGTCCGGAGGCGGACGCCGAGGTCGGCGAGGTCGATGTGCTCGGCGAGGAGCGCTCGAATCGCCCTGGCGGCCGTGTGGGGCGCGGTGATGAGGAGGGTATTGACGCGGCCGGCCTTGTGGAGGGCCTGTTGGAGCGTGGGCAGCGGGACATAGGCGTTGGCGGGCGCGTGCTGGTCGGAGTTGAGATTGAAGGCCCCCAGCCCGACGTCGTCCAGGACGTCGCCGACGGTGAGGCGCAGGGTGACGGTCGTGTTGTCGCGGCGGCCGAGGAGGGATTCGATGGGGACATCGGCCGGCTTGCCAATGCGGAGCAGGATGTCGTCACCGATGCCGGCGTGAAGCCGGGCGGCGAGGGTCGCGTTCAGCACGACGGAGCGGGCGCGGGATGTCGTGTGATCGGGCACACCGTGCGTCGGTGTGACGGGGGCGAGGCCCCAGAACCGGGCGTCGACACCGAGGACGTGCACGTGATTGGCCCGAGCCTTGGTGTCGGGCCGGGTCGCGGCGGCGCGGAGGTGAATAATGGGCACGACGGCGTCGTGGTCGCGAGCGAGGGCTGCTGAAGCGGCGAGGTCGTCGGCCAACCGCTCGCGGACAAAGCGGTTTGCGAGAAGAGCGTAGTCGACCGGTCCGAGCCGTTCGAGGGCCTTGTCGCGGAGGCTGGCGCGCATGGAATCGCCCACGATCAGGGCGCCGGTCAGAGCGGCGGAGCCGGTGATGACCCCGAGCAGAACAGCGAGGTTCGTCCGGCCGTGATAGCGAAGCGTTCTTAATATGAACGTAGTGATTCGCACGGTCGTGCCTCAGCGTGGGTTCAGGACGCCGTCCGCGAGGTCGAGGATCCGTCGGAAACGGCCGGCCAGGTGCTGGCTATGGGTGACGACGACGAGGCTGGTGGCTTGCCGTTCGGGCAGGTCGGCCAGCAGGTCGCCGATTCGATCGCCGGTGGCACGGTCGAGGTTGCCGGTCGGTTCGTCGGCGAGGACGACGGCGGGTTGGTTGATGAGGGCGCGGGCGATCGCAACACGTTGTTTTTCGCCGCCGGAAAGCTCGGCGGGCTGGTGATCGAGACGATTGGACAGTCCGACCTGTTCGAGCAGCTCGTGGGCGCGGGTGGGTGCGTCGTCGGAGGCGTTGCCGGCGAGTGTGGGGAGCAGGACGTTCTCAAGCACAGTGCACTGGGGCATCAGGTGGTGGTCCTGAAAGATGAAGCCGATCCGCCGGTTGCGGAAGCGGGCGAGTTCGTGTTCAGAAAGGGTGAACGGCTCGACGTCGCCGATGCGGAGATGGCCGGCGTTGGGGGCCTCCAGCGTGCCGAGGATGTTGAGGAGCGTGCTCTTTCCGCTGCCCGACGGACCCATGATCGCGATCGAATCGCCGGATGAGAGCGTGAGTGACACGTCTCGCAGCACGGGCAGATCGCCGCTGTGGGTCGGGAAGGACTTGCGTATGGATTCAGCGGTCAGCATGTCGGGCGCCTCTATTGAAGCAGTTGCCGGTAGAGCGTCCAGGTCCGTTCGGCCATTTCCCGATTCGTGAACGATGCGCGGACGGCGGCGCGGCCTTGATCGGCGAGCCTCTTCCGGAGGGGCGGATCGTCCATGAGCCGGGACAGAGCGTCGGCGAGCGGCTGCGGTCCGTCGGGATCGTACAGCAAACCGCCGCCGGTCGCGTTGATGAGTTCGGGAAAGGCGCCACTGCGGGGCTGGACGACCGGCACACCCGCGGCGAGCGCTTCGAGGATGTAGAAGCCCTTGGCTTCGGGAAAGACGGCGGGAACGGAGAGGGCATGGCAACCGCGGAGGAAGTCCATTTTCTGATTGCGCGTCACCTCGCCGACGTGTGTGATGATCCGGTCGATGCCGCGTCGGCGATTGCGGGCAAGGACTTCGTCGAGATAGGGCCGGTCGGCGGGGCCGAGATAGCCGGCGATGCGGAGGCGGCAATCGCGCCCCTGCTGGCGCAACCGCGCGACCGCTTCGCAGAGCGGCGCGAGGCCCTTGTCGGGGCAGATGCGCGCGAGGTAGCCGATCGTGAAGGGGCGTTCGGGCGGTGCGGCGGAGGGAAAGTCGACGGCGCGGATGCCCATGCGGATGGTGTGGACGCGGTTGTGCGGGAGGTGAAAGTGCCGGGCCGCGTGCTCGGCAGAATAATTGGTGACCGCGATGAAGGCGTCGATGTCGGAGGCGTCTCGCCGGATGAGTTCGAAGGCCCGAGTGCGGAACGGTTCGGTGAGGCGGTCGAGAAAGATGTCTTCACCACTGAGGGTGCAGACGACGGCGGTGCCGAGCGCGTTTTTCAGCCGCCGGGCGAGACCGACGAACATCAGGTTGGCGAGGTTGATCACGTCGGGGCGGAGGGGCCGAAGGGCGGCAATCAGTTTGTCGAGTTCCTTGCGTTGGCGGCCGTCCTGTCCGCGGAGGACCGAGACGGTGAGGGCGCCGAGGGTTTCGGGTCGGGTGCTGCCGGCGAAGCGGGCGACGCCGGTGAGGAGGGTCCGGGCGTCGAGCAGGCGGTCGAGCCACCACGGGGTGTGTTGAAAGAGAGAAGAGGACTGCTGGAGGAAGACGTTGATTCCGCCGTAGTGGACGCGCGGCGTGCTGACGTCGGTTTCGTCGGTGCGAAGAGGGGTGTAGAGCGGCATGAGCGTGATGTCTCGTCCCTGGGCGATCAGGGTCGCGGCGAGGCGGTTGTCTCTCATGCAGCTTCCGCAGTACATGCCGGCGGCGCCGGCGGCGAGATAGACGACCTTGATGGGTCGGGCATCTCCGGCGGGTATCGCGATTGGGCTGGTTTTGTCGGGCACGTTATGACCGTTTCGTGAGACTGTCGAGCCGGCCCCGTTGACGCCGGTATGCGAAACGATTCTAACCCGGCCGGCGGGACCGCGTGCGGGTGCGTGACAGAATCGGCGGTGGGGTGCCACGGGCAGCTTGCCTGCCCGTGTCCGTGCAAGGCACTGTCCGTCGATGCACTGGCGGACAAGCCGCCAGTGGCACCCATCGTGGTGGCCGGGCGTTGCCGCCAAAACTGTCACGGACCCGGTGCATCCTGGGGTCAGGTTGTCGAGGGTGCGCGGGCGTGGTATCGTATCGCCTTGGCGAGCCTGTGAAGTTCGATCCGTCGGGTCCGGGGGCGGCCGTCGATCGCTCCGGATAGTGTCCATGAATTGCGGTTGAGGTGAGGGTCCGGCGGCTTGGGAGCGGTCGGAGTGTTTTGCCAATATGCCCAAAACCAGGGAGAGAGAGACCATGCAGCTTGATCGTCGGACGTGTGTGGGTGCGGGATTCCGCTTGAGGCGGTGCGGCGTGTTTTTGGGGTGCACGGCGGCGGCCGTCGCGATGTTGGCTTCGGCCGGACGTGTCGCGGCGCAGTCTCGGACTCTTCAATTCGCTGAAAACACCGAGGTGGACAGTTCTTTTACGCTTGATTTCAGCGATTTGGGATTCTCCACGACGTCGCGGGTGATCAGCACGCGCTTTCGGCTGGACATCGACGAGGCCGCGGGCACGGCGCGGTTCGTGTCGTATGACCAATTAGTCGAAGCGCTGATCCTGCCGGGTGCGACTCCGGACGAGGTCATCAGCACGGGCGAGATGACGATTCGGATTCCGCCGGGTATGTCGAGCGGCACCTACAATCCGCTGACGCGGACGTTCACGACGAACGACACCTATGAGATCACTTTTTCGGGCGACTTGAGCGGGTTCGGTCTGACGTCGCCGGTGCTTCTTCCGAGCACGAGCGTGGGGTCGATCGACGGGGGCGTGGCGAACGCCCGGGAGATCGACATGAACTGGTCGGGCATCGGCCAGTTGGACAACCCGGCCGCCCCATCGATGCCGCTCCGCTTTAACTACACGAGTCATGTGAATACGGTGATCGATCGGCCGGCGGCGGCGTTGACGCTGACTGACCTGTTTTCGTCGTTGTGCGGGGGCGGGATGGCGACGTTGATGCCGCTGATGATTCTGGGGATGTGGTCGATGAAGCATCGGCGTCGATCCCGGCGGCGGGCTTGTCGCAACACTTAAGCGTCGCGCACGAATAACAGGATCGATTGCGTAGTTGGGCTGGCCTGTTGGCCGTGCCGTTTGGCGGGTCCGCCTCCAGGGATCGATGGCGCATGGCGTATCACATTCCCGAGGAAGAGGCACTCGACCGCGACGCATTGCGGGAGCTTCAGCGCCGCAGGCTGGCGGCGATGCTCGATGCGATCCTCCCGGCCAACGCCTTCTATCGGCGCCGGTTCGACGGACTCTCGTTTGATGCCGCGCGAGATTCACTGACGGACCTGCCGTTCACGACGCGCGAGGATATTCAAGCCGATCAGGCGGCCCATCCGCCGTATGGTTCCCGGTTGACATACCCGATCGATGATTACTGTCGTCTTCATCAGACGTCGGGCACGATGGGGCGGCCGCTACGCTGCCTGGACCGAGCGGAGGACTGGGAGGACTGGAAGCGATGCTGGGGGATCATCTTCCGGGCCGCGGGCGTGACGGCGGCGGACCGATTCCTGTTTCCGTTCTCGTTCGGACCGTTCATCGGATTCTGGGCCGGGTTTGAGGGCGCGGTTGCCTTGGGCAATCTCTGTCTGCCCGCCGGGGGCATGTCCACCGAGGCGCGGCTCCGGTTCTTGATCGATCAGGACGTGACATTCGTCGCATGCACGCCGACCTATGCGCTGCGGATGGCGGAGGTCGCCGTTGCCGAGGGGATCGATCTTGCGGGCACCGCCGTGCGCGGGCTGATCGTGGCCGGCGAGCCGGGCGGGAACATTCCCGCCGTGCGGGCCAAGATCGAATCGGCGTGGGGGGCGCGGGTCTTTGACCATCCGGGCATGAGCGAAGTCGGTCCGTACGGCTTCGAGTGCGTCGAGTCGCCGGGCACGGTTCACGTGATGGAGACGGAGTTCATCGAGGAGGTCGTTGCCCCGGAGACGGGCCGGCCTGTGCCCGAGGGCGATGCGGGTGAACTGGTGCTGACGACGCTCGGGCGGTGGGGAAGCCCGGTGATCCGATATCGCACCGGAGACCGGGTTCGGGTGACGCGGGGGCGCTGTCGCTGCGGGCGCTCGTTTACGCGGATGGAAGGCGGGCTGCTCGGCCGTTATGACGACATGATGATCATCCGTGGCAACAATGTGTTTCCGGCGGTGATTGAGGGTATCCTGCGGGAGTTTGTCGAGGTGGCGGAGTTTCGACTGCACGCGGAGGCCGGCGGTGCGATGGCGCAACTGACCATCGAGATCGAGCCGACGTCGGACGCCGCCGTCGGCGCGCTGTCGGATCGGATCGAGCGGGCGGTTCGGGACCGGCTGCACTTCAAGCCGCTGGTACGACTGGTTCGCGCGGGAAGCCTGCCGCGGTTCGAGATGAAGGCCCGACGCGTGATTCGGCCGTGAATGGATGGAACATGTTGAAAGCCGTATTGATACAGTCGTATTTGTCTAGCGAAGAGCCGCGGGCTTCAGCCAGCGCCGCCGTTCGGCTGCCGTTTTGGAACCGCACAGGAGTGCGAAAATGAAACACCTTACCACCGCTCTGGCACTTCAGATGATTCTCTCGGCACTACTGGTGCCGGTGGCCATGGCGGCCGACTGGCCCTCTTGGCGCGGGCCGGAGCAGACCGGGTTCGCCCGGGAGACGGCGGTCGTCACAGACTGGTCGGGCACGGGTGGGGCGGGCGAAAACCTGCTGTGGAAGCGTCCGATCGGCGGACGGACGACGCCCGTGCTGCTCGACGGACGGTTGTTTTTCATCGCGGCGGTGGGAACCGGCGAATGTCTTCAGGAACGCGTGGTGTGTCTGGATTCGCAGACGGGCCGGCTGCTGTGGGAACACCGGTTCAACGTCGCCCTGTCCACCATCGTCGAAAGCCGTGTGGGATGGACGGCGGTGGTCGCCGATCCGGAGACGAAAAACGTCTATGCCCATGGGACCGGTGGCGAGTTCTTCTGTCTTGACCGCGACGGCAAAGTCTTGTGGCACCGATCGCTCACGGAACTCTACGGCCGGGTGAGCGGCTATGGCGGCCGGCTGCACACCCCGATCATCGACGAGGACCGCGTCATTATCAGCTTCGTATCGAGCAACTGGGGCAGCCATGGCCGGCCCGGACACCGCTATCTGGCGATGGACAAGCGGACCGGTGGCCTGCTCTGGTGGGCGATGCCCGGCGGCAAGCCACTCGACACGACCTACTCCGTGCCGTTCGTGACCGTGATCAACGGCGTGCGGATGCTCATCGCCGCCAACGCGGACGGCAATGTGTATGGGATGAAGGCGCGGACGGGCGAGCGGGTGTGGTCGTTCAAGCTGTCGAAGCGCGGGCTGAACTCGTCGGTCGTCGTCAATGGGACATACGCCTACGTCACCCACAGCGAGGAGAACTACGACACGACGGCGATGGGCAGCGTGGTCTGCCTCGACGCATCGCTCAGCGGCGACCTTTCGGAGAAGGGCGTCGTGTGGCGGCGGGACGGCATCACGGCGGGCTATGCCTCGCCGGCGCTCGCCAACGGCCGGCTCTATGTGGTCGACAACGCGGCGAATCTGTACTGTTTCGACGCAAAGACTGGGGAAACGGTCTGGGCGCACCGTCTTGGACGCGTCGGCAAGGGTTCGCCGACAGTGACGGCGGACGGCGTGATCTACGTCGCCACGGTCAACGGGCGGTTCCTGATTCTCAAGGACGCGGGAGACGACTGCCGCGAACTGGACGTGGCGACATTCGAGGGTCCGAATCATGCGGTTGTCGATATATACGGCTCGCCGATCGTCGCGGGCGGACGGGTCTATTTCATGACGCGATTCGCCACTTATTGCCTGGGGGCCAAGGGCCGGACGGCAAAGGCCGAACCGATTCCGCCGATGGCCGCGGAGGACGCGTCGAAGTCCTCGGCAGTCGCCTGGGTCAATGTCGTGCCGGCGGAAGTGACACTGGTTCCGGGCGGGCAGCAACGCTTTACCACGCGGGCTTTCGATCGTTGGGGACGTCTTATCGGCGAGCGGGATGCCGCGTGGACGGTGAAAAAGGTTGCCGGATCGGTGGATGATTCCGGGCGATTCACGGCGGCGACCACGGGAGCGTTTTCAGGTGGGCTGGTGGAGGCCCGGGTGGGCGCGGTTCGCGGGACGGCCCGGGTTCGGGTCTGCCCGAAGCTGCCGCTGGCCGAGGATTTCGAGGGCATGAAGCCGGGGTCAAATCCTCCGGGCTGGGTCGGATTGGGCAAGAAGACGCGGCTGGTCGCCCTGAACGGCAACGTCGTGCTTCAGAAACTGGCCGTGGTTCCGTCGGTCCCGTTCATGCGGATGCGGGCGTACAGCGGTCCGCCGATTTCGGAGGGCTATACGGTGCAGTGCGACTTGATGGGCCGACCGAAGGCGGGGCGGCGTCCGATGCGGCCGGACATGGGGCTGATCAACAGTCGCTACGTCTTGAAGATGCTGGGCAAGGAGCGGGTGCTGCGGATCGTCTCGTGGTCGCCGATTCCACGGTTGCGGAAGGACGTGCCGCTGGACTGGAAGACGAATGTCTGGTACACGGCGAAGCTGCGCGTGGAGCCTCGGGACGGCAAGGGGCTGATTCGGGGCAAGGTCTGGGAGCGGGGAACGGCGGAGCCGGCGGATTGGCAGATCGAGGCGGTCGATCCGTGCCCGAACGATGAAGGCAGTCCGGGGTTGTATGCCTATTCCAAGGGGACGACCTCGCGGAAGCACGGAGCACCGACCTTTTATGACAACTATCGAGTTTATGTAAACGAGTAGGATGGAGGCCGCCCCGCCCTTGTGTCGCGGGACGGCTTCGTTCGATGGGATGGATGCGGTCATGTATAGACTGGCGTATTGGGTGGTGTTGGGGTGCTGCGTAGCCCCGGTTTTCGCCGGCGGCAAGGCGAAGCGGGGCGACTGGCCGATGTGGGGCGGGTCGCCGGACCGCAACATGGTGTCGGGTGAGACCGGTATCCCCGCGAAGTGGGACGTCAAGAAGAAGGTCCACATCAAGTGGACGGCAAAGCTCGGTTCGCAGACCTACGGCAACCCGGTTGTGTCGAACGGCCGAATCTTCCTCGGGACCAACAACGATGGCCACCTGCGTCCGGGCATCAAGGGCGACAAGGGCGTCATCGTCTGCGTGGACGAGAAGGCGGGCCGGCTGTTGTGGCAGTCGACACACGACAAGCTGCCGACAGGGCGGGTGAATGACTGGCCGGAGCAGGGGATTTGCTCGACTTGTTACGTCGCCGGAGACCGGGTCTATTACGTCAGCAACCGGTGCGAGGTCGTGTGCCTGGACGCCAAGGGCCTCACCGACGGGAATGGCGGTCCCTACAAGGACGAAAAATACAAGGACCCACAGGATGCGGACGTTCTGTGGATCTACGACATGATCGAGGAGTTGGAGGCGTTTCCGCACAACCTCGCGACCTGTTCGCCGGTGGGTTTTGGCGACCTGCTGTTTGTCTGCACGTCCAACGGCGTGGATGAGGGCCACCTGAACATTCCGGTTCCGGACGCCGCCGACTTCATCGCGCTGGATCGCAAGACGGGAAAGCTGCTGTGGTCGGCCAATGACCCCGGCGAAAACATCCTGCACGGGCAGTGGTCATCGCCGGCCTACGGCACCGTGGCCGGAAAGCCGCAGGTGGTTTTCAGCGGCGGCGACGGCTGGGTGTACGCTTACCGACCGAAGACCGGCAAGCTGGTCTGGAAATTCGACATGAACCCGAAGGACGCCAAGTGGATCCTCGGCGGCCGCGGCACCCGGAACAACATCATTGCGACGCCCGTAGTTTATGACGACAAGGTCTTCCTCTGCGTCGGACAGGACCCGGAGCACGGAGAGGGGCCGGGGCACCTCTATTGCATCGACGCCACGAAGACGGGCGACGTGACCGAATCGGGGCGGATATGGCATTATGGCAACGAGGATTTCAAGCGGTCGATGTCGACGGTGGCGATTGCCGACGGGCTGCTCTATGCGGCGGACCTGAGCGGGTTTCTGCATTGCCTGGATGTCAAGACGGGCAAGCGGCTGTGGATCCACGACACCTTTGCGGCGATCTGGGGGTCGCCCTATGTCGTCGATGGCAAGGTCTTTCTGGGGACGGAGGACGGCGAGGTGCTGGTGTTCAAGCACGGCCGAAAGAAGAAGCTGCTCGCTACGAACGACATGGGCAACTCGGTGTATACGACACCGGTCGCGGCGAACGGCGTGTTGTACATCGCGAATCGCAACACCCTGTACGCGATCGAAGGCACGTCGGGTGAAAAGCCGGCGGTCAACGCGTCGCCCTGAGGGGGTGTTTGTGGGATTCTCGGGATGTGACGATATTCATAGTGGCGCTCACGGCGCGGGTGGGCCGCGTGGCGCGCTGGCGTGCCTTGGCGCTCCCTGACGGTCGCGGTTCTGATCATGGGGGTGGCGCGGCGGGAATGTGGGTGGATGTCGACAGACGGGCGCTCTATCGGGGTTTTTGATTCGGGCATCGGCGGCCTGACGGTCGTTCGGGAGCTGCGCCGGCGTCTGCCGGCGGAGGATATTGTCTATTTTGGTGATACCGCGCGGGTGCCCTACGGCATCAAGAGCAGCGAGACGGTGACGCGCTTCGCGCGGCAGAACTGCGAGTTTCTGCTGCGCTTTGATCCGAAGATGATCGTGGTGGCCTGCAACACCGCCAGCGCGACCGCGCTGGGTGAGCTGGAGGCGATGTTGCCCGTTCCGGTCTGCGGGGTCGTGCGGCCCGGCGCAAGAGAGGCGGTGGCACGGTCGGACGGGGCGACCATTGCGGTCATCGCCACCGAGGCGACCATTGCGTCGGATGCCTACCGGCGAGCCATCAAGGAATACGACGCCTCGGCGCGGGTGATCCAAAAGCCGTGTCCGCTGTTCGTGCCGTTGGCGGAAGAGGGGCGGATGAGCGAGGACCCGATCGTGCGGGCGGCGGTCCGGGACTATCTCGACCCGGTCGTGCGCTTGTCGCCGAAGGTGATCGTGCTGGGATGCACACACTATCCTCTGCTGAGATCGGCGATTGCGGAGGTGGCGGGAGACGGGGTCTGCCTGGTGGATTCCGGCGAGCAGACCGCTCGGTCGGTGGTCGACCGCCTGGCGTCGCGCGGCGGCTTGGCCGCAGAGGGCCGCACGGGTACCCTTGTGTGTTATGTCAGCGATAATCCTCAACGATTCCGGGAACTCGGGCAGCGATTTCTCCATCAGTCGATCGTGGACGTCACCTGGGTGTCTCCGGAGCAGTTCTATGGGGCGGCCGCGGCGCCTTCAGTTTAGCGCGTCTCGCGGGGCCATTCTGGTTACCGTGTTGGCCCATTGGGCGGTGGTGTTCCTGTCGTGTGGATGTTCATCGACGTCTTGGACGCTGTTCAAGCGGCGGCCATCGAGTCAGACGTGTCTCGATCTTGCGCTCGAGGGCGAGACGGCCGACGAACGGCGCCGGGGGGTCAACGGACTGGTGTCGGGCAGCGACGCGACGAGCGAATGGGTCGTCAAAGTCTTCGATACGGTCGCCCGGACGGATACAGCCCCCATGGTGCGGTCGGCGGCGCTGCGCGGGCTGAGCCTGTCGGCGAGTGCGGGATCGGTTCCGACGGCGATCAGGATTCTGAACAGCACAAAGATGCGTTATCGCGATGTGCGTCCGGCCCCCGCGGTCGTCCGGCAGGAGGCGGCCCGGCTCCTGCTCGAGATCGTCGACCGTTATGCCTATGACGAATTGCAGCGGAGCAAGATCGTGGACGTTCTGCTGGACCGGCTCCGGAACGATCCGGATCGTGCCGTCCGCCTGACTTCTATTGATACTCTGGCCTATTTTGCACAACGTCCGATTCCGTCGGTTCTCATCGGCGTGATGGAGTCCGATGATTTCGCGGTGCGGCATGCGGCCGAGCAGGCGCTGATCGCCCTGACGGGGGTGACGCGGCATCACGATCCGGACGCGTGGCGGGCGTGGCTGGCGGATCAGGACGATCCGTTTGAACACGCCGGCGAGACCCCGGCCGAACTGGCGCGCGATGGGGGGCACCACTGGTGGCCATGGTGACGCTCGCAGGGCCGCTCGGCGCGTGACACAGCACGGCCCGCGGGCCGTCAGACGCGGGTCCGTTCGTAGAGGTCGCCGCCGACTCGGCGGACGACGCCTTTGAGTTGCAGACCGGTCAGAGCGGCGGCCACCCGGGCCGGGGGGAGACCTGCTTCGTCACAGATGATGTCGATGGAGACCGGCTCGCCGGCCAGAACCCTGGCGATTCGGGCTTCGAGGTCGTCGAGTTTGACGGCGGGCGGCGCGGGGCGGGCCTCTTCCTCGCCGGATCGGTTCGCGAGCAGGGCCGCGCCGGTTTCGCCCAAGTCCTCCAGGATGTCTGTCAGGTCCGTCACGAGCTTCGCGCCGCCGGTCTTGATCAGCTCGTGACATCCTGCCGAGTGGGGGCGGTCGATCTGACCGGGGACGGTGAAGACCTCGCGATTGTATTCGACGGCGAGACGGGCGGAGATCAAGGCTCCGCTGCGCCGGGCGGCTTCGACGACGAGTACGCCGAGCGAGAGTCCGACAATGATCCGATTGCGTGGAGGGAAATTCCCTGCATCGGGAGCAGTGTCCATGGGTAGTTCGCTGAGGATGGCTCCGTTGGCGCGGATGCGTTCGGCGAGTTCCGTGGATTCGGGGGGATAGACGTGTGACAGGCCACAGCCCATAACGGCGAGGGTTCGGCCGTTGGCAGCGAGCGCGCCACCGTGGGCATAGCTGTCGATTCCGCGGGCCATTCCGGAGACAATGGTCATGCCCGCCTGGGCGAGGAGCGCGGCGAACCGTTCGGCCTGTTCGGCGCCGTAGCGGGTGCAGCGTCGCGAGCCTACGACGGCGAGTGCGACAGCGTCTTCGGGTTTGAGGGTTCCGCGGAGGTAGAGGCAGGCGGGCGGGTCGTTGATGTGTTTGAGGGCGACGGGATAGTTGTCATCCTCGAGGCAGAGGATTCGGACGTCGTGCCGGGCGGCCCGTTCGAGTTCGTCGTCGACATTGGCCCGATCACGTCCCCGCGCGATGGCGTCGGCGACCTGGCGTCCGATTCCGCGGACGCTCGAGAGAGAGCCGCTGCCGGCGTTGAGCACGGCGTCGATGCCACCCAGTTCGCGCAGGAGGCATGCAGAGCGGATCGCCCCGACGCCTTGGCAGAGGTGGAGCCGAAGGTACTTTTCTGCGGTGGGGGATGCGATGTCCGGCTGACTCACACCGGCGCCCTCACTGGGCCTGCGGCGTCCGGCCGCGGTGGCTGCCGATCAGGGGGCGAAGCTTTCATCGATGGGCTGGCGGCCGGGAAAGCCGGCCTCGAGGTCGTGCCAGTACTCGACGTGTTCTTCGCCCAGGCGCCAGCAGAGATAGACCTCTCGTCCCTGTCGGAGCGAGAGAAAGTCGACCAGGCCGCGCCGCCAGTCCTTGAGTTCGACGCCAATGTCGGTCAGCTCGCGGGCCAATTCCCTAAGTTTGTCTATTTCAGCCGCATAGAGGTTGCGTTGGGCCTGAACGGCTTCGCTGCTGAGAGAGGGGTCGGCCACTTCGCAGTGGGCTTCCAGCGCGGTCACGCGCTTGTGCTGTTGGACGATGTCATTCACGATTCGACTGACGAGCGGCAGGGCGCGGTTCGCATGTTCGAGCGTGAAGATGCGACGGCGAAGCCCGGTCCGCTGTCGACGCTTGGATTCAGCAACACCGCGAACTTCCATGGAAACCTCTCTCTCTGATATACGGGAGGCTCGACGACACGCGCCTCGCGCTGGTCAAGCTCGACCTTACCACAGACGCCGGAAGAGTGTCAACGCGCTCGACGGAGGATATTTCATGCGCCCGGCCGAGGTAGCGAGGCGTCCGCGAAAACGTGTGGTCGAAGCCTGCAATGGCGGTTGGCGCGCGATATTCGGACATAACTGTTACCGGACGCCCCGCTTTTTTTTCAGCGCGGCCGGTCACGATCCCGGTGGGTTCATCCCGCCGGCCGACACGGTCAGGAACGTCGATATACACAACAGCAAAACAAGGCCGCCGACGAGGCACAGCGCGGTGATGGCGGGCCATCGCGGCGGGGTGCGTCTGGCGAGCGCGACGACCGCGAAGACGACGCCCGCCAGCGGAAAGGCGCACGCGCCGAGAATAGATATAAGGGACAGGATGGGCGCCGCGGAATTGCCCTGTATTTCCTCCTTGAGCCGGCTGCTCAGCTCCTTCGGGTCATCGATTGGCCCGATGTCCTGCATGATCGACCCGACAACGACGGACAACACGATCATGCAGACGATCGACACGCCCACACAACCCAGAGCGATCCACGAGAACCGGTTGGTTCCAGCGGGCACGGCCGCAGCGACCGGGTCCTGGGGAGCGTACGGCATCGCTGGGGTGGATTCCGACGGTGCCGGGTGTGGGCCGGGCGCGAGGTTCGATTGTGATGGCGCCGTCACGGTCTTTCGACAGAAGGGGCAGGTTACGACCTGATCGGCCAACTCGTCGTCAACCTCGATCGGCTGACCACAGGCGGTGCAGGCGAACTGAATAGCCATCAGTCCCTTTCCAAAACGCTCTCTCTCGGCGGCACGGCGGCTGACGGGGAAACCTCCACGGTGCCGGCCGGCACTGTAGCGTGCGTTCGGACGAGCTTCCAGTGGCCCCCAAACGGTGCGGACGCATGGGGCGCAAGATACATACAGCCGCGGGGCCCGGCGGGGGGCCCCGGCGCCCGCTGCCGAAAATGGGGACAGAC
>JBHHVX010000004.1:0-56940 GCA_046754505.1 Phycisphaerae bacterium | reverse complement strand
GCCGGTTGGGGGCGCGGGGCGAACAGGACGAACGCCGCAATGATGAGGCCGGCCGCCATGAGCAGGAAGACCGGTCGCAGCTTCTCGTTGAGGAACACGGCGGTCAGTCCCCGGTCCGTCGCCCACGCTTCGGCGCGGTGCGTCCATGCGGGCCAGTCGGGCGGCAGCGACAGCAGTGAGTTGCGAGCCTCGTGAGGTTCGGTCGCGGCGGACGGAGTCCTGCGGTCCGACATATAGACGGGCAAAACGATCTCGTTGAGGCGGTGGTAGTTCAGGTCGAGCAGGGCCAGGCGTTCGTTGATCAGGGTGTCGTGTCGGAACGCGTCGAGGAGTTCCCGGCGGCGCTCCAGTTCGGCCCGCATGTCCGCCACATGGGCCGCGAGGCGCGTTTCGGTGGTTTGCAGCCGGGCGTGTTCGCGGAGCAGGGGTACGAGCACGGTGGGCGCAAAGAGGCCAAAGGCGAGGAGTGCGAGGACCACGAAGAGGACGCGGTGCCCGAGCGGGGAAGTCGGGGCGTCCTCTTGGGGCGGAGCCAATCTGGTTTCATCCGGTCCGGCCATCGTCTCATTCGTCGGGCGGGCAGGCCCCGCCGGTTTTTTCCACAGCCTTGCAGTCCTGTCCGTGGCGGGCGGTGCCCGCCCTACGTCGATCCAGCCACCCACGCGTTTTCAGAGGGTGTGTAGCTAGCCGTATCAGAGCCGCGACCGTGAGGATGCGGGCCGCGTTTGGCGAAGGTCCCCGCTCCCTCACGGTCGCGGCTCTGATCATCTCGCCGCTCTTCACACACCCTCTCAGAGGCCATACACCGGCGGGACGCCGATGCTCCCCATCCAATGAGGTGTGACGGAGCACCAGCGTACCGTCAACGTTGATCCTGCGGGTTGGGCGAGGTCTGCGGGAGGGCGAGCCTCCTGGCGAGCCGTCCGTTCGGATCACCATCAAGCCCGTTCGGATCAGCATCAAGTCCGTTCGGATCACCATCAAGCCGCGTGTGAGGCTCGGCAGGAGCCTCGCCCTCCCATTGGGCACCCGCAAATTCAAGGTGTGACGGTACACTAGCTCCTGTTCCAGAGCGTTCCTCCGAAGACCGCGCGGTCGCCGAGATGTTCCTCGATTCGCAGCAACTGGTTGTATTTGGCGAGGCGATCGGTCCGGGAGAGGCTGCCGGTCTTGATCTGGCCGGCGTTGGCGGCGACGGCGATGTCGGCGATGGTTGTGTCCTCGGTCTCGCCGCTTCGATGGCTGATGACGGAGGTCCAGCCGGCGCGGGCGGCCATGTTGATGGCGTTGAAGGTTTCGGTGAGCGTCCCGATCTGGTTGACTTTGATCAGGATGCTGTTCGCCGATTTTTGTTCGATGCCTCGGCGGAGACGCTGGGTGTTGGTCACGAACAGGTCATCGCCCACGAGTTGAATCTTTTCGCCGAGCCGCTCGGTCAGTTTTCCCCATCCGTCCCAGTCGTCCTCGGCCAGCGCATCCTCGAGGCTGCGGATGGGCCACTGCCGGACTTTTTCCGACCAGTATTCGATCATTTCCTCGGCGTTGAGGACGCGGTCCGGGCGGCTCTTGAAGAACTTGTAGCGGTCGGGGGCGCCGGCCTCGTTGGCCAATTCGCTGGCGGCGGGATCGAGGGCGAAGAAGACCTGGTCGCCGAGCTTGTAACCGGCCTTTTCCACGGCGGCGGCGATCACCTCAAAGGCTTCGTCGTTGGATTTCAGGCTCGGGGCATAACCGCCCTCGTCGCCGACGGCGGTGTTGTATCCCTTGTCTTTGAGGACCTTCTTGAGGGTGTGGAATATCTCGACGCCCCAGCGCAGGGCCTCTCGGAAACTGGGCGCGCCCCACGGCTGGATCATGAACTCCTGGAAGTCGACCGTGCTGTCGGCGTGCTTGCCGCCGTTGAGGATGTTCATCATGGGGACTGGCAGGACGTTGGCGCCGCACCCGCCGAGATAGCGAAACAGGGGCAGCCCGCAGGCTTCGGCCGCCGCCCGGGCGGTGGCCAGCGACACGGCGAGGATGGCGTTGGCGCCGAGCTTGGACTTGTTGGGCGTGCCGTCAAGTTCGATCATGGCGGCATCGACCTCTTCCTGATCGGTGGCATCCAGCCCGATGACACACTCGGCGATCTGGGTGTTGACGTGGTCGACGGCCTTGAGCACGCCCTTGCCGCCAAACCGAGAGGCGTCGCCGTCGCGCAACTCGACGGCCTCGTGTTCACCGGTCGATGCACCGCTCGGCACGATCGCGTGCCCGCTGGCGCCGTTCTCCAAGACAACGACCGCCTCGACGGTGGGGTTTCCTCGGGAGTCCAATACCTCGCGACTGTGGACGTGAATGACTTCGGTGCTCATGGCGGCTACTTCCATTCGGTTAGAAGGTTACAGGTCTATCGACCGGCCCGCACGCCCGACTGAACGCTGGCAGGGTTGCCGGCGGGGGGTCACACCCGTGAGCCGTGCCACGCCACTGGCGCGAACCCGCACGCCCATGGGCTTCGTCACGGTAGCCTGTCCTATCGGGATTGACAAGTAGACGCGCAGAATCCGCCGAAGCGGGGGACGCATACCAACCCGCCGCGAAGCGGGCCATGCTGCGCCGGGTGCGTGACAGTCTTGGCGGCGGGGCGCCACGGGCAGCTTGCCCGCCCGTGTTCGCGAAAGGCACTGGCCGTTGATGCACTGGCGGACAAGCCGCCAGTGGCACCCATCGGGGCACAGACAAAGAGCTCATGCACGGCCCGCCGGCGCAGAGGGCGCTGGCGCCCGCCGCGGTCTCGCGAGTGCTACGTCTGACGCTGCTTGAGCTTCTGGTGGTCGTGGATGCCCTTCTTCTTCTTTTCTTCGAAATCGAACGGGTCGCCCGGGTTGATCGTCGGACTCTCTTCGTTGTGGCATTGCTTGCAGGTGTCGGCGTCGATCTTCTTCAAGCCGACCGCGTACAACTCCTCGTCCGTGTAGGTACGCTTGGACTTGAGGATTTCCTTGAATACCTTGACATACTCGCTGCCCGGACCGTGACACATCTCGCAGCCGATACCCTGAAACGCCTTGGACTTCCGGACGGCCTTCTTGTCGCTCAGGTCGGGAATCTTGTAGCCGCCGGGCTTTCCGAAGCCGACGGTGTGGCACTTCACGCATTTTTCGTCGCGTGAAAAGTCCTTGGTGAGATCGATCTTGAACTTCTCTTTGTTCTCTTTGGCGTTGCCGGGCTTGAGGGCTTCGAACGCCTGGCCCATCAAAGTCTTGGACCAGCTCTTATACACGGCGATGTGGCACTTCTTGCATTTTTTCGAGCCTACATAGGTGTATGTCGATTTGTCTTCTGCCGTGCCGACGGCGGCCGAGGTTGCCACCACGGCCGGCACGACCGCTGGATCGTCTGCTGCTCGCGAGGTTGTCTGCCACACCGATACACCGACACCACACGCCACGCTCGCCAGCACGATCATCAAACCGGATTTCATGAACCGATCTCCTCTATCGAAACCGCGCCTTCACAGGCGCTTCACCAAGTTCAACATTGCCGAGATGTTAGTCCCCGGATTTCCCGACCGCAACCGCGTGCGTCGCGCTCGTCGCCGGTCGCCGGCTCGTCCAATCGGGCACCAAGAGAACGGACCGCCCCGATCCCGGTAAGCATCGTTGAGGGTGCTCCCAAAAGACGATTGCAGGGTGGTTTTTTTGGCATCCGGCATGTGGAAGGTTCCGCAGGCATTGCGGGATTTCTCGCAGCAAGCGGGCCGGTCCGTGACGGAATCGGCGGGGATATCTCTTGCAGTCCCTTGGTGAACAGGCCCCGCAGGGGCGTTTGATCGTAGCCCGGCACGAAGTGCCGGGATCGGTTGCCAAGAGCACAGTCCAGTCCCGCAGGGGCGACTGAGCCCTCGATCGTCTCTACGGGACTCGGTTCTCTTGGTTTCCCGCGAACCCCAGCACTGCGTGCTGGGTTTGGCTCACCTTGTCCCTATGGGACGCCACGGCAGTCCCCGCCGAATCTGTCGCTGACCCCGAGCAGGCCGCCTTGCCGGACAGGGGTTGCGGTGCGGGGTCCAGGCTGGCACAATGGTTGCTATGAAGAGTCCTTGACGCTCTCGGCAGCGGACGCTCCGTTGCTCGAGGAAGAAAAAGGTCCTTAACGAAAGGGAGACGACAGATGAGTACGCGTTTCCGTGTCCTCTCGTTTACGGCGGCCCTGTTTGGGGTCGCGGTCCTGACGGGCACCAGCTGTCCAATCACCATGCCGACGCCGACGCCGACCGATCCGGCCGGTTTCACAAACGCCGACGTCGTGCGGGGTGGCAAGCTCTATGACAACTGGTGGGCTACGGCCGGCAAGACGGAGCCGACCACCGATCAACCCCTCTGGGCGTCGCGTCCGGACACCACCAATACGCGCACCGGCTCGGCGACGTGGCGGTGCAAGGAATGCCACGGCTGGGACTACAAGGGCGTCGCCGGAGCCTACAGCAGCGGCAGCCACAAGACGGGCATCAAGGGCATCTTCGGGACGACGATGACGGCCCAGCAGATCTTTGATCTGCTCAAAAACGACGCGGCGACAACGACCAACGGTCACGATTATGGCGGCGCGACGGCGGGACTGGCTGATGCTGACATCTGGGACCTGGCGAGATTTGTGCTCAAGGGCCAGATCGACACGAGCACGTTCATCAACAGCAGCAAGAGCTTCTTTACGGGCAATGCCGCGACCGGGGCGACATTGTACACGTCCGGCATCGCGGGCGGCCTCGGCTGCGTAAACTGCCACGGCAGCGACGGCAGGACGATCAACTTCAAGACTCCTCCGGCGGCGGAGTACGTCGGCACGATCGCCAACGACAATCCTTGGGAGTTCCAGCACAAGGTGCGGTTCGGCCAGCCGAATACGCAGATGCCAAGCTCAGTCAGCAGTGGTGGTACGACTCAGAATGTCGCCGACGTAGGCGCCCATGCTCAGACGCTTCCGACGTCATGATGGCAGGGCGGGTTCGATAGGGCGGACGGGTGCCGTGCGAGTCGTGTGCGGCACCCGCCCCGCAGGCCCGCGATAGCGCAATCGAGAACCGGGGCCGTGGGTGCGCCGGCAAGACTGCTCGGATAACTGATGGATCGTATAGAGAATCTTTCCGGTGCTGCCATTTTCGGCGGCATCTCCGACGACGAGATCGAGGCGCTCTGTTCCCGCGGCCGGGAGTTGTCGCTGGCGGCCGGTGAGGAGCTCTTCGACCGGGGCCAGGAGGCCCGCGAAGTGCTGATCCTGCGGGACGGTGTCGTCGAGCTGCATTTTCCCGTCAACATCATGGGTGTCACGCGCGAGTTGACGATGGAGACGAAGCAGCCCGGCACGGTCTTGGCGTGGTCGGCGTTGGTGGAACCCTATCGGCTGACGCTCGCGGCCAGTTGTGCCAGCGCCTGCCTGTTGACAGGTCTGTCGCGTGACACGCTGGAGGCGTTCTTCGAGCAGCGGCCGCACGTGGGCTATCGTTTCATGCGCAATCTGGCAGTCGTGATCGGGCGGCGACTGAACGCCATGCAGACGATCTGGCTGCGGGACTTGCAGGCGAGCGCGATCAAGCGATTGGAGTAGCCGGCGACGCGTGCGCTTATTCGCTCGTGTCCCGGAAGTCGGCGGAGCGGCTCCGATACCGAGCGAGGGCGTCGTTGTGTGCGCCGGTTGACGGACGCGGATGTCGGTGTCGCCGGCGCAGGTCCGGAGCCGTCGTTTCGGGTTGAAGGTTGGGGTGTGATGAAGAGAGCGAGAGTTCAATGATGACGCGGCGTTCCGCGCAATCGGCGCTCGGCAATCCGCAATCTGCAATCCGCGTTCCGAAGTCGGCGGACTGGCTGGACCTGGATCGGCGGCAGTTCATAGCCGCTCTTGCGGCGGCTTATGGCAGCAGCGCGTGCGCCTGGGCCGCTCCGCGTTCACGGTTCATTGACTACGCCGGCCAAGGCGGGACGGTCGAGCGGTTCGTCAATGCGCTGTGCCCGATGTGTCCCGGCGGGTGCGGGCTGAACCTCCGCGTCGTTCACGGTTGCGCAGTGGGGGTTCGCGGAAACAAGCTTCATCCAGTCAATCGCGGCGGGCTGTGTTCCCGTGCTTCGGCCGTGTTGCAGGATATTTACAATCCGGACCGCCTTCGGAAACCGTTGAAGCGGAATGGTCCGCGCGGGTCGAACCGCTGGCAGGAGATCGAGTGGGACGAGGCGATCGGCATGATCGCGGACCGCCTGCAGACCCTCCGAGAGAAATCGGGGCCGCAGGGGCTTTGCGTCGTGCTTGGCCGAGACCGGGGCATCACTCGGACGGCTTGGCGGCGGTTCATGCGTGCCTATGGCTCACCGAATCTCGTGGACGGCCACTCAGCGGACAATCTGGGTGTTTTGTCGGCGGTTCTCGCGACGCACGGGATTCGCGAACGACTCGGCTATGACATCGCGCGCGCTTCGTTCGTACTTTCCTTCACCAGCGAGTGGCTGGATGCGCATTGGTCGACCGAGCAGGCCGCGCGGGGCTTCGCGGATTTCCGCCGCGGGCGCCCGGGTTTTCGTCCGCGGTGGATTCACGCCGGTCCACGGTATTCCGTGACCGCCGCCAAGGCGGATGAGTGGTTGCCGTTGCGTCCCGGGACGGAGGGCACGGTGGCGCTGGGCGTGGCGCACGTGATCTTTCGAGAGGGGCTTCACGACCGGGAGTTCGTCGGGCGGCACGGCTACGGACTGGACGACTGGACAGACGAGGCGGGGGTCCGGCACGAGGGGTTCCGCCGGATGGTCCTGCGCCGGTTTACGCCGGCGAAGGTGCACGCGGTTACCGGTGTCTCGGAGGGCGACCTGTTCCGCATCGGCCGGGAGTTCGGGACGGCGCGGCCGGCCGTTGCGCTGGGATACGACGGCGGCGGGCCCGGCGTTCAGGCGACCTACGACCGTATGGCCATCCATTGTCTCAATGCGCTGGTTGGCAGCATCGACGTTCCGGGCGGCGTGACGGTCTTCCGCGAGCTGTCGTTGCTGGAGGATGACTGCGAGATCGATGACGTTGCGAGCCGTGGTCTGGCCCAGGCGCGTGTGGACGGCCCGGTGACAAGACGGCGATTGTCTGATACGGCCGTCGACCTGTTGGCGGAGTCGATCGCCACCGGACGGCCGTACGCCACCGAGGCGATGATTCTGAGCGACTCGGACCCCGTGTTCTCGCTGGCGGAAGGGCCGAGGCTCGGGGCGGCGCTGTCTGCGGTTCCGTTCGTGGCGGCGATCACGGCCTACCATAACGACACCAGTCGTTTTGCCGACGTGTTGCTGCCTTCGCTGCACGGATTGCATCGCTGGAATTACACCGTTGCCCACACCCTGACGGGGCATCCCGTGGTGACGATTTCGCATCCCGCGCTGCCGCCGCTGCCCGGCGAGCGAGACGCGTATGACGTGATTCGTGCAATCGGCTCGCGGTTCGGCGGTACGATCGCCGCGGCCCTGCCGTGGACGAACGGGAAGGCCGTCGTGGATGCGGTGTGCCGTGAATTATTCCGATCGGGCAAGGGCGTGCCGTTCAGTCCGGCGGACGAAGAGGCCTGGGTGCAGCTTTTGGAGCGGCGTGGCTGGCGGGCGCCGCCGGCGAAGAACTACGAGGACTTCAAGCGGGAGGTGCTGGCGGGCGGCGGCTGGACGGCCCCGATCTACTCCCACGGGGAATGGGATCGTGTCTTTCAGAGTCCACCGGGCAAGTTCGCCTTCAGTTCGGCCCTTCTGGCGAAGTCGTTCAAGGACAATCCCGAGCCGGGCAACCCCGCTCAACTCGATCGCCGCTGCCTGCCGGACTGCCGGACGGAACCCCGGTCACATGATGCGACGTACCCGCTGGATTTATATGTGTACGCCTTGCCGAACCTCGTGTCGGTCGCCAGTCCGAACCTGCCGTGGCTCAACACCATTGCCGGCGCCTACATGTTCGAGAAGTGGCGGACGTGGGTCGAGATTCACCCCGAGACGGCCGAGAAGTACGGCATTCACGATGGAGATGTGGTGCTCGTCCGGACGGCGCGCGGCGAGCTGCGTCTTCCGGCGAAGCGTTATGCCGGGTTGATGCCAGACGTGATCGCCATTCCGTACGGATATGGGCACAAGGGCGGCGGGCGCTGGAGTAAGGGCATCGGCGAGAATCCGGCGGAACTGCTGGACACACAGACAGACCCGTTGACGGGAACGTCGTTGTGGAGTCAGACGCAGGCGTTGATTGAGAAGACATGACGTTCGGGTTCGGTGAGCGTGGGACGGGCGGCGGCGCGACGCTGCCGACGGGTCATAGCGACGGGAGTCTCTGAATGGCGAAGTGGGGCATGGTCATCGATCTCGACCGCTGCACGGCGTGCCAGGCGTGTGTCACGGCGTGTCAGGCGGAGAACAACCTGCCGCCTACCGGCCCGGCCCAGAGCAGCCGTGGCCGGGCGTTCACATGGATGGAGATGATTCCGTTCACCGGGGAAAGTGAGCATCCGAAGGTGATGGAGCGCCTGCTGCCGCGACCCTGCATGCACTGTGAAGACCCGCCGTGCGTCAAGGTGTGTCCGGTCGGGGCGACCTATCTCAGCGAGGACGGCATTGTCGGCCAGATATTCAGTCGTTGCATCGGCTGCCGCTACTGCACGACGGCGTGCCCCTACACGGCGCGGTACTTCAACTGGAGTGAACCGGAGTGGGCGAATCCGATGGAGGACCATCTCAACCCGGACGTCTCCGTCCGCCCCAAGGGTGTCGTCGAGAAGTGTACCTTCTGTCATCACCGGCTCCAGAACGCACGAGATCGCGCCCGGTCGGAGGACCGGCCGATGGACCCCGGGGAGTACGTGACGGCGTGCACGGACGCCTGCCCGACCGGGGCGATTGTGTTCGGCGACCTGTCCAACGCCAAGAGCGAGGTCGCCGAGTTGGCCAACAGCCGGCGGGCATTCAAACTTCTGGATGATCTCGGCACCCGACCGAAGGTGATCTATTTGCGGGAAGGCGATTGACGTGTCCAGATCCGGCGGCCGATCCGAACCGAAGCCCCTGGCCGAGGACGCGATTCTCCTCGAGCCGATCCTCCACACCGGCCCGAGATTCTACTTTACCGTGGCCGTTCTTCTCAGTGTCATCGCGCTGGGCGTGGTTGCGTATCTGACGCAATACCGCCACGGGTTGAGCGTCACCGGACTCAGCCGGCCGGTGTACTGGGGCTTCTATATCATCAACTTTGTCTTCTTCATCGGGATCAGCCATGCCGGCACGCTGATTTCGGCGATCCTTCGCATCGTCGGCGCGGAGTGGCGCCGGTCGATCACGCGATCGGCGGAAGTCATTACGGTCATGGTCATCCTGTTCGGCGTCGGCAACATTCTGATCGACCTGGGCCGGCCGGATCGCATGATGAACGTGGTCACGCATGGCCGGTTGGGGTCGCCGTTGCTCTGGGACGTGTGCAGCATCACGATCTATCTCACCGGCAGCACCTTGTATCTCTACCTGCCGTTGATTCCCGATATCGCCATCCTGCGCGACCACACCAACAAGCGGCGGTGGTTCTATCGACTCCTGGCCCTGGGCTGGCGGGGCACCCCCCGGCAGCACCGCATCCTCGAGATCCTGATCGGCATCATGGCCATCCTGGTCATCCCCATCGCCATCTCCGTGCATACGGTGGTCAGCTTCGTATTCGCGATGACGGTCCAGCCGATGTGGCACAGCGCCATCTTCGGGCCCTACTTCGTCGTCGGCGCGATCTTCTCGGGCATTGCGGCCCTGATCTGCGCCATGGCCCTGATTCGCTGGGTCTATGGCCTCGGGGCCTATCTCAAGCCGATCCACTTCAACAACCTGGGATTGTTGTTGCTGGTGATGTGCCTGCTCTGGCTCTATTTCACCGGGTCGGAGTTTCTGACGACCTTCTACGGCGGCGAACCGTCTCACATGGAGATCTTCTGGATGAAGATCTCGGGGCGGTTTGCACCTCACTTCTGGACGATGTTCGGGACCTGCTTCGTGATTCCGTTCGCCCTTCTGTGCAACAAGCGGACGCGGACGGTCGCCGGAACGGTGATCGCGTCGATTTCAGTCAACATCGGGATGTATCTGGAGCGGTTCATCATCGTGGTGCCGTCGTTGTCGCAACCACGATTGCCGCACGCCGAATACATCATCTACAGTCCGACCTGGGTGGAGTGGAGCATCCTGGCGGGGTGCTTTGCCGCATTCATCCTGTGCTACGTATTGTTCACGAAGCTCTTCCCGATTGTTTCCATCTGGGAGGTGCAGGAGGGACGCGAGAAGTCCATCGCGGAAGTGACGGCGAAGATCGCGCGTTATCTGCCGGAGCCGCAACGACCGGCGACACGGAAACCCGAACCGGCGGGAGCGGTGGGACGATGAAGAACCGTGAGATGGCAGTCGGAGGCGTCAGGTTGCAGATATCGATTCGCGGGTCGTATGCCGGAGTCAGTGCGGCGTGCCTGCTGGCGTTGGCCGCTGTGGTCGGCGCCGTCGCAGCGCCGGCCATCGCGCGGGGGCAGTCGTCCGCCGCCGAGTCCTCGCTCGCCACCGGCGACGCGATGCACGGCTGGCGGGTATTTGACCGGAAACACTGTGCCGACTGCCATGCCATCTGGGGTCAAGGAGGGACGATCGGCCCCGATCTCGGCCGACTGCGTTCGAGCCGCTTTTCGAGGGAGCGACTGGCGGGCATCCTGTGGAATCACCTTCCGCCCGTGCTTTCGCGGACAAGACTGGCGGGACGGCCGGCGGACTCGCTGACCGCCGGCGACATCGAACATCTTTTCTCGCTGATGACATTTGTTCGGCAGGTCGATGAGCCGGGACGTGCGGCCGAGGGCCGTCGCCTTCTGGAGATCCGGGGATGCACGGCGTGCCATTCGATCGAGGTCGAGGGCGGTGCTCCGGGGCCTGACCTCAGGAAGTGGAGCGGCCTTACCAATCCGATCGTCTGGGCCCAACGGATGTGGGCGCACACGCCCACGGTGCAGGCCGGACAAGAGGGTTCGACGGAGCCGCGGACGATGCTGCAAGGGGCGGATCTGGCGCACCTCGTCGCGTATGTGCGCCAAGCCGGGCGACATCAGGAAAGAACGTACCTGCGCCCGGGTTCCATCGCGATCGGGCAGCGCCTTTTCGCGGACAAGAAGTGCAACATGTGCCACCCGGGTACGGGCCCCGATCTGGCGATGGCTGACTTGCCCCTCGCCGTGGGTGTGCTCGCCGCGCGGATGTGGAAGCACTCGCCCGAGATGTCAGAGGTGATGCGAGGCGAGGCAGGACCGGGTGCGCCGCTCAGCCCGCAGGAACTCGCGGATACGCTGGCCTACGTCTTGAGCCTTGACCGCCGGGAGAGGGTCGCTGATCCGCTCCGCGGCAAGCGAGAATTCGAGCGGAAAACCTGCTCGCAATGTCACGCCGGGCGTCCGGCCGAAGGCGTGGATGCTCCGACCATCGGGCATTTGCGTGGATCCGCGGAGTCGGCGGCAGGTGTGGCGGCCGCGATGTGGAATCATGGCGAGATCATGCCGAAACGCGTGGAGGAGGTGGGCGTCTCCTGGCCCGTGTTTGATGACGGCGAGATGGTGGACTTGCTGGCATGGCTCCGGACGCAGGGCAAGGCGGAGCCCCAGGGTACGAGCGCGCCAGCCGCCGGAGGAGACGGCAATCGGTAAGCGGCCTTCTTCGACTCGTGTGTGGTGCGAACGACTGCCGGCCGATTGCTGACTGCGGTCGGTGAGGATTGGTAGCTATGCGAATCATCGTGATCGTGCTTGTTCTCGTTGCCGCGATCGCCGGAGTGGTGGTGGCGGTGCATGGCTTCGGCTTCGTCGGCGCCAGGGCGATCCAGCCGATTGCATTCAATCATCGCGTGCACCTCGAGGACGCCGGACTGACATGCCTGGATTGCCACACGGACGCCACGACGAGGGTGATGGCCGGGCTGCCCGGCAAGGAGGCGTGCCTGGACTGCCACGACGCCGATGACGAGGATACCGCGGGCCATCCGGAGAAGGCGAAGCTCATCCCGTTTGCCGACAGCGATGCGAACATCCCTTGGGTTCGCGTTGCGGTCACGCGGCCGGACGTCTTCTTTTCACACCGGCGGCATGTGGCGGCCGGCGGGCTCGAATGCGTGAGATGCCATGCCGATCAATCCACGCTGACCGCACCGCCCCCGCGCGTGCGGCTGGTCATGCGGATGAACGACTGTCTGGCCTGTCACGAAGAGCGCAACGTCAGCACCGACTGTATAGCCTGCCATCGATGACCGGCTGATGCCCGGCTTGGATTCGATCCGCCTATCGCCGTTCCGCGTCTGGCGGATCCTCGCGTCTGCGAGAGGCCACCGTCGCAGCGGCGGCGGGCGATTGCCTGACGAGCATCAAGCTGGTGATAAACGCGACACCGGCGAACGCGCTTGCCCATCGGCCGGCTGCGGCGAACCCGTCGACCGTGATCAGGACGCCGGCCATGACAAACGCGGCGACCGCGCCTCCGAGGAGGTCGGCTCCGTAGAGCCAACCGCCGGAGGCCGACCGGCTGTGTTCCGCCGGCGGCCAGAGGGCGGCGGCGCAGGCGAAGTGCATGCCGAGCAGTCCTCCGATCAGTCCGGTCAGGACCATCGCCGCCGTCCATGCCGAGTCTGACAGGGCGGGAAACACGAACGGCAGGACGAGACCGGCGGCGAGCATGGCCGATTGGGTCACGAACAGTCCGATCCTCGGTCGCGGAAGGCGCGTAGCCGCGATCGACCCGGCTGCGAGTCCTGCCATGAAGGCAGCCGTAAGAATGGCGAGTTGTTGATAGACCTGGCCGGCGCACGACTGAAACCACAACAGGAGCAGGATCTGGAGCGTCATGGCCGAGAACCCGGCCGCGCCGGCGACGATGACCAGTTGGATGACGGTCGCGCGACGCCGGCCGCGACCGGTTCGACGGACTCGCAGGGCCGTCAACAGGCCCGCCAAGGCCACGCAGCCCAGGGTCCATCGCGTCGCGATCGGCAATCGCCGAAGCACCGGGAGCAGGTCCGGATGGTACCTGCGGGCTTCGAGCAGGCGCGTGGCCCAGCATGCGCGGGGCCGGAGATTGGTGTTGACCGCGGCGGAGGAGTTGAGCGCCGGAGGGCGATCTGGGGCGATCGTTTCCGCGAGCGGGTCAGTCGGCTCCGGCCTTTCGGGCCAGGCGGCGAGTTCGCGGTTCACCGCCGCGACGCGATCGGCCGCAAAGACGTCGCCGTAGAGCCTCGCGATGTACGCAGGGATGTCCAGCTTGCGATCATCGGATCGCGCCGCGAGCGTCTCGGCATCGAGTGTCAGCGCGGGGGCGGCTGCTTTCGCGAGGCCGTCCGGTCTTTTCGCTAGAATCAGACAGGTGTCGCCGGGCGCGGCGAGCGTGTCTGGAAGCACACGGCGGACGGTGTGGTAGGCCAAGGCGTTTCGGGCGAGGAGCACCGGTCCCAGGTAGTCGGACTGGCTGGAGAGCGTCAGGGCGAGGATGCCGCCGGGGAGCAGGTGGGCGGCGGCACTGGCGATGAATTCGCTGCTATAGAAGCGATTTAGGCCGAGCGTCGTCGGGTCCGGCATGTCGACGAGGATGGCATCGTAGCGGTCCGACGATTGTCGGAGCCAGGCGATCGGGTCGACAGGATGCCGGTGCAACTCGGGCGAATCCGGGCCGGCCAGCGTACCCGACGGCAGGTGCGCGCGGAGGAGGGCGAGCGGGACGGTGTCGATCTCGACGGCATCGATGTGGTCGGGTCTGTGGTGCAGGGCCTGCCCGATCGCGGCTTCGGACACGCGGCCGATGAGGAGGATGCGGCCGCGCGGTGGCCTCTGGAGCAGGGTGGTATGCACCGCCAGTCCTGTGGCATAGGGGTCGGGCAGGTCGCAGAGGATCTTTCCGTCGAGGAAGAGTGAGAACTGTCCGGCGGATTCCAGCAGGGCATAGCGTCCGTAGGGGGATTCCCGCGATTCGACAAGGCGGCGTCCGGGCAGACGCGTGCGCCATCGGAGTCGTTCGAGCCGCAGGTCGGCCGCGTTGCCAAACGGCGCGGCGACCAGCAACAGGCCGGTCATGACCAGGAGAGCGCGCAGCGTCCGGCGGCCGTGGGATGCCTCAAGTGCGACCAGACACGCGGCGGTCACGGTGAAGATGAGACCGCTGACGAGTGCGATGGTGATGGGTGAGGCCCGTTGCACCAGGACGAACAGGAAGGCGAGACCGGCGAGCAGCGCCCCGACGGCCTCGGCCCCGTAGGCGAGGGCCGGCCGGGTGTCTGCCAGGCGGACCATCAGGGGAAAGATCATGCCGACGCAGAGGCAGGGAATGGCGGTGCTTGTTGTGCTCAGCAGCAGTGCGCCCAACAGGGGGAGCGGCGTGCCGGTCGGTGTGTCGAGCAATGTGGGAGCCAGTCGGATGAGCACGATGGCCGGGGGCACGGATAATACTGCCGTCGCAATCACGGCGGCCAGGGTTCGGTCAGGGGCGAACCGACGTGTCAGGCGTGTGGCGGCGATGGCGCCGAGGCCGGTCCACGCCAGCCATGCCGCCAGCATCGTGCCGATGGCCATTTCATCGCCGTCGAGGACGACGAGCAACTCCCGGAGCAGGAGGATCTGGGTCATCTGGGCGAAGAGACCGTGGGCGAGGAAACTCGCCGCCGGTGTGAGGCTCGCGGTGCGCAGCTTGAGGGGCGCGGCCGTCATGCGGCGCGTCGCCGGGGCGTGGTGCGGAGATCAACTCCAGACACCGGGGACCGTCTTGTGGCAGGAGGGACAGACGCCGTGCTTCAGGGTGTTCTCGATGATCTTGAAGCCGAGCCGTTGAATCAGCGGTTTGTGACAGTTGGGGCAGTAGGTGTTGGTGCCGCTGTGCGGGGCGATGTTGGAGGTATAGACGAATCGCAGTCCGGCGTTGCGGGCGATGGCACAGGCCGCGTCGAGCGTCTGGACGGGCGTTCGCGGCAGATTGTTCAGGCGGTACATCGGCACGAACCGGGCGAAGTGCAGCGGGACGTTTCCGCCGAGGTTGTGCCGAATCCACCGGCACATCTCGCCGATCGGTTTCGGCGCGTCGTTGTATGTGGGAACGACGAGGTTGATGAGTTCGAGCCAGCACTTCGTCTTTTTCTTGACGGTCCGGATGGCTTTGAGGACGGGTTTCAGTTTGACGCCGAGGGCTCGATAATAGAACTCGTCGTCGAACCCTTTCAGGCCGATCGCAAAGGCGTCGACGTGGTGTGCGAGATCGAGCAACGGCTCAGGCTCGACGAACGCGGCGGTGGCGACGGCGACGTGCAGGCCGGCCTTATGGGCGAGCACGGCGGTGTCTTTCACATATTCGAGAAAGGCCACCGGTTCGGTGTAGCCGAACGCGATGGTGTCAACGCCCTTGCGTTTTGCGGCGGATACGGCCTGTTCCGGCGTCAACTCGAACGTCTTGAGTTGATCGGGCATCTTCTGTGATTGTTGCCAGTTCTGGCAATAAAGACAGCGGAGGTTGCATCCGCCGATACCCATGGTCAGGGCACGGGTGCCGGGTCGGAAGTGGTTGAGCGGCAGCTTCTCGATTGGGTCGATCCGCAGGAGGCACGGATTGCTATAGGCCTTGGTCAGCAGCCGACCGCCGCGATTGGTGCGTGTCCGGCAGAAGCACGTTTCGCCATCGGAGAGCGTGCAGTGAAGCGGACAGACGCGGCACTGCACTCGGTCGTCATCGAGATGATCGTAGAAATCGATTTCGCGTGACAGGGCGTGTTGCGGCTTGCTCCATGCCTCCGCCGGGAACGCGCCGAGGTGGCAGGCGAGGCACGCTCCGCCGGCGCAGCGGCCCAGCGTGGAGAGAAAGACGCGGCGGTCAACAGATGGAGGGTCCATGGTTTCGACGGCTCAGCGTTTCCGGTGTCGTCGCGGCTGCCGCGTGCGGGCTCGCGGCTTGGACTTGACGGCGCAGCCTTTTTCACAATTGGGCGCCTGGGGACCGCCGGACAGGTCGGCCGACACGGTCACGACGCCGTTGGCCAACTGGCGGCCCCGAATGCGCAATTGTTCGATGAACTTCGGCTTGAGCATGAATTGGGTTACGGGTCCCGGCAGGCCGTTCTTCCGGGCAAGCCGGCGGATGTCCTGCCTCATTTGCCGGATGCGGTTCGGCGGTTCGAGTTGTTCGGCGAGATCGGCCCGACTCAACTCGAACTCCGTATCCGACATCGCCGCCGCCTGCCGAGCCGCATCGTAGAGTTGAGAGATCCGCTTTTGCCGCGTCGCTTCATCCGACTCGCCGAGCTTTTCGGCTTCCTTTTCGATGACGAATTTAACGAGTTTCCGGAGCCGGTCGCCCTTGGCCTTTCGGGCACGGGAGAGCCATTGTTCAAAGCGACTGTGATCGTTCGCCTGCCCCGTCCGGACGGGATTCTTGAGGTTTTTGGGAGGGATCAGGCACGCTTTGTAGTCGGCGAGAACCTGTCGCTGTCCGGGACTGAGGACCCGCTCGACGGCGCGGTCCAGCGCCACGAGCGCCTGCACGTTTTGGTTCTGCGACTGGCGGCGCCGGTGCTTCGCCTGCTTGGCGCCGGCGACATGGGCATCACACAGGGAGGCGATCTGCTCGATCTGCTGTCGGCTGAGATGCAGTCCGTTGATGAGATTCCAGTTGTTGATCTCCGCGCGGAACTGCGCGACGACCTGCCTCTGGCGTTCGTATTCGTCGATTGGGCAGGCTTCCGTTCCGCGCTGCAGCATCTCAGTCGCGCGGTGCATGGCGTCGGAGGGCCGTGTGTGGGTGATTCGACACAGGGCTTCACCGGCGGCGGGGTGCAGGAGGAGTCGTCCGATCGTCCCCACCTGCGGATGGATCGTCTTCTGGAGGTCGTGCAGTCTGCCGACGGCCTCGTTCAGCCTCGGATCGCCGGTGTCGGACCGGTGGCGGCGCTTGGCCACGCGGTGACGGCCCGCTCGCGGCGTTCGACCTTGCCGGCGGGCGCCAGCCTTCGCCGAGCGCCGGTTGGACGGAAAACGCTCGATGGAGTCCCGTTGGGCGGCGGTCAGGATTTCGCTCGCCTGTTGTTCCAGCGCGATGAGCCGGTTGATGGTTTGCTCGTGGAGTTCCCGGCCCTGGTGATGCAGGCGGGCGGTCCGTCGCTCGACGGCGCGTGAAAAGCCGCGGTTCAGGCTGTCCTCGGTCGCGAAGTCTCTAAGTGCCTCGACCATCGCCGGCAGGAGCCGGGCCTCTTCTCGGCGCTGTTCCGTTTGAACGATGGCGGCGTCGTGTAGGACGGAGAGGAGTTGCCGGGCTTGTGGTCGGGAGAGGCGCAGGCCGGCGACGAGGTCGCGTGCGATGGCGGCCTCGCGTGCGAAGCGGGCTTGAGCGGAAGCGAGCGAAACGTCTGCCCGCTTGCGTGCGGCCGCAGGGCTGGGTGAGGGCGCAGTGGCGATAAGCATGGCAAGACCGAGAAGGGCCATTGTTGTCAGACGGATTCGTCGAGGTTTCATTAGAATAACTCCGTGGAAGATCAGAATACTGTCCTCAGGTCCAACGATGCGGAAGCGCGGATGTTGCCAAGACGGAGCAGCTTCGTCCTCCGGGGCGTCAGAATGGGCGGCCGAGGCTCGCCCTGGGCTTCCAGACGGGGTATGTTGGCCAATCTTGCTTGTTTTCCCGAGCGAGCCGACAATGGAAGGCGATGGCCAAACGAGCCTCTCTCAGCTTGAGTCGTGTTGACGGTCTTCTCAAGGCCATGCTGGTCTTTGCGCGGACGAGCGAAGAGGTTCTGCAGGGCCGGCACGTCGTGGTGGACGGCGAGCCGCTGTCTCGGTCGAAGGTGCAAGTCCTCCGCCTGCTGGCCCGGCGCCCTAGCCAGAGCTCGACGCAGATTGCGCGGTTTTTGGGGGTCAGCAAGCCGGCCGTGACCCAGATTGTGGACGCGATGGTCCGCAGTCGACTGGTGACGCGCAGGACATCGCGTGTGGATCGTCGGGGGGTCGATTTGAAACTGAGCGCGACCGGGAGGCAGGTGTTCGGCAAGATCCGACACGAGCAGCGGCATCTTATTCGTACTGCCGCACGATCGATTTCCGAGCGCGACGTCGATCGTTGGATTCGGGCGATGGCGCAGGCCGCGTCCGCCCTGGCGCAGGCCGATCGTTCCTTCGAGCGATTCTGCCTTCAGTGTGGTGCCCACGCGGACGGGAGTTGCATCCTGGTCGGGGGAGAGGCGGATTGCCTGTTTTTGAAGCACCACGGCAAGAAGCTCGCGTCGAAGAAACCCAAGGCGCCTCCCCCAAGGCGCCCGAGACGTTGACGTCCTCAGGTCGGTTTTGCGACTATCGCCGTTCGAGCGTTAAGGGCCTGTATAGTTCGTACCATAAATGATCGTATCCGATATGGCACAGTGCTGTCAAGCAAGGCGCTGGGGGAAAGGTCGGTGACAGGATCGGTGGGTATCTTTGTTGCCCTCTCTTGCTGGACATGCCCCGTAGATCTTGACAATTGGCACATCGTGCACATGCTGGAGCGAGAATCCTTTATCGGTCCTCATCGTGTGTTGCAGACAAGAGGACTCCTATGGTAAACCGTGTCGAAAGCTGGTTTTCGATACAGCGCGCGCAATCTGCCTGTGGCTGTTGGCACGGCAGATATACCGGTGGGACGCGCGAGAGCCCAAAGTCGCGCTCCCCGCTGCCTCACGGTCGCGGCTCTGACCAGACACGGGGTTGTGCCGCTCGCTTACGGTCGCGGTTCGGTTTGGGTTTGGCCAAGACGCCGTGAGGGTGACGAACCGCCTGCGGGACGGCCGGTCCGGCCCGCGAGGTGGAAGCCGTATCAGGGAGCAGGCGTCTGTGTCGCGTTTTGGAACCAGGCGACCTGATCGTTGGCGGGATCGATGGCGGTGAGCGGGGCGACGATGTCCGGGCGGCTGTCGCTGTTGAGGATGCCGACGGCGATGCGACCCGGTGTGTCGAACAGGTCGATCAGGTTGTTTTCAAGCCACTGCTCGGTCGTGTCGCTGAAGGGTGAAAACCATCGCAGGACGCCGCCCCGGGTCGCTTCGGACTCGGTGTCGCTTGTTGTCCCCGATCCGGCCGGTATCGGCCGGACGCCCTGCCGAAGTCGTTGGGTCGCCACGACGACGTTGCTCTCGTTGTTGCCGTTGACGTCCACGACCGCGATGTCGATCGGTCTCATCGTCAGGAAATTGGCCAGCACAAACCCGCTCCATGTGGTCGTCAGGTCGGCGGGGCGGACATACCAGGCGACGCGGGTATCGACGGGATCGATGACGACCACGTCGGTGTCGCTGTCCCGGTCGAGATCGCCGAGGGCGATCCGTGTGGCGGGCAGGTTGCCGACACCGTGCTTGGTCCACGCAGCCGTGCTATCGGCGCCGGGGTTCTGATACCAGGCGATGCGGTTGGTCGACTCGCCCGGCGCGGTCGAGTAGCAATCGTTTCGTCCGTCGCCATCGACATCGTCCACGGCCAGACCGGCCGCGCCGGTCCGGGTCATCGCGTCGATGTCTCGGCGGATCCAGCCGTCGCCGGACGCGGCGTTTTCGGGGGCGGCGAAGAAGCTCAGGCGGCCGACGTTGCCGTTGCATGCCACGAGGTCGGGCCTGCCCGCGGCGTCGACGTCGGTCACGGCGATGTCGTTCCACTGGCCGAAACCGTCGCCGGACGACTGGGCGACGGTGAACAGCGCCCAGCCGGCCGCGTCTGTGGGGGTGGCCGGGCTGTGGAGATAGACGATCCGACCGTCACAGGCGCAGACGACATCGATCGGGCCGTCGCCGTCGATGTCTGCCACGTCGAGGGCCACAATACCGGCCAGGTTGGTATCGCCGGCGATCTGTGTGGCGGTGAAGGTGCCGGTCGCGGATTGGAGAAAGAGAGAGACGGACGGATTGACCGTCGTGGTGCCCTGATAGCCGGCGACGACATCGAGCCGGGTGTCGCCGTCGAGGTCCGCGACCGCCACGACGACCGGCCGGGGTCCGGCGCTGTTGTCGATCGTGGCGGCGGTCCATTGGGTGTTGTCACCGGCGGAGGTCGATACGCCGGTCGGGAGGGTCGTGTTGCAGGTCGATCCGCCCGCGAAGATTGGGATTATGCCAAGTCCCCATAAGACCGAAGAATAACGTCGCATTTGAATCTCTCCAATGTTGGCGGGCGACGTCGTCAGCCCGGCCGCGGTCACCCTACCTTATACACGACGAAGAGAGGCCCGTCGCTTTGATTCAAGTTGAGATCGCGTATGATTCGAGCGCGGCTTGAGGCATGTGCACAGTGCCCGCGAGGTCGGATGTCCGACCAGATGGGTAACGATGCAGACGAGACGGTTTAATGCTTGACATCAAGTTCATTCGAGAGAACGAGGCGGCGGTCCGGCGTGCCTGCAGGGTCAAGGAGGTGTCGTGCGATCTGGACCGGCTGCTGGAGGTGGATACACGGCGGCGGGCGATCCAGCAGGAGGCTGATGCCCTGCGGAACCAGAGCCGGGAACTGAGCGGTCAGATCGGGCTGTACAAGAACCCGAAGAGCAAGTGGTTTCAGAAGGCCCTGGCCGAGGGGCGGTCCGAGGCGGAGTTGCGGGCCGAGGGCGACCGGTTGCAGGGCGAGTCCGCGGCGATTCGCGATCGGATCAAGATGCTCGAAGAGGAGGCCAAGGCCAACGCGGAGGCGTTTCGGGCCTTGATGCTGACGGTGCCGCAGGTGCCGTCGGAGCGGACGCCGGTCGGCGAGGACGAGTCCGGCAACGTTGAGGTCCGCCGGGTTGGCGAGGTGCGGTCGTTCGACTTCGAGCCGAAGGACCATGTGGCACTGGGTCAGGCGCTCGGGATCATCGACATCGACCGTGGCGTCAAGCTGGCGGGGGCGCGGAACTATCTCTTGCGCGGGGCGGGCACGATGTTGCATCAGGCCGTGTTGCGTCTGGCGATGGACACGATCGCCGCCCGCGGATTCGAGCTCGTGACCGTGCCGGTGCTGGTTCGCGACGGCATGATGTACGGCACGGGTTACTATCCGGGCGGCGAGGAGCAGGCCTATCAGTGCGAACGGGACAACAAGTCGCTGGTCGGCACGGCGGAGGTGTCGCTCACGGCGATGTACGGGGATGAAATCATCGACGCGGCGAAGCTGCCGATCCGGCTGGCGGCGTTGTCGACCTGTTTCCGTCGAGAGGCCGGCGCCGCCGGCAAGGACACGCACGGCATCTACCGCATTCATTTTTTTGACAAGGTGGAGCAGGTCGTTCTCTGCCGCAACGATGAAGCCGAGAGCGAACGGCACCACCACGAAATCATCGCGAACGCGGAGGCCGTCTTGCAGGCTCTGGAGTTGCCCTACCGCGTGATGATGGTCTGCACCGGCGATATGGGGCAGGGCAAGGTCGAGATGTACGACATCGAGACGTGGATGCCGTCACGCAACAGCTACAGTGAAACGCACAGCGCCTCGCGTCTCGGTGAGTTCCAGGCTCGCCGGCTCAATCTCCGATACCGCGGCGAGGATCGAAAGACGTGTTTTTGTCACACGCTGAACAACACCGTTATCGCCAGCCCGCGGATTCTGATTCCCATTCTGGAACTCAATCAGAACGCCGACGGTTCGGTAACCGTGCCGAAGGCGCTTCGGCCGTACATGAACGGCCTCGAGCGGGTCGAGCCGCGGGGGTAGCCGCGTGCGGCGAGAGATGACACAACCTCGGGTCTGGATCGCGTGGATCACGTTTGTCGCGATCGGCAGCGGCGGCTGTGCGGCGACGTCGTCCGACGAATCGGCGATCCGGTCTGTCCTGCGGTTTCAGGGGGCGGCCTGGAACCGAGGTGATCTCAGGGCGTTCATGGAGGGGTACTGGAAGTCCGACGATCTGACGTTTGTCTCGGTCGGGAAGGCCAAGGATCCGGACACGGGCGTCGAGCGTGAGGTCGAGAAGACCGTCAAGGGCTGGCAGGCCACGCTGGACCGCTACCAGAGCCGGTATCCCACGCGGGACCGCATGGGCATATTGAGTTTCCGCGATCTGGTCGTGGAGCCGACCGGCACGAACGCGGCGGAGGTGTCCGGGCGATTTCATCTCCAGCGCGCCGGAGGGGATGCGTCGGGGCGGTTTCGGCTCGACATGCGGCGGATCGACGGTGCGTGGGTGATCGTTCGGGACCGGACGGTTTCGGATTGACGGGCAGCCGGCGGGTCTGTGGGTCGCCATGGCGCGCGTCAGGACAACGTTCCGTTCAGGATCGCCCGGATGTTGCGTTTCCAATCGTCGGTCATCAGCCTGCGGAGGTCGTCTGCAAGCTCGAACACCTCGAGAAGAAAGACGCCTTGGTAGCCGGCGTCTCGCAGGCCGGCGGCGCAGCGGTCCCAAGGCAGGGTGCCGCGGTAGGGCAGGCTGTGGGTGTCGTTGGCGCCGTCGTTGTCATGGACGTGCGTGTGGCGGATGTGCGGGCCGGCGGCGGCCAGGGCCTCTTCGATGCCGCACGTCATGTGGGCATGGCCCGTGTCGAAGACGAACCGCAGGTGATCGCTGTCGGCGTCCACGATCGTCCGGATCAGCCGCGGCACGTCGGTGCCGACCGGATGCCAGGGAGGCATGTTCTCGATGCCAAAGCAGACGTCAGTCTGTTGTCCGATGCGTGCCAGATCGTCAAAGGATCGGCGGAGCCGGGCGTAGCGGCGATTCAGGTCGCCTGCCGCCGCGTGCGCGGGGGACGGATGCACGACGACCATGTTGCCACCGAGTTCCCGGCAGTAATCGGCCTCCGCAGCATAGAGCGCCATCGTCGCTCGCCGGACCGTTTCGTTCTCGCTGGACGGATCGAGATCATCGCCGAAATGTCCGTGGATGGAATCGATTCGAAGGCCGGCGTCCTCGCAAACGGGGCGGATGTCGTTGGCGGGGAATCGGCCGGAGCGATTGCGGTATACCTGGACGACCGTGCAGCCCGCCTCGGCGTACAGGCCGAGAATCTCCGGCGGGTGAAAATCAGTAAAGCCGAACGCACCGATTGTGCCGAGGGTCATCATTCGGTCACACGCTCACTTCATTGCCGGTGGACCTGGGGGCGGGTTGACCGCCGCTGGTGGCGAGGCGGGTCACTTGCCTTCGAGTCGCCGACGTATGCAATCGGCCCGGGCGGTGCTGCGCTGTTCACCGTTCAACCGGGCGCCGACCATCTTCTGCAGATGGGCGGGCTGGGTCAACAGGAACAGGTCGTTGATGGTCTGGAGGTCGATTTCGCGGATTCGCTCGAGGTGGACACCCATGCGGAGGTGGGAGAGGTGGAGCATGGTTTCGTCGCTGCTGATGGTCCGGGCATGCTTGAGGGCGCCGTAGGATCGCCAGATTTTGTCGTCGAGCGCCAGGGTCTTCTCATTGACCAGGGCTCGACGAGCGTGGTGCTCGTACTCGATGATCTTGGGCATGACCAGTTGGCTGAAATCGTCGATGACCTCTTCTTCGGTGCGGCCGAGGGTCGTCTGATTGCTGATCTGGAAGAGGTCGCCGGTGGCTTCGGTGCCCTCGCCGAAGAACCCGCGGACGGCGAGCCGCATGTCCTTGGCAGCGCGGAAGACTCGCTCGATCTCACCGGTGAGCTTGAGGCCCGGTAGATGCAGCATCACGGAGACACGGATGCCGGTGCCGACGTTGGTGGGACAGGCCGTGAGGTATCCATATCGCGGGTGGAAGGCGTAGTCGATGTGGTCTTCGAGTCGGTCGTCGATTTCGTTGATTTCTTCCCAGATGTCGGCGAGTTGCAGGCCGCTGCGAATGACCTGGATGCGGAGGTGGTCCTCCTCGTTGACCATGACGGAGACGCGCTCGTTGCGAGAGACGGAGGCGCCGCGGCTGCCGTTGGCCTCGGCGTGCTGCTTGCTGACGAGGTGGCGTTCGACGAGAAGCTGCCGGTCCAGCTCGCTGATTTGCTCCATGTCGACATAGGTCCACGCGCCCCCGGTCGCGGCGCCGTCGATGTTTGATCTCAGGAGCGTGGTCAGTTCGTTGCGTTGATCGCTGGTGGCCTTGGACAGGAACGGAAAGCCGGCGACGTTGCGCGCGAGCCGGATCCGAGAGCTGATCACGATATCGCTCATCGGCCCAACGCCGCGGAGCCACTCCACCGCCTTGTGGATCATCTTGTCCATTAGTCCCCGGTTTCCAGGATTCTTATCTTGTCGCGGAGTGCCGCGGCCTTTTCATATTGCTCGAGGCCGACGGCCTTGTTCAACTCGCCGCGCAGATGAACCAGGTCATTTTCGACGGGCCGTGGTGTGCCGAGGCGCCGTGGAATCTTTCCCACGTGATGGCTGGAGCGTTCGTGGGCCCGCTCGATCAGTGGAATCAGCGCTTTTTCAAAGGCATCGTAATCGCACGGACAGCCGAGCAGGCCGGAGTTTCTGAACTCTACAAAAGTCGTGTTACACTGCGGGCACGTCAGCTTGGCGAGTTCCTTGGCACTCGCGTTCTTCATGACGAACTCGGCCAGGGTCTTGCCGAATGGCACCGCCTTGGGCGCCGCGATCCCCGTTTTGGTTTCGGTGGCGCAGGACTCGCACAGGTGGTGTTCGTGCTTCTCGCCGTGTTCGATCTCGGTTATGTGAACCGTGGCGGCCTGTTTCTTGCACTGTTGACAGTACAACGGACTCAATCCTCCATCGTGGTTCCGCCGGACACCGACGTCGGGGAAATCCTAGTCATCCTCCTGATTATCGTCAACTATGGCATGTTGCATCAGGTTGGAGGCCGGCCCGTGGCATCGGGCACATAGGCGGCCGCGCAATCGGCTGTTTCCCACACGCAGACCCTTCGGAGTTTGACTGTCGGAGGCAGGGTTGCGGCGAAACGCCGGTGGATGTGCCGCGCGACGCGTTCGGTCGTCGGGCAGTCCTGCGTGAAGGCGGCCAACGCGTTCAGGTGTGTGTTGTGCAACTCGGCCGTGACCTGTCGGAGGTCGGCCTGCAGGCCGGTGAAGTCGGCGACAATCCCCGTGTCGTCAAGGTTCGGTGCTTCCAGAATCGCCTCGACGCGCCAGTTGTGTCCGTGCAAGGGTTCGAGCGTCCCGTCCGGCAGACGGATCTGGTGCGCGGCGGCAAATTCTGCGAGAATCACGAGTTCATACATAAGCCATTGTCCTTGTTTCGTGCTCGCGCCTCGGAGGGCGTGTGTGAGAACGCGACCGGTCAGCGCTGCGACGGGGTCCGTGGCATCCGTCCGGCCCTGCGCGGCATTGCCGCCGAAACTGTTACGGCTATGCCCGCCGCAGGGAGCCATGCGGTTACGTCGGCCACGGGGGGGCGACGCTACAGTGATGCATCGAGTCCATCTTGGCTGACACGGCCCGGCTGCGCCGGGTCGGCGCCGATCGGGCAGACGTTCGGCCGCGTGGTCGTTATGCTATGCGACGTTCCCGGGTCCGTCTCTACGCGGGGAGAGTGAGCGTCGTCTATGGTTCGTCCGTCGCTGGAGCAGCTTCGCAGTCTTGTCGGTCACGGCGGGACGGTGCCCGTTTTCCGGCGTCTGCTCGCAGATCGGCTGACGCCGGTGGGGGCGTTTGCGCGGATCGCCCGCGGCGCGGACCGGGCCTTTCTATTGGAGAGCGTTGTCGGGGGCGAGCAGATTGCGCGCTACAGCTTCGTGGGCGCGGGGCCGGCCGTGGTGTTTCGCGCTCGCGGCAGGTCGGTTTCCGTCGAACGACCGGGGGCCCCGGTCGAACGCCTCACGAATTGCGCCGACCCGCTGGCGGCGCTTCAGACTCTTCTGCGGGATTACACCTCGCTGCCGCGCGAGCCGATCGACTTCGGTCGCGTGCGTCTCCCGCGTTTCACGGGCGGGGCCGTCGGGTATGCCGGCTACGACACCGTGCGCTACTACGAATCGCTTCCGACCCCCCCCCCCGATGACCGTGGGCTGGACGATCTGTCGTTTGGGGTTTACGACCGGATGGCGATCTTCGATCACGTCAGCAACACGATTCTCGTCGTTGCGCACGTGCGGCTGGATGGTCGCGTCGGCGAATTGTATGCAGACGCCTGTCGGCAGATCGACGAGATTGTTGCGCAGCTCGAAGGGCCGGCTCCACCCATGGCGACGGCGTTCGGGCTTGACACGGACGCGGACGCGCCGTTCGAGAGCACCGTCACGGGCGAGCAGTTTGAAGGTGCGGTCCGCCGAGCCATTGACTATATCCGGGCGGGTGACATCTTCCAGGTGGTGCTCAGCCAGAGGCTGCGGACGATGTCGGCGGCGGACCCCTTCGACGTCTACCGCGTCCTTCGCGTGATCAATCCCTCCCCGTTCATGTTCTTTTTGAAAAGCCCGCGGTGCGTGCTGGTCGGCGCCAGCCCGGAGATTCTCTGCCGTGTGGAAGACGGGGCGGTGACCAATCGTCCTCTGGCGGGCACGCGGCGGCGCGGCGCTAGCGCGGCCGAGGACGCCGCGCTCGAACGGGAACTGCTGGCGGACCCCAAGGACCGTGCCGAACACATCATGCTCGTGGATCTCGGGCGGAACGACGTTGGCCGTGTCGCCGCGTCGGGCAGCGTGCGGCTGGATGACGTGATGGCCATCGAGCGCTACAGCCACGTCATGCACATCAGCAGCAATGTCACGGGGCAGTTGGCGGACGGCCGGACCGCCATCGACGCTCTTCGCGCGGCGCTGCCGGTCGGGACGGTCAGCGGGGCGCCGAAGATTCGCGCCATGCAGATCATCGACCAGCTCGAGCCGGTTCGCCGCGGACCCTATGGCGGAGCGGTGGGCTATCTCGATTTCTCGGGAAACATGGATACCTGTATTGCGCTGCGGACCCTCGTGGCCACCCCGTCGAGCGAGTCCGGACACTGGTTGTTTGACATTCAGGCAGGGGCCGGCATCGTGGCTGACAGTGACCCGGCGGCCGAATACGAGGAAACACTGAACAAGGCGCGTGCGCTTCTGGCGGCGATCTCCGCGGCGGCCCCGGCTGCGGGCTGACAGATCCAACGGCGCTGCCGATTCGATGGGCATTCGGCTTCGCCGAGCGGCAACGCTGCGGCATTGTTCGCCGGCCGGGGCTGTTTATCGGACGGCTGTCTTGACCCGCACTGCGAGATGTGACGCGGGACGAAGACGGCGACTCTCCGCAGGGCCGTGATCTGCCACGTGAAATCGCCGGTCCGCCATCGACGGCCGTTGCTGAATCCCCACCCGATCCTGGCCGATAAGTCTGTTGCCGAGATCATCGCCTTGAACCTCTTGTCTGGAGACCGCCCGTGTTTGCCAAACGTATGCTCCCGTGTATCGCCGCAGTCGCGATCCTGTCGGCGTCGTCCTGTAACGTGCCCTTCCTTCCGCTGTTTGGCGGTGGCGAGACGACCGTGACGCCCGCGCCCGATGGCATTGATCCGAACAATCCGAACATCGAGCGGAGCACTCAGTCGGTGTCGTTCGAGAACGTCCAGACGATGCGGATCGACGTTCCCGCCGGTCGCGTGGCCGTTCGGCAGGCGGCGGACGCGACCGAGGCCACGGTCCGGGTGACGAAAACGATCCTGTCCCCATGGCACAGCAAGGACGAGCTGACCAGTTTGCTGACCCAGTCCATCGTGTTTGCAGCCGGGTCGTTTCTGGATGCGGGCCGGCTTGAGGTTGAGGCTGTGCCGGCGCGCGGTTTGAGTGGCGCCGACATCGAGTTCGACGTGCTTGTCATTGTTCCGCGGGGCGTTCCGACCGAGATCGTTCTTGGGAGCGGGCCGGTCGACGTGACGGGGCTGGTGGCCGACGTGGACATTCAGACCCACACCGGTCAGGTGACGATCAACCAAGTCACCGGCCATGTTGTCGCCAGGACGAGCGATCAGCCGATCGAGGTGGTCGACGTGGCCGGCAGCACCGAGGTTCAAACGAGCAATGCCGACATCACGCTCCGGGTGTCGCCACCGGTCGACGGGCTTGTTTCGGCGATCACCACCGACGGCAAAATCGATCTCTCCGTGGCGGTCCCGACCGGTGCCGACATACGGCTTGATTCCGCCGGCGGCTCGATAGCCGCCGACCTGAACGGCTTCCAGATCAGCAACCTTACGGTCGGCACCGACCTTCTCAGCGCCACCCTGAACGAGGGCGGCGGCAAGATTGACGCCCGAACCACGAACAAGGAAATCGTGTTCGCCGGGCTCTGAAGCGCGGTCACGGTTGGAGCTTGCGGATGGTGTCCGCCGGCCCGTCGCGATCCGGACTCGACGAGAACCGTGGGGCGGTGTGCCGGATGGCGAGATTCGGGGGTTTCGGACCGCTCGGCCCTTGACTCCGGGCCGATCGGATCCAACACTTAAGAGGTGGGCGGCGCCGGACAGCTCGCCGCTCGACGCGTGCTATCGGGCCTCGCATGCTGGATGGGCGCATCCGCACCGGAGTGACACCGCTTGACCCGGATCTCCTCAGCCTGCATCGTGGTGGTCGCTGCATGTCTGGTCCTTGGCGGCTCTTGCAATTCGAACGTCTCGCTGCTCCCGCCGACCAACCTTCTCAATCAGCCGCCGGGCAGTACCTTCAGCAGCGCGACGGTGCTGCGCCTCGACGCCAGCGGAGAGGCGACCGTTTCCGGGATCATCAGCGGCAACAAGGTCGATGTCTACGATCTCGGCGCCTGCGAGCCGGGCGACCGCATCCGGGTCACGATTCAGGCCGCACCGGGCAGCCCTGTCGATCCGACCGCCGGCCTGTTCAACGCCGACGGCCATCTGCTGTTTCTCAACGACGATGCCAACCTGCCTGCCGGCCGGCTCGAATCCATTATTGACCATATCGTTCGCGTCGGTACGGACCATTGTTTTGTCGCGACGACGCGGTCGTTCTTGGCGACCGAGTCGGGGGGCTATGACGGCGTCGTCAGGGTTGAACGCGGAGGCAGCGCGCCGACGCCTTCCGTGCAGATTCTCGTGCTCGACTTTCGCGGTGGCCGCATCACCATCCCCAACGTGGGGACGCGCACCCTGCCCCCCTTTGACGCCCACGACATCGATCCGGCGTACGACGGCATGACGGATCAGATCAAGTCGGGCATCAAGGCGTCGGTGCTGGAGAACTTTGAGGGGACGGGCCTGCGAGTCATAACCACGGATGAAGCGGCACTTCCGCTGCCGGGCACGTTCACGACGATTTACTTTGGCAGCTTCAGCCAGAGGGCCTTTGGCATATCGCAGGACGTCGACCACGACAACATGAACATCTGCGACGATGGCATCATCTTTACGGACAATTTCTCCGATCCGTTCGCTCGGCGACCTTCGGTCGATGGGATCGCAGTCGCCATCGGCAACGTGGCCGCGCACGAGGCGGGGCACTTGCTGGGTCTTGAGCACGTGGCCGATGTGGTGGCCCTTATGGACACGACCGGTACGGCGAGCACCCTGCTGGCCGACCAGGAATTCAAGGTGGCTCCACTGGACAAATCCGTGTTTCCCATCGGTGAGCAAGACTCCCCGGCGCTGCTCAACAAGGTGATCCCGCCGTAATCCGGGCCGCGGTCGGGTCGGTGGCAAGATCGGCGATCCGGCGCATCCCGAGGCACTGGCCGCGAGTGCTTGTTTAGCACGTTGAGGCCCAATACCGTCGCTGATGGACCTGGTCCGAGCCCCGATCGCAAGCGAGTGGGTCAGCGTGGCCCCCGTCGCTCGCGCTCCGGGCTCTGATGAACGCGCCAGACACGCCAAACACATACGGTGGCCGCGCCGCCCGTGACACCCACGCCGGTTATGAAGGACCGATGAGGCCGGTGCAACTTGTGCGTTTTCTCACGGTCGCGGCTCTGACCGCAGAATCCACGCGCTATCGTCGCATCGATCGGGACAGGAGAGCGCGGGCGGGGATACGGGAATTGACAGGTCCCAGTCGTGGTCGTACCGTAGCCTTGCGAATCCGTATAATAGCGGGCGGGGTGTGTCCGCAGGCCTTGTGCAGGGAGTTTGATCATGCGCTCACTGGCTACCATTTTCGCGGCGGCAGGGTTGATGGGTGTTTGGGCGGTGGGTTTGCAGGCCCAAACGGCCTCGGGTGACGATGCGTTTCCGTGGGAGGGGGAGGTGACCGGCGCGAACGTCTACGTTCGAAGCGGCGCGGGCGGCAACTGGTATCCGACCACGAAGGTCGACACGGGAGACCGCGTGCTCGTGTTGGGCGAGAAGTTCGGCTGGTATCGGATCGTCCCGCCCGAGGGCAGCACCAGCTATGTCGACATGTCGATGATCCGGCGGTCGGACGACGGAAAGACCGGCGTCGTGACCGGCGACAACGTCTATGTGCGTGCGGGCAGCACTCTCAGTCCGCGAAAGAGCGCCACGCAAATCGTGGTCCGCAAGGGTACGCAGGTCGAGATCATGGGTGAGGCGGACGGATTCTATAAGCTGGTTCCACCGAAGGGTGCGTCGCTGTTCATCAGTCGTCAGTATGTTCGACGTGTCGAGCCGCGGTTGCGGACGGGGCTGCTGAAGCGCTACCTGGCCGGCGGCCGTCGTGCGGGGCCGGCACCGAAGGCGGTCGTGATGCCGCCGGTGGAAATGCCAACGCGTCCGGAAGTGGTGGCCACGAAATCGCCCGGAGCCCCCGTCGAGCCGGCGGATGAAGCCGATCGCAGTGAGCCGATCGTGCCGGTCTCGGTCGTGCCTCCGCCATCGGAGAGCGAGACCGCGGTGGAGGAAGCGGTCGTCCGGACCGATTCGCCTCGAGCGCTTCCGAGTGGCGCGCCACACCGCGAGGCTCCGGAGGTCGTGCCGATGACGGAACCGGGCCCCGGAGGATATGAGGCCCGTCTGGCGGAGCTGGAGAGCGAGTTGCAGGCGGAAATGGAAAAACCGGCCGAGGACCGGAACCTCGAACGACTGAGGACGCGCTATCGCCCGATTGCTCAGCAGGAGGAGGCGTATGTTCCGCGTGCGATCGCCAGGATTCGGGTGCGGCAGTTGACGGATCGCATCGAACTGGGAGCGGCCCGAAAGGCCCTTTCGGCAGACCGGAGCGAGTTGGAGACGGCGCGGTCGCGGCTTCGGCGTGAGCGGCTCCAGATTGCACGGGTTCGGGCCGAGGCGCCGGTGGAGCGGTTTGAGCTGGAGGGCGAGCTTCGCGTCAGCTACGCCTTTGCGCCGGCCCAGCGGCGGTTTCGGCTGGTCGATCCGCTCCGGAATCGGACGATTGCCTATGTCGACATTCCGCGAGACGTTGCGCCGGACACGCGAAGTCTGATCGGGCGGTATGTGGGCATCCGCACCTCGGCCCGTGAATACAGCCCAGCGGCAAGGGTGACCATCGCGGTTGCGTCGGCGGTCGTGAATCTGACGCCGCGGGCTGCGCCGGAGGCCTTCAATCGGGGTCGGCCCGGAAATATTGCGTCTCCGGGGGGCAATACTTCGGAGGAGCCCCCCGTGCGCGCGGCCCGGCGGGACGGCGACGACGATTGACGGGGTGTGTGACGTTTTGGCGGCGGGGTACCACGGGCAGCTTGCCTGCCCGTGTCCGTGAAAGGCATGGTTCGTCGATGTACTGGCGGACAAGCCGCCAGTGGCACCCATCGGGGCAGCCGGGCGTTTCCGCCAGAACGGTCACGGCCCTCGATTGACGCGCCTGCGTGGCGCGCTGTGTGACAGCGGCGCACCGCGGTGCGCGAGACAGGACACAGCTTGTATTACTTCGTTATCGCTATCGATGGTGGACGCTACGGTCCGGCCGACATTGACACGCTTGTGCAGTGGGTCGCGGAAGGTCGGATTTCGGCGGAGACCCAGCTCATTGAGCGTGGCACGGAGCGCTCGCTTCGGGCGGATTCCATCGACGCGGTCGCGGCGGCGTTGCGGCGGGTCGGCAGCGGGCCTGCGGCGGTCGCGGTCGAACGGAGCCCGTCGCTGCCTGAGGCTCCCACGGCGACACGGGTCGGGCCGGCGGTCGGTGTGCCGCCGATCCCGCCGATCCATTACGCGGCCGGGCTGCGACGCGTGGGGCCCAAGAGCAAGCTCGTGGCGGGACTGTTGGGGATCCTGCTGGGCGGTCTGGGGGTGCATCGGTTTTATCTCGGGTACACCGGCATCGGCCTCTTGATGCTGTTTCTATCCGTGTTTGGCGGCGTCGTCTCACTGGGGTGCGTGCCCGGGGCGAGCTGCGGAATCGTGGGGCTGTGGGGGCTGATTGAGGGGATCGTCTGTCTGTGCGGGGGCATGCGCGACGCGAACGGTCTCGATCTTCACGATTAGTATGGCAGCGCTCCATTGCCGGCGTTATGCAGAGTGTAGCGTTGGCCCCCCGTGGCCAACGGTCACGGCGGCGCGTGTCTGCAAGACGTCAAGACGTCAAGACGAGGCGTCGAAGCCGAGAATCCGTCCCCCACCTCGGGAGGGGATGGGGCATGCACGCGCCGTGTGTCTATTTCAATGTCAGGACGACCGGGAAGTCGACGCCGCGTGGGGGTTTGACCCACAGTCGCACGCCTTTGCGGAGCGCTGATCGCGTGAAGGCCTGTTTTAGTTGATCGATGTTCGTGATTCGCTTTCCGTTGGCGCGGGTGATCACGCAGCCGCGACGGAGATCTTTGTCATAGGCGCTGCTGGTCGGGTCGACCTTCGTGACGATCGCCCCGGTCTGGGTTTTCTCATCAATCTGGAAGCGTCGCGCCAGGCGTGGTGAGACGGTTTCAATCTCGAGGCCGAGACGCTCGAACGTCTGATCGTCGGCGGAGTTGGTGTCCGACTCGGTGTCGTCGTCGAGGTCGGCGTCTTCCGGTCCTTTCCGGAACTGCTTGATATCCTCGGCCGAGGCCCGCGTGGAAAACCCCGTCGGCTGGGCCTCGATCATCACCTTGATGTGCTTTTCGCGCTTCTCGCGCCAGACGGTCAGATCGACTTCGGCGCCGGGGCGGACCGCGGCGATCTTGAGTTGCAGGTCTTCGTTGCTTTCGACCGGCCGGGCGTTGAGGCCGAGGATGATATCCTCCTGTTTGAGGCCGGATTTCTCCGCCGGTCCGCCTTTCAACAGACCGCGGACGAGTGCACCGGTGGGACGGTCGAGGCCGTACGATTTCGCCAACTCGGGATCGACGCTATAGATGCTGACGCCGAGGAACCCCCTGACGACTTTCCGGCCGGCCTTGAGCGCGTCGAGAACGCTCGTGACGGTGTTTGATGGAATGGCGAACCCGACGCCCTGGTGTGCGCCGGACTCTGTGGCGATGGCGGTGTTGATGCCGATGACTTCGCCGCGTGTGTTGATGAGCGGACCGCCCGAGTTTCCGGGATTGATCGGCGCGTCGGTCTGGAGGAAGCCCTCGTATTCGATGTCCCGAATCACGTCGTGCCGCTGGAGGGCACTGATGATGCCGTGGGACACGGTGTGGTCGAGGCGGAACGGACTCCCGATGGCGAGAACCATGTAGCCGACCTTCATTCGGTCGGAATCGCCAAATCGCGCAGGATGAAGGCGGTCGGCGTTGATCTTGATCACGGCGAGGTCCGTCTTGGTGTCGGTTCCCACCACTTCGGCTTCAAAATGACGTCCGTCCATGAGCGTGACGAAGATGGTCTGGGCACCCGACACGACGTGGTTGTTGGTCACGATGTGGCCTTCCGTGTCGATGATGACCCCGCTGCCGGTTCCGGTCCGCCGTTCGCGGGGCAACTGCTCTCGCAATTCCTTGGGGAGCGTGTCGAGGAGGTTGCGGTTTGGGGACACGGAGATGGCGCGGATGTGAACCACGGCGGGTTTGGTGGACTCCGCGATGATCTGAAAGGCGTGCGACAGTTCTTCGAGGCCGGCGACATCGGTACCGCTGACCGCCGCGAGGTGCTCCACATCGGCCTTCAGCTTGCCGCGTTCGAAAGCATAGGCGACGTGACCGATCAAATCGGAATAGTACACGATGTTGACCAGCGCGACGACGCACAGCACGCACATGAGTCCTCGGCGAATGACAGACTGCTTGTTCATGGACTGGTTTCCTCCAACGGACGCTCGGCACAAGATACGAGTCGGCTCGCACGGGCTTTCCGGACGTTAAGGATCCTGTGGATCCTGCCGGATGTATGGTAGTTCGGTTTTTCAGAGGCCTTCAACCAGCGGCCGGCACCGACACCCGTCCGCTAATCTTAGGGCCGCGATGGTCGGTTGTCGCATCGGCGATCCGCGGGGCCGGCGCATTGGGTATGGCAGCGATACCTTATGCCATTCTGAGCGATGGGTCGGCACGGTCGGCCACCGGTGAAAGAGACCGCCCATCGCAGTCGCGTCGGCCCGCCGTGGCCAACGTGAAAGGCAGGACACCCGCCGTCGTGCCCGTTGGCCACGGGGGGGCAACGCTATATTCTGCATAACGCCGGCAATGTGACGCTGCCATTTTGGGAGGGACGGCATGGCTCGTAAGCCCGGTTGGGGGCGCCAGTTGCGCGCTGACGTCGGCCCGAGTCGCGTCCAGACGAAGGGGTAAACGGTGCAGATGTGTGACCGTCACGCCGACATTCCGCCGGCAGGACGAACGGGGCCTGCGGGCATCCTCATCCTCGGAGCTGCGCCTCCAGCCGTTCCACGATGTCCGCCAGTCGACCGACCTGCGGTCCGGCAGCCGATTGCCATCGAACCTCTCCCTCTGCGGCGAGAATCTTGCTGATGCGGCGGCACGCGAGCAGGACGGTCGTGTGGTTTTTGTTGCCCATGAAGCGGGCGATTTCGGGAAAGCTCATATCGGTATGCTTGCGGGTGAGGTACATGGCGATGTTTCGGGCCAGGGCGATGGTCCGTGACTTTCGAGAGCTGTGCAGGTCCGCGGGGTTGAGACCGAAGAAGGTGGCGACGCCCAGTTCCGCGTCGTGGACGGTCATGCACTTGCCGGTCTTGGCGAGGTGCTCCTCGAGGACCTGGCGGGCGAGGGCCGGCGTGATGGCGGCCCGCGTCAGCGACGCGTAGGCGACCAGCTTGAGGAGGCAGCCCTCGAGTTCGCGGACGTTATGGCGGACGCGTTCGGCGATGTAGGCGATGACCGGATCGGGTACGGGGTGGTGCATGGCGGCCGCCTTTCGACGAAGGATTTCGCATCTCGTCTGGAAGTCCGGGCGGTCGATGCGGACCAACATGCCGGAGACCATGCGGTTGACGAGCGCTTTGGAGAGGTCTCCGATCATCTTGGGGTGGGCGTCTGAGGCCATGACGATGCGCATCGCTCCAGAGTCGATGGCGTTGAAGGTGTGTAGGAACTCTTCCTGCGTGGCTCGTTTGTTGGCGATGAAGTGGATGTCGTCGATGATGAGGACGTTGAGGCTCCGAAATCGGTGGCGGAAGGCATCGAGGCTCCGTCCGCGCAAGGCATGGAGGAACCGGTTGGTGAACTCCTCACCGGTGACGTACATGCAGCGGATGTGGGGCTTGTGGGTCGCCAGGGCATTGGCGATTCCGTGGAGGAGATGCGTCTTTCCGACGCCGCAACCGCCATGGAAGAACAGGGGCGTGCCATCCTCGTCGGGGCGCTCGACGACGTCCTGCGCGACCGAAAACGCGAGGCGGTTCTGCGTCCCGACGACAAAGGTATCGAGCCGGCCGCGGAGCTTGCGCGTTGCGGCGGCGGGCGTTTGGCGCTGGCGGGCCGCGTGCTCGCCGTTCTTTTCGATGAACGCGGCCTGTGAATTCAATTCTGACTTGCCCAGTTGTCGAAAGAGGTCCGGCTCGATGGCGTATCGGACTTGAACCTCGCGGCCGAGCACGTCCTGGGCGGCGACGGCGATGGCTTCGGTAAAGTGGTTTTCGATCCACCCGCCGATGAACAGGTTTGGAACATCCACTTTCAGGAACCCGTCGGCACAGGTCAACCGCGTCGCGTTCTTGAACCAGACCTTGAAGCGTTGCGGGCCGACGACTTCGGCAATCCGCTCCCGTATTCGTTCACCGGTGTCTTCCATCTGGGCGGGCACGGCGCGCTCCTCCTCCCGGCCGCGACACGGCGCGGATTTCACCATCGGATGCGTGTTTCGAAAAACCCAGGGTTCCGAGCCTTGCGAAGAGCGGTCTCCGGGACTGACTTGCGAACGAAAACCGCCCGTTTCGGGCACGCTCAGGAACGCCCGGGATGTTACGAACGACCGTCTGGAGGGTCAACCGGAAAAGCTTTAAAGAAAGTTTTGCACACGGTGCGAGCCTAAGATTTTCAAGAGGTTGCGCGGGCAAAAAAAAATTCATCCACGCGTTTCCCACCGCGAAGGGCGTCGCTGTTCACAACCGGTGGAAAACTTTGGCCCGGCGCGCATCCTCATGGTCGAGCGGAGTTTGGCGTGATGGCGCGGATCATCGCGCGGCGTTCGAGCGTTTTTCGAAATGCGTGTCTGTGGTAGAGTCGCAGCGCGGGGGCGTTTTCCGCGTCGACGGCGAGCGTGACGACCCCGAAGCCGTCCCGGCGAGCGAGGGCCAGCCCGTGTTCGAGGGTGAATTGGCCCACGCCGCGTCTCCGAAATGATGGATGCACGCCCATATAGACAACTTCCAGCGCCGGCCGCAGCGGGTTCTCGGCGAGGAGGATGCACGCGGCGGGCTGCCGATCCACGCGCAGGAGAGACCAGCGTCTTGGAAGAAACAGGCCGGCCGACCGGTGGCCGGCCAGGACGTCATCGATGTCGCGCAGGCCGGTCAATCCACGGCAGTCCCGGCTGTCTTGGTAGGTGGCGAGGATCAGATTCGCGAAGGTTCGGCGATCGGGCTCGTCATAGGTGATCCAGTCGAGTTGTGCGTCCTGAAGGGTCTCGGGTGTGACGGCGAGGGCGGTCGTGTCGGTGTCGGCGGTCTCGCGTTCCAGGTATTGCAAGATGGCCAGGTCGCTCATCCCGGCGGACCGAAGACGCCGGTGATTGTCCATATCGAACGGATCGAGCAGGCACTGGACGACGCGGATATCGCGCTGCGCCGCCCCCGACAGGGCATGGCGGACCAACCGCACGGTCACGTCGTCATCCGCCTCGGTCGCCTCGCCGGGAGGGATGAACAGCATCGCGGTCCGGCCGGGAAACTCCAGGCAGACACAGGCGGACACGGGCCGTCCGCCGCGCAGCGCCATCCAGTGTTGCTGCAGAGACAGCGACATCCGGCGGGCGTACTGAATAAATCCCGACACGTGTCTTTCCAAGTCAGCGGGCGTCTGGTCGGGCGCGGCGAGGGCGATGCGCAGAACGTCGCGTGTCCTCTCAGGGCCGATCGCCTCGATTTGCAGGTCTGTCATGCTGTTCTCGCCGGCTTGGCGTGGCGCCACTATAGAATCACCGGGGGGGCGTCGCAATCTGCGGGCGCCCATCGACGTACCGTGTGTTACACGGACACGGGGAGTCAAGCTGCCCGTGGCACCCCGCCGCCGGGCCGTGCGAGAAAACGGTCCGCACCGCTGGCGAGCGTCCTGCCGTGGGTGTATTATGAGACATGGAGGCGGTGCCGGAGGCACGGGCGAACCGGCGCAATTTGTTCCGGCGGAGCCTGACGATGACCAGACGGGCGGACCCCGATGACGGACGCCGGCGGTGCCGATGGGCGTCCGGCGACGCGCTGCTGGCAACGTATCACGATTTCGAGTGGGGTCGGCCGATTGCGACGGATGCCGGTCACCTGGAGCGCATGGCGCTGGAGGTGTTTCAGTGCGGGCTTTCCTGGCGGATCGTGCTGGTCAAGCGCCGGGCGATTCGCGCCGCGTTCGGCGGTTTCAAACCGGAGCGTGTCGCGGGGATGACGGGGCGCGACGTGGATCGTCTGTGCCGGAACGCTGAGATCATCCGCAATCGCCGGAAGATCGAGGCGACGATTTACAATGCCGGGCGATTCGTGGCAATTGCTCGGGATCATCGGTCGTATCGTCGCTGGCTGAATCCGTTGCCGGCGGGGACGCGTCGTCAGCGCGAGGCGCTCGTGCCGCTGTTTCATGAGCGTTTTAAGTTCATGGGCCCCGAGACTGTCCAATGCTATCTGATGGGTGTCGGAAAGATTCCGCCCAAACACGATCGGGCGTGTTGGTGCCGGGTATACCCGCGGACGGCGGGATCCGCGCGGTGAAGGGCAGGCCCGAAGGGGCCGAAAACTCCGAAGGAAAGGTTGCACTTTCCGATGGAAGATATAGTATCCTTGCAATAATGGAGTCCGGCGCCGAGGATCCCGGCGGTCGGATCAACACTGTCTGTGGGGCGAAGCGCATTCGCACGGCCGGTTTATGTGCAATGGGGCGTCGAGAACAGGCATGACCAGGAGGGTCGTTTCGCGGCGTCGCGTTCCGTCGCGCCAGTAGAGTGCGACGCGCGATCAACGCGAATGTTGACGGAGAGCTAGTCGCATGGAAGAGAAGTCGAGACACGAAATCATCACGCGTGCCAAGATCAGTTGGTTGGAGCAGAAGACCAACAGGACTCAGAGGGCCTGGATCGACAAGGAACTCCAGGAAATCGGCATGCCTCCCCTGACGGACCAGGAGACCGATCACTATGGGCTGGTGACAGTCCCCCGCATTTTTCAGTGATCGCCCCCGCGCCCCGGTTTTCGGGGAAGGCGCCGGCGCATCGCCACATGACAATCCGAAGATGGCATCGGCGGAGCCGCGTGGCTGCGCGCCGACATGGCGTCTGTCGCATTGGCTGGTTGTGTGATCCGGCTTGTCTGCTGCGCGGACAAGCCAGTCCCTAGTGTACCGTCGGCGGGCATAGCATGGGGCGGACGTAATGCGCGCGATTGTCATCGAGTCCGGACAGGTCTGCGTTCGTGACGTGCCGGACCCAGTGCCCGCAGCGGGGGAGGTGCTCGTTCGGGTGAAGCTCGCCGGCGTCTGTGGGACGGATCTGGAACTCCTCAATGGATATGGTGACTTCAGCGGCATCCCGGGCCACGAGTTCGTTGGCATCGTCGGCAAGGGGCCGGCGGCGCTGAAGGGCCGGCGCGTGGTCGGCGAGATCAACTGCGTCTGCGGCCGGTGCGACATGTGCGCCCGCGGTCTGGCGAACCACTGTCTTCGCCGGAGCGTCGTCGGGATCGTGGGCCGGGCCGGCGTCTTTGCCGAATACGTTGCGATTCCCGAACGCAACTGTCACGTCGTGCCTGATGCGGTCCCGGACGAGGGCGCAGTGTTCACCGAACCGCTGGCCGCGGCGTATCAGATTCTCCGGCAGATCAAGCCCGAGCGCCGGCATCACGTCGCGGTGTTGGGTACGGGGCGACTCGGGTTGCTGGTGGCGCAGGTTCTCGCCCGTACGGGCTGCGAGCTTCTGGCGATCGGCCGAAACCCTCGGACGCTCGGCCTCCTCGATCGAAAGCGTATCCGAACCACGACCGTCGGCGAGCTGCGAAACTTCAACGATCACGATGTCGTGATCGATTGCACGGGTTCGGCGGAGGGGATTTCGGTCGCCATGCGACTCGTTCGCCCACGGGGCACGATCGTGCTTAAGACGACGTGTGCGACGGCGGCGCCCGTCGATCTGTCGCCGCTGGTGGTCAACGAGGTGACACTTCTCGGGAGCCGCTGCGGTCCATTCGGCGAGGCGCTGAATGCCCTTGCGCGGCGGGAGATCGACGTGGCGAGTCTGGTGACCCGGCGGTTGCCGCTGTCGTCCGGCGCCGAGGCCTTTGAGCTGGCGGCCCGACCGGAGCAGATCAAGGTGCTTCTGAAGGTCGGAGAATGACCGGTCGCGGGCGGGACGCGCTGACCTCCGAGGAGTTCTTCGACACCGCGCTGCTGCGTTTTCCGGCACTGGACGCCCTCGGCAGTTTTTCCCACGCGATCACCACGCGTCCGTGGAACATGGCGCCGCACCGCGGGCCGGACGCGGAACGAGCGGTCGAGCGGCGTCGGCGGGTCTGCGATCATCTTGGATTCGCGTTTGAGCGATTGACGGCTCCGGAGCAGATCCACGGCGGGCTGGTGATTCCGGTCGCGTCGTCCGACGTCGGGGCCGGACGTTTCGGGCGAGAGGGGGCTGTGCGTTTTGTCGACGGGCTGGTGTGTGACCGGCCCGGTGTCCCGGTCCTGCAGTTGTCGGCCGACTGTCCGCTGATCGTGGCGGTCGATCCCGAGGGCCGGGCGTTCGGCGTGGCACACGCAAGCTGGCGTGGCACGGTCGCGAGAATCGCCGAGGCCCTCGTCGGGCAGATGGTCGACGCGTTTGACACGCACCCGGACGGTCTGTTGGTGGCGATCTGCCCGTGTGCGGGGCCGGATCGCTACGAGGTGGGAGACGATCTCCGACGTGTTGCCTGTGCGGCACTCCGCGGTGCCGAGCGGTACTTTCCAAGGGGGTCGTCGGGGCGGTGCTGTTTTGATCTTCGGGCGGCCAACGTCGATCAACTGCTCGGGGCAGGCGTCCGGAAAGAGCGCATCCATGTTGCCGAGGCCTGCACGATCGGCGATGAACGGTTTTACTCCCACCGCCGTGAAGGCGAACGGACCGGACGGTTTGCGGTCATCGCCGGTTTCCACGAGTGACACGTCCGGATATTTCGTTTTTCGCGGCCGAACGGAAAGCAAATCGGCGGACGCGCCCGGCCGATGATCCGGATGAGGAGTCGTACGCGGATGGCAAAAGACAAGGCAGTCGTACTCTGTTCGGGCGGGCTGAACAGCGCGGTGGTGACGGCGCTGGCGAGCGTCGACCATGTGCCTGTGCTGCTGCATGTCCGTCTCGGTCACCGGGCCTCGGATCGCGAATATAAGATGTTCGAGGCCTTGGCGGACCACTTCGACGTGGCCGATCGTCTGGTTGTGGACATGCCGCAGTTCGGCGGCATCGGCGGCATCGGCGGCATCGCCCGGTTCAACCGGAAGGGCCTGATCGAGGATGCGATGGCGATCGGAGACGGGCCGTCGAATTGCTACATACCGGGGCTGGTCGGCTCGCTTCTTTCGGCCGCGTACGCGTGGGCCTGGTCGATCGGGGCCGGGCGTGTCTGCATCGGCGTGAGTGAGGACCTTGGCCCGCCGGCACCCCGCACGAGCCACCTGTATCCCGACTATTCCCGCGAGTACCTGCAACTCTGCGGCTACCAATATGCCGTGGCGTCCCGGGGCCGAACGGTCGAACTGGAGATGCCTGTCGTCGATCTCTGCCGCGCGGACATCATCCGGCTCGGCCGGCGGTTCAACATCCCGTTCGGGCTGAGTTGGTCGTGCGTGGTCGGCGGAGAGGAGCCGTGCGGTCGCTGTGTCGGCTGCGCGACCCGAGATCGCGGGTTTCTCGACGCGATGGTGCCTGATCCGCTGATGATGCAGCGGGGAAACTCGGTCGGTGCGCGTCGCACGCCCGTCGTTGAGAAGCGGGCTGCACCGTCGGCAACGCCGCCGCACCGGTGAGGCCGCTGATCCGTCCGCGTGTCGGGCCTCACTCGGCGCGGTCCTGTCACATTCGTTCCAGGGTCGAGATTCCGAGCAGATTGAGGCCGAGCCGGAGGGTTCGGGCCGTGAGGTGGCAGAGGCGCAGGCGGGAAACCCGCGTGGCGTCATCCGGGGCTTGGAGGACGGGACATCCTTCGTAGAACGCCATGAACTTTCCGGCCAGATCGTAGAGGTACTCGCACAGGACATTCGGCAGCAGCGTGGCGGCGACGGCGTCCAGGGTTTCGGAGCACCGAAGGATGCCCAGGGCCAGCGCGCGTTCGGCGGGATGCGTGAGCGTGATGGGTGATCGGGGGTCGGACATTTCGGATTCGGCCGGCCGCGAATTTGCGCCCCTGCGATAGATTGATCGGATTCGCGCGTAGGCATAGAGCATATAGGGCGCGGTGTTGCCCTGCATGGCGAGCATCTTGTCCCAACTGAAGACGTAATCCGTGTTGCGATTTTGGCAATAGTCGGCGTACTTGACGGCGGCGATTCCGACCGTCTCGGCGATGTGTCGTATTTCCGCTTCGTCAAATCCGCGGCGTTTTCGGGGATCGGCTTCGGTGTCTCGGACCAGCGCCTCTGCGCGCGTGACCGCTTCGTTTAACAGGTCCTTGAGCTTGACGTTTTCACCGCTCCGCGTCTTGAGCATTTTCCGGTCTTCGCCGAGGACGGAGCCGAAGGAGATGTGTTCGAGCTGCGCCCGGCGATTGCCCGTCTGGGTCCAGCCGAGGGCGTGGACGGTCGAAAAGAGCATCTGAAAATGGAGCTTTTGCGGCGCGCCGACGACATAGAGGATGCGGTCGGCCCCGAGTCCGCCGCCGAGCCGGGCCAGCGCCTGGCGGAGGCGGTCCCTGCACAACCGGATCGGATGGTGCTCGGGGTGGGCCAGGCGATACAGGATCGCCGCGAGGTCGGTCGTGGCGTAGAGCGAGGCGCCGTCGGACTTCCGAATGATCATCGGCAGAGGGGCGCCCTTCGGACCTGTGAAGGCCGGCGAACCGTCGGCGTTTTCCAGAAAGACGCAGACGGCGCCCGCGTCGTTTCGGCAGATCGCGCGCGTGTCGGCGTCGCCGGCGCCGGAGTCGGTCAGGCGTGCCTGCAGCTCCTCGACGATCCCCGGCAGCAGAGGCTCATAGAAGCTTTCGCCGCAGATATCGGCATCGTCGAGCAGGATGCCCATTCGACGGTAAATTGTGTCACATTCCTTGAGGGTAGCGTCTCGTGCTTTTTTCCACGCGTCAAGTTCCTGTTCGTTGTCTGTGCCGGTCTTGCCCTGAAGGATGGCCGCTACGCGTCTCGAAACGGAGCCGAGAGGCACGCGCTGGCCGGTCCCGGGATCGGTGATCGCCAGATCGGTACCCTGCGCGGATGCCTCCAGGACGTTGACGTAACGGTAGGCCGGCAGCAACACGTCGAAGCTCGGCTTGAAGGTTCGGATGAACGCATGGAACGTTCGGCCGTCCGGGTCGCGATCGAGGTTTGCCTGGTGGATGGCTCGGCGCTGTTCGAGCAGCGCGGCTCGCCGGGCGGCGTCCGTATCGGGATCGGTCAATTCGCCGGCAATTCTGTCAAAGTCGTTGACGGACTCGCTCTGTTGTGCGGCCATGCAGATGTGCCACAGGGCGAGGATGATCATGCCGAACTGTGTGCCCCAGTCGCCGAGGTGGTTTTGCCGAATGACACGATGCCCCTGGAATGCGAGGGTCCGCGCGATGGTGTCGCCGATGATCGTCGTGCGGAGGTGGCCGACGTGCATTTCCTTGGCGACGTTGGGTGACGAGTAGTCGATGACGACCACGTCGCGCTCCGCCGCCGGGACCTTGTCGATGCCGAGTCGGTCCTGTCCCTCGGCGTGCCGTGGAATGGACCCGAGGGTCTGTTCGAGGTAGGCGGCCTTCAGCCGGAGATTGATAAACCCCGGCCCCGCGATTTCCGGCGGTTCCAGCATGTCGGCGGCGGAGTCGCCCATCGCGGCGACGATCTGCTGCGCGATGTATCGAGGCTTTTGCCCCAGTTTTTTCGCCAGGCCCATGGCGGCACTGCACTGATAGTCGCCGAACTTCGGGTCGGCCGCGGCGCGGAGTCGAACGTCGACGCCGGGTTCGCCCGTCACGGATCGCAACGCGGCGTCAAAGTGCGTTCGAAGCTGGGCAAGGATCGACTGCATGGCGGTAGTGAAACGGGAAACCGGTTTCGCGTCAAAACGCAGAGGCGGTCGTTTCTCATGAACGGACAGCGCACGCGGGTCGGTTGAAATGGCCATGCGTCCCACCCCAAACGCCTCGCCGTCTCCGGCGCCCGAGAACAGATGCCACATGGGGTCTTAATGCGCGATCGACAGCCGGCCCGGGCCGCGGTTGGACGTGACGGAATGGGCGGGGGCGTCTTGCGTGCGCCGGTGGTTGCCGGCGTCGCGGAAGGCCGAGTATGATGGGCGGCGCCGGGCGTGCGATTTGGCCGCACGAGGGGTGTTACGGGTGTGTGACAGTTAAGGCGGCGGGGTGCCACGGGCCGCTTGCCTGCCCGTGTCCGTGAGGGGTGCTGTCCGTTGATGCACTGGCGGACAAGCCGCCGGTGGCACCCATCGGGGCAGCCGGGCGTTGCCGTCAAGACTGTCATAGACCCGGGTGTTACCGCCCGGCGGGAGCGGGCATGATCTTCCGATCGGCGATCAGTACGGTGAGCGATACGACGACGGCCGTCGACGAGGTGTGCCGCGTGGCGGCGGGCCTCAGCGCGGACCTGGCGGTAGTGTTTGCGTCCCATCATCACGGGCCGGAGTTTGACGATCTGCTTGCGGGGATCATCGGACGGATCGACGCGAGAAACCTGATCGGTTGCACCGGCGAGAGCATCATCGGTCCGGATTGTGAGATCGAGCAGTCGCCGGCCGTGGTGCTGTGGGCGGCAAAAATGCCGGGCGTGAAGATTTTGCCGTTTTGCCTCGACCAGGATGATCTGGTTCAGTTTGACGGGCCGGCGGACTGGTATGACCGGCTGGGGGTCGGGCCGGAAGATTGCCCGAGTTTCATCGTGCTGCCGGAGCCGTTTTCGATTCACGTCGATCGGTGCCTGGAGGCGATGGATTCGGTCTTTCCCTTGTCGTTGATCGTCGGCGGCGTGGCCAGTGGTGCGAACGGTCCGGGACAGAATCGGCTCTTTCTTGGTGATCAGGTTCTTCGACGTGGGATGGTGGGTGTGTCGCTGTGCGGGCCGGTGCGGGTGAGCACGGTCGTTTCGCAAGGGTGCCGGCCGATCGGCTCACCCTATGTCGTGACGCGGGCGAAGGAGAACGTCATCACGGAGCTGGGTGGGCGACCCGTGCTGGAGGTGCTTCAGGAGATCTTCGACACCACCAGCGACGCCGACAAGGCGCTGATCCAGAAGGGGCTGATGCTGGGACGGGCCGTTGATGCACGTCGGGAGACATTCCGGCCGGGCGATTTTCTGATCCGCAACGTGATGGGGATCGTCGAGAAGAAGGGGATTGCGATCAATGAGATGATCCGGGCGGGACAGACGGTTCAATTCCACGTTCGAGATTCCCACACGGCGAGCGACGAGATGGCCTCTTTGCTGGCGACGCGTGTCGACGAGCTGGGTGGCTCTCCCTCGGGCGGTCTGTTGTTCAGTTGCAACGGCCGCGGGCGGCGGATGTTCGGCTTGCCCCATCACGACATCGGCGTCGTGAATCGCCTGGCCGAGCGGTGCACGGCGGCCGGGTTTTTCGCCGGCGGCGAGATCGGCCCGGTCGGCGGCCAGACGTTTGTCCACGGTTTCACCACCAGCCTGATTCTGTTCAGCGAGGCGGACACGTCGACAAACGCGTCGGTCTCGCCGCCGTAGCGTCGGCCCCCCGTGGCCGACGTGGCCCGGCCTCACGGTCGCGGCTCTGATCATCTCGCCGCTTTTCACACACCCTCTCAGAGATCGCGCTCGGCGGCTTGCCGGGTCAGGCGAGCGGGTGGTCGCTCAGGTGGTCTTCGAGCAGTTGGGCGGCGATGTGGAGGTAGTGGCGTTCGGAGACGATGCCGACGAGGCGGCCGTCTTTGACGACCGGAAGACAGGCGACCTTGTGGCGGCGCATCAGGGCGATGGCGTCGAGCGTTGTGGTCTCGGGCACGACGGTGATCGGGTTTTTCTGCATGATCGCGCTGACCGGGAGCGGGGCGTCCTTGGTGTGCGGCAGGTCCCGCGCCAGCACGCGCAGCAGCGAGCGGTAGGACACCAGGCCGACGAGGTGGTGCTGCTCGTCCTCGACGGGCACGTGGCGGATGTTGTTCCAGTCCATCAGATTGGCCACCAGATCGATGACCTCGTCCGGATGGACCGTGAACAGGTCGCTCGTCATGTATTGTTCGACACGGGTGTAATTGTGCTTCCAGCCGCCGGCCTCTTCCAGGCGGGCGAGCGGCCAGGTGTGGACGGGGGCGCCGTCTTTCTGTCGGGCCAGGGTGGCGGCGGTCAGGGCGCTGAGCCGCTCGGTTCCGGTGCCCTGGTCTTTCAGACCGGCCAGTGAATCGAGCAGCCATCGGGCGCCGGTTCGGCCGGAGGTGGCCCGTTCTTCGATGACGCCGAGGTAGCGGTCGATGTCGGACGCGACGATGCCGGAGGCGGCCAGTCCCTCGCGGGCGAGCGGGATCAACTCGTGTCGGATCAGGTCCTGGGCGAGATGCCGCCTGTGATCGAACCAAGTGAACTGGGCGGTCATGCCGAGGCGGGCGGCGGTCAGGAAGTTGGTCTTGGCCTGATCGAACTCGATCGCGCGGGTCACGTCGGCGTGGTGCTCGACGACGCCGCTCATCAGCCCGAACCAAAACGCCGCGTTGGCCACCTCGTCGAGGACGGTGGGTCCGGAAGGCAGGACTCGGTTTTCGATTCGGAGGTGGGGCCGGCCGTCGGAGATTCCGTAGCAGGGGCGGTTCCAACGGTAGACGGTGCTGTTGTGGAGGTTCAGGGCCTTGAGCTTTGGAACCCGGCCGCTGGCGAGGGCTTCGAACGGATCTTCGTCGATGGCCATGGCGATGACGACGCGAAACCGGGCGACGTCCTCGCGGAAGATTTCCAGGACGGACTGGTGGACCCAGTCGTTCCCGAAGCTGACGCGGGCGGTTCGCTGGTCGACCTGATGGCCGGGGCTGCGGGTGTCGACGGCCTGCTGAAACAGGGCGATCCGCGTTTCCTTCCAGAGCCGCCGGCCGAACAGCAACGGCGAGTTGACGGCGACGGCGAGCACGGGTGCGGCGACGACCTGGGCGACGTTGTAGAGGCGGACGAACTCTTCCGGTCCGACCTGGAAATGGACTTGAAAACTCGTATTACAGGCCTCGATGAGGACCGTCTCGTGCTTGAGGATCAGCTCGTCGGTGCCGGTCAGCCGAAACTCGAACGCCCCGCCGCGGAGTCGTCGGAGGGCCTCGTTGAGGGCGTGATAGCGTGGCATGGGCGTCATGTTGTCGAGTTCGAGGTCGGATTTGTGGAGTGTCGGGAGGCAGCCGGTCAGCAAGACGTCGGCCTTTTCCCGGGCCGCGGCGGACCGCACGGCGGCCAGTTTGTCGTTGAGGGCGTGCTCCAGGCGGCTGAGGCAATCGGCTCCGAATGGCTCGGGGTCGAGGTTGAATTCGAGATTGAATCGCCCCAGTTCGGTGGTGAATGCCGGATCGTTGAGGTGCTGGAGCACCTCGAGGTTGACGGGAGCGGGCCGGGAGGCGTGGTTGACGAGGACCAGTTCCTGCTCGGCCCCGATTCGGCGCAGGCCGGACTCCAGCGAGCCGTGGTTGATCAGCTCTTCGAGCGCCCGCAGGTCGCGCAGCAGGCATTGCATGAATTGCCGCAACTGTTCGGGATCGGTGTATTGATCGGTGTTGTGCTCACCCATAAGGTTGCAGTCTAACGGAATCTACGAGATACTTCGCGCCCGGATTGGCGCTCTGGTGCAGCGGGGTCCGTGACACAATCGGCGTGTGACTGCCCATATGTCCCCCGTAGCGTTGCCCCCCCCGTACTCGGCGATGGTGGACGAGAGGCCACTGCTGGGGCGACGTCGGCCACGGGGGGGCGACGCTACAGCCGCTCATCGAGTCCGTCTGAACTATCACGGAACCGGTGCGGTGGTCCAACCGAGCCGGCGGCGGCTCCTGCCGGTCTCACAGGAAAAAGGAGTGCGGATGTTTGAGTTTTTCTGCCATCGCACGGCTGCCCTCGCGATGGGCGTCCTGCTGGTGATCGTGGCGGTGATGTCGCCGGATTCGTCGTGGGCTGCTTCGGTGGGTTCGGCGTCGGAGCCGTCGCCCGGCGACTCGGCCAAGGCCGCGGCCTTGCGCGCAGACATGCGGAAGATGATCGGGGTGGCGCGCGACCGCGTGTTTCCCGCTCTGGTCAATATCAGCGTGATCACGGTGGACTATTGGGGCGGTAAGGAACACAAGGGTCAAAGCATCGGCAGCGGCACGATCATCTCGGCGCAGGGGCACGTCCTGACGAACCAGCATGTCACGGACAAGGGTCTGAAATTCAAGTGTCGCCTGGCAGACAAGCAGGAGGTTTCCGCCGAACTGGTCGGCGAAGACCCGCTGACCGATCTGGCGATCCTGAAACTGGCGCTGTCTGAGTTGAAAGACGGCGGCGTGAGCCTGTCTGTTGCGAAGTTTGGGGATTCGGACGAATTGCAGGTGGGTGATCAGGTCATGGCGATGGGCTCGCCGCTGGCGTTGTCGCGTTCGGTGACGCTGGGCATCGTGTCAAACCGCGAGCGCGTCTTCGGATCGAGCAGCGATACCGAAGAGATGGAACTCGACAGCGGCCAGCGGACGGGCCTGTTCACACGATGGATTCAGCATGATGCCATGATCCACCCCGGCAACAGCGGTGGTCCGCTCGTCAACCTGAAGGGCGAGATCGTGGGGGTGAATGAACTGGGGGGAAACGCCATCGGGTTCGCGATTCCGAGCAATCTGGCCCGGACGGTGGCCGACACCCTCATCGAGCATGGCCGCGTGCCGCGAAGCTGGTTGGGCGTGGCGTTCAAGCCGATCGAGAAGACCGGCCTGAAGGAGGGCGTCCTGGTCAATTCGATCGTGCAGGGCGGACCGGCAGACCGGGCCGGAATCCAGGCCGGCGATGTCATGCTGGAGATCAACGGCGACCCCGTGACGATCCGGTTTGCGGAAGAGGTGCCGCCGCTGATGAAGCGGATCGCCGACCTGCCGATCGGTGGCCGGGTCCGGATCCGATACCGGCGTGGCGATGCGACCGGCACGGCCACGATTGTCACCGACCGGCTTCGGAAGGATCGGGGCGACGAGACGGCGCTGCGTTCGTGGGGTTTTACGGTGGAGGAGATCACGGAGAAGATGGCCCGTGACCGCCGTTTGGACAGCACCGAAGGCGCACTGGTCAGCGGTGTTCGATCGGGCGGGCCGGCGCAGCTTGCCGAGCCGCCGCTGAGCCGGGGGAACGTCATCAAGTCGATCGACGCCCATCCGATTGCGGACCTGGCGGCGCTGGTCGCGAGCTATAAGCGGATCATGGACAGTGAGCCGTTGCCGGAATACCTGCTGGTCGAGTTCGACAGCGGCGGCAAGAATCACGTCACCTTGCTCAAGCCCAAACCCCCCGAGGACGCGGACCCACCTCGGGAGGTGCGCAAGGCCTGGATCGGCGTCGCGACGCAGCCCGTTCTGGAGAAGCTTGCCCGGAAACTCGGCGATCCGGAGACCCGGGGGTTTCGCATTACGCACGTCTATCCTCACACGCTCGCCGCGTCCATCGACCTGCATGTGGGGGATATCATCGTGTCGCTGGAAGGCAAGCGGCTGAAGCCGCGGCGGATGCAGGATGCAGGCATGTTCGCGCGGCGTGTGCGCAAGCTGGAGATCGGAAAGCCCGCCGGTCTGACCGTTCGGCGCGACGGAAAGAACGCCGAAGTATCCGTGGACCTGGAACCGACGCGGGTGACGCCGAGCGAGGCCCGCCGGTCGCGCGACCGTGATTTCGATCTCACGGTCCGTGAGGTGACGTTTTTTGACCGAGATGACCATCGTTGGGGCGAAGACATCCACGGCGTGATCGTCGAACGGGTGGCTTCGGCCGGATGGGCGGGACTGGGCGGCGTCGACAGCGGCGACCTGATTCGCAGGATCGACTCTCACGAGGTGACGGATCGGGCGAGTTTTCGGGCTGCGATGGAGGCGGTGAAGAAGGCGAAGCCCGAGCGCGTCGTGTTCGTGGTGCTTCGGCGTGTGCAGACGCGGTTTCAGTTTGTGGAGCCTGACTGGAAGCCGATGTTGGAGACGGACAGGAAGGATCAAGACTAGCCGACGGAGCGCGATTGAACGGGGAGCGGCAAATGGTAGGCACTGATCGGAAAACAGACGAACGCAGGACTAAAGGAGAATCTATGTTGGCCCATACTTGTCTTTCATGCCGAACGGGTGTGCTGGCGCTGATCGCGCTGTTGACGGCCGGCAGCCCGCGCGTCGGGGCCGACACGGTCTCGGAGTATCAGCACCTGCTGAAGAGCCGGTCTGACGCGCTGGTGAGCGTGAAGTTCGTCCTCAAGCGCGGTGACGCCGAGCGTGAGATGGAGATCATGGGCATCGTGGTCGATGCGACGGGCGTGGTCTTGTGTTCGAGCCTTCAGCTTGGGACTTCACCGCTGATGCAGATGACCGGCGGCACGGCGACGCCGACCGATGTCAAGGTGCTGATCGGCGACGACACCGATGGATTGGAGGCCAAGCTTGTGTCGCGCGACAGCGAGCTGGACCTGGCCTGGATCCGGATCAAGGAGCCGGGCGACCGGAAGTTTGCGTTTCTTGACCTTGCGCAGTCGGCCCGTCCGAAGCCGGGCGAGCGGCTGTTGTCCCTCGGGCGGATGAGCAAGTATTACGATCGCGCTGTTGTCGTGACGGAAGGACGGATGAGTGGGGTCACGCGCAAACCGCGTGAGATGTACATACCGGGCGCGGCGCTGGAAGGCGAGCCGGGCCGGCCGGTGTTTTCCGCCAGCGGCGAGCTGGTCGGCATCGTCATCCTGTCGATTCCCGACCCGGAGGATATGGACCCGGTCTCGCTGCGGCGGGACGCGGCGGCGCTGATTCTGCCGTCCGCCGAGGTGGCGAAGGCGACCCAGCGGGCCTTGCAGAACGCCGAGGCCGACGAAAGCAAGTCCGCCACGACGAAGCCGTAGGGTGGGCACTGCCCACCTTACGTTCGGTCACGGCGCCGGTTCTCTTGGTGGGCAATGCCCACCCTACTGCTACTGCGCTTCGCCTACTCGAGCGCGGTGGACTTCACGGAATCGAAATCCGGCGCAACCGCCGTCCGCCCGCCGCAGGTGCATTGCCAATCTGTGGCGTACCGGCCCATGTAGACATATCGATGAAAACTCGAATACGGCCACGCGTGCGGGCAGCTCGCCTGATCGTGTTTGACCGGGTTGTAGTGGATGTAATCTAAGTGAGCGATCAGATCGGCTTGGTCGCGCAGCGTGTGCTCCCAAAACCGCGGCTGCCAGACGCCGCGTCCGCGATGGCGGCGACGCGACGCGGAGACCGTGGTCTCGGCGCCTCCGTGCGCGAGCCAGCGATCGGTGAAGCCCTTCTTGATGCGGCCCCATCGCTTGGAAAAGTCGGCGTCACCGTCGGGCAGTTTCCAGATGGCGTGCAGGTGATCCGGGAGTAGGACGACCGCCGTCATTTCAAACGGCAACTGCACACGCACCTCCTGGATGGCCTCGCGGAGGCACGATCGGGCGGTTGCGTTGCAGAGAATGGGCTGCCGGCCGTGGGTGACGAGCGTGAAGAAGAAGGTGCCGCCAGGTTGAAATGCACGACGGTATTCGGGCATGTCACAATTGTGCCGATAGACAACGGCCCCAGCCGGAAAGGTGGGCAGTGCCCACCCTACTCTGCCTTTCAAATACGCTTCAACGCCCGTGCCATCCGCCCTCCACCCCGGGAGGGGATGGGGCACCCGCCCTATGGGCAGGTGATACCGAGCAGGCAATCGACGAATGTCGTGATGTCGGCTGTGGTGAAGTCGCCGCTGGCGTCGAGGTCGGCGCAGCCACATCCGGCGGCGAAGGGGTCGCCTCCGAGGTAGCATGTGACGAACGACTGGATGTCGGCCCCGTCGACCGCGGTGTCGCCGGTCAGGTCGCCGGGCGCGGTGGGGCAGGTTGGGACCGTGACACAGGCCGTCGCGAGCGAGAGATTCATTTCGGCGAAATCGGCGGGCAGCCCGAGTCCCGCGGAGAGTCCGGCCAGGCCGTCGGTTGCGGCGATGGCCAGATAGCTCAGTCGAATCCGCCCATCGAAGAACATCTCGATCTGGAAGGTGTTGCCGGCGACCGTGCCGGCCTCCGGAACATTCTGGTAGGTCACCGCCACGCGATCGGCGAGTTGGAGGTAGCTGACCATGCCCCCCGCCGCGGGATTGAGGTCATCGAACAACCCTGAGATGCGTGGTACGGAAAAGTGATCTGCGAGCGTTTCCGTGAAGTCCACGTCGCCGCCAGTAAAGGTGATGTATCCGTTGCTGCCTACATAGAGCATCGGGTAGCTGGTGCCGTACAGAAGGACGTTCTGGCCCAGCCCGAGAAACTGAAAACTGTCGTCGGAGAGTGAGAACATGGTTCCGCCGGTGGGATCGGTCGGCAGGGCGGTGATCGATTCAACGCACGCCGAGTAAGAACTCTGTGAGGCGTCGGGCGTGAAGAGCATGCTCAGAAAGTCCAGGTCGTTGTCGCCGGTGGTGAACTGTTCGGTGAAGTAGAGCGACTGGGGCACGGTCGTGAAGCTATGGGGTGCCGTGAAGCCCCCTACGCCGCAGGCGTTCGTGGCGCGAACGTGCCAGTAATAGGTGGTGTCATATCCAAGGTCGAACGGGACGGCGTAGCTGTTGGCGCTCGAGGTCGCGGTGGCCACGACCTGGGTAAAGGCGACGTCGGTGGCAATTTCGATGTCGTATCCGGTGGCCTGGCTCGCCATCATCCAGAAGAGCGTCGGCCGGATCGGCGCGCCGGTAGCGCCGTCGAGCGGAAAGGCGAGGCCGAACGGGCCGGGCAGGGCGGTAGACAGACCGAGTGACACGGTCGCCGTATGCGTGCCGGAGGTGGAAGCACCGAGGACATCGATGCTGTAGGTGCCGGGCGTTGCGGAGGCGGTGTTGCCGATGGTCAGGATGCTCACGTTGCCCGGGGCGACCGGATTGGGCGTGAAGCCGACGGTGGCGCCGGGTGGGGTGCCGGTGGCGCTGAGGGTCACCGGGTCGGTGTAGCCGAGGATCTGTCCGACTTGGATGGTGTAGGTGGCGTCGGCCGGGGCACAGATGTCCTGTTGGGCGGGCGTCGCGTCGACGGCGAAGTCCGCCTGCTGAACGGCGTTGTAGACAACGACGGCGAAGTCCTGGTCCGTGGTGTCGCCGAGGTTGGGCACGCCGTCCGAATTGATGTTGGCCGCGACGACGCGGAGGGTGTAGGCTCCGGAGGCGCCCGGGCCGATGAAGACGCCCTCGGTGTTGTTTCGGAAGTCCGCGGCGCCGCCGGTCTGAGACCATCCGGCGGGGCCAAAGTTGTTGCCGAGATAGGTTGCGGCGCCGGTTTCGACCACGAGGTCCAGATCGTTGTTCCAAGCCGGGGTGCTGCCGCCCATGCCGTGGCCGGGGGCGTCGGTCCAGACCAGCATGACGCGCAGAGGCTGGGTGGGGTCGAGGGCCGAGACCGTCTGGACCCATTCCTCGCCGGTGTTGTTCAAAAGCAGCGGATTGTCGAAATACAGGACGCTGACCTGCGGATCGACGACCGCGGCCAGATCCATCCGGCCCCACCCCTGCTTGCTGTCGAACGGATGGCCCAGGGTGCCGCCGTTTGCGTCCTGGTGGCCTGCCAGGTCGTGGGCGACGGGCAGGAATGCGGCCTTGATCATGGCGGGGCTGGGATCGCCGGGACTGCCGGCGAGGTTGCGGTAGTATTGGACGAACAGGGCGACGGCCCCGCTGACGTGCGGCGACGCCATGCTCGTTCCGCATAGGAGCGCATAACCGCTGCCCGTGTAGGTTGAATCGACGTCACAACCGGGTGCGACCATGTGGGGAATCGTGCGGCCGTCGAGGGCCGGTCCGTGGGCCGTGTTGAACGACAGGTCGTCGATTTGCAGGATCTGGGCTCCGCCGCTGGTCTGCATCTTGGTGGACCCGATGTTGAAGAGGTTCTTGGCCTCGTCCGGCGTTCCCTGCGAGCTGACGCCGCCGTAACCGTTCATGAATGACAGGACAAATGTGAGGGGCTGGTTGCCGGGCGCGATCGGATCGGCGTCGCGGACACCGATGTCCACCTGCATCGTGTCGTTGTCGTAGCCCTGTGGCGTTCCCGCGGGTCCCCAACTGTTGCCGGAGAGCGAGGCCCCGTTGTTGTAGGAGTCGGTCATGATCAGCAACATGCCGTTGGGTTGGTTGAAGAACGGGTTGTAGAGTTGCTCCACGAGGTTTGCCCCGGGTGCGACGCCCAGGCCGCGGAGGAAGCCGAAGCCGTCCAGCGCACCCGCCGAGCCGTCGGCGGCCATGATGCCGGCGGTGTGCGTGCCGTGCCCGCTGGCGGCGCCGCCACCACAGGTGACGCCGCTGCAGGCGATGAGGCGGCCGGCGAGGTCGGGGTGCGAATCCTGAACACCGCCGTCGACATTGGCGATGATGACGCCGGTTCCGTCGAGGCCGACCGCGGTGAGCCAGGCCTGATAGCCGGGAAACGCCAGGTTGCCGGCGTTGACGTTGTTGACGTTGACCTGATCGCTCATCTCGCCGCGCAGCCCGCCGTCGGTCGGGATCGGCTGGATGCTGTAGACGCCGGGGATTCGGGCGGCGGCCTGAAAGGCGTTGCCCGGCAGCGCAAACCCGGCTACCTCGAAGACGTTGTTGAGGATGGCATGGTCTTTGCTTCGGCCGCCGAGGGCTTCGATGGCGGCCATGACCTGCGCCGTGTCGGCGCTCCGCACCATCAGCACCTTGACGTCCTGCAGGGTCGCCGGCAGGTTTCGCCATTGCGGCAGGACGCGAAAGGCCTGCGCGGACGGCCCCGTCCAGCGCACGGCCGGCGACAGGGCCGCCTTCGTGACGTCACTCGTGCGGCCCCAAACGATGTAGGTAAACGGATGGACGTATTGGATGACTTGCAGACCCTGGTTCTCGATAGCGGCCAGCCAGTCGGCCCGGGTCGGTCCTCTGAATTGCACGAGGTGCAGGTCGGGTACGTCGTCGCGGACCTGATCCCATCCGGCGGGCAGTTGCGGCGGGCCCTCCAGCGGATCGAAAACCCTCTCTCCTAGACGCAGCGTGTACGGATCGGGCCGTAGTTGAAAGTCGGTGCCGGATGCCGCGAGCGCCGCGAAATCGTCGTCGTCCAGTTCGAGCCAGACAAACGTGGCGTAGTTCAGTTGCAGGGTGGGGTGGAGTTCCAGCGAGGCCATGGCGGATGCGGACTGCGCCGGGACCCGAACGACGTGGATGTTCGGTCTGGCGGCGGGTGCGGTCGGACCAGCGTCCGCGAGGCACAAATCAACAACCGTAAATGTGGCAATGACCAACAGGATCGTTCGGCAATTCATCTTTGGCTCCTACCCAATTCCCCCGGCCCAGATCTTCTCTCCGCCCGGCAGCCGCTATTGTACCACGTTCTGCCGATGAATTGCTGGTTATATCCTGATCGGTGTTCCTGGCCGGCCATGTCAGCCGGAGAAGGTCAATCGACGCCCGGCCGGCCGATCGAGTAGTACCGGAATCTCAGCCGCTGCATCTGCCTTGTTGAGAAGAGGTTGCGGCCGTCGAAGATGACGGGGCTTTTCAGCGACTCGCGGAGCCGGGCGAAATCCGGCGAGCGGAACTCGTTCCATTCCGTACAGATCACGACCGCATCGGCCCTCTCGGCGGCGACATAGGCGTCGTCGAAGTACGCGATCCGCTCGCCGAACACGCTGCGCAGGTTTGCCAGGGCCTTCGGATCGTGGGCGCGGACGGTCGCTCCGGCCTCCAGCAAGCCGTTGATGACCGTCAGCGCGGGGGCCTCGCGGAGGTCGTCTGTCTTGGGCTTGAAGGCCACGCCCCAGATTGCGAATGTTCGCCCCGTCAGGTCGCCCTTGAAATGATACTTGGCCTTTTCGACGAGCAGATGTTTCTGTCGCTCGTTGACCTGATGGACGGCCGCGAGCAGGTCGGCATGGGCGCCGTGATCCTTCGCCACATGGCACAGCGCCTGTACGTCCTTTGGAAAGCAGCTTCCGCCGTAGCCGATCCCCGGATACAGAAAGTGGAAGCCGATCCGCCGGTCGTAGGCCATGCCCGCCCGGACTTCGTCGATCTCGACGCCGAGCGGCACACACAGGTTGGCGATCTGGTTGATGAAGCTGATCCGGGTGGACAGGTAACAGTTTGAGGCGTACTTGATCAGCTCGGCCGCGGCGCGCCGCACGATCAGGATCGGGTTTTGATTCCGGACGTATGGCTGATAAAGCTCTTTCATCACCTCGCCGGCTTCGGCGTCCTCCGTGCCGATGACGACGCGGTCGGGGCGCTGGAAATCGTCCACCGCGCACCCTTCCTTGAGGAACTCCGGGTTGCTGACCACGTCGACCGGATGCTGCGCGAGGGGCCGAACGATCGACTCGACTCGGTCGCACGTTCCGACGGGGACCGTCGACTTCATGGCGAGGATCGTCTTTTTGTTGACCGCCCGGGCGATGTCCTGGACGGCCCGCTCGATCATCGAAAGATCGGCCGAGCCGTCGTCGCGTGGCGGGGTTCCGATGGCGATGAAGATGACCTCGGCGTGCTCGACGGCCGATTTAAGGTCGGTCGTGACGCGAAAGCGGCCGGCCGCGAGATTGGCGTGAAGCAGATCTGACAGCCCCGGCTCGAAGATGGGACACTCGCCGCGTCCGAGCCGTTCGACCTTGTCCGCATCGACATCCACGCCTATGACGTGGTTGCCCGAATCCGCCAGGCAGACGCCCGTTACCAGTCCCACGTATCCGGTTCCGACGATGGTGATTCTCATGGCTTGGCTTTCTGAAAAGCCCCGGCCCTGCCGGGGGCGGTGCGTCGGCCGAGCCGAGCGGCGGCCCGGCTCGCCATCGGGATTATCGCCCGTGTACGATCGGGACTCCAGTACCGGCCGATCCGTCGTTTGTCGGCCTCGGGATCCGCGGCCGATTTGAAAAAGGGCGTGGCGCCCGCTACTGTGGGTGTATCGGACCTGTCAATGGCTAAGCCAGGGAGATGAACATGAAGGTCGAAATCACGTATTGCGGGCAGTGAAACTACAAACCGCAGGCCACCGGTCTGGTGGCGGAACTCACCGAGAAGTATGGCGGTGATCGGATCGACGCCGAGTTGATCGAAGGCAGCGGCGGGGTGTTCGAGGTCGTCGTCGATGGCGACAGGCTCTACAGCAAGAAGGAAACGGGGCGTTTTCCCGCCTACGGCGAGATCTGCAAGATCATCGACGAAAGGCTCGTCCGGAGCTGATTCGGAGCGTCCGTCATTCTGAGTCGTGGTGTCACGCGGTGTCGGTGTGCCGGGCCTGTGACACCC
>JBHHVX010000003.1:0-63167 GCA_046754505.1 Phycisphaerae bacterium | reverse complement strand
GATCAACAACGCGATGATCGAAATGACCACCAGCAACTCGATCAACGTGAACCCGGGGTGATCCTCGATACGCTTGGCCATGATCCAATACTCCTATGTGCACCATTCTCGGTGCTGCGGTCCCTCGTTTCCGGCCGGCCGAAGGCCTGTCGGGCCCAGTACGCGAACATCCTGCCGATTACCAATCAATGCTCAGCAGGCCGTCCCCCATCCATATGTTCACGTCCCACACGCCGGCGCTCGGCCAAATCTGAAAAAAACTGCTCGACGCCGATCTCCGCCGACGGCACACGCCGCGCCAGTATTCGACATCCAGACAGCGCGGCAATCCGGCGGTGTCGGCCTGCCTTGGACCGTGCCCTGCGCTCCGATCCTGCGCAAGCCGATCTTCGCACGGTATCATGACCCGCAAGGATTCCATGCACGACGATCTGGACGACATCATCTGCCGTGCTCGGGAGGCAGACGAAGCGGCTTTTGAGGAGCTGTTTCGCCGCTTCAATTGGTACGTCCTGCATGTTATCCGACGGCAGGGCGTTAGAGAGGCCGAGGACGTCGCCCAACAGGTCTGGATGGCCGTCAGAACCTCGATTGACCAATTCGATACGCGAGTTGCCGGTTTCGCGACCTGGCTCCGCATCGTCGCACGCCGCAAAGCCATCAACGCCGCGGTGCGGCGACAACGCTACGAAGATTTGAAACGGCGTTTTCGAACGGAACTGCGGGCCGACTTTACCGCTTCGACACCAGTGCCGGACGCGGCCATGAGTGAAGAAGAGACCGCATGGGCCGCCGAACAGTGTGTCAGTCGCCTGGACCGGAGAAAACAGGACGTCTTCCGCCTGGTCATGAATGGCGGATTCAGCCGGCCCGAGATCGCCCGGCAACTGGGTATTACGTCCAGCGGCGTCAGGAGGATTCTGTCGGAGGCACGGGCCGAGATTCTCGCCTGCCTCCGCGAGAAGGGCGTCCTATAGTGCTCCGGCACGCCTCATTGGGTGGGGAGCATCGGCGTCCCGCCGGTGTGTTCCTCTGGAGACGCGTAGCCGAGGTGCCCACACCTCCCGCCAATCCGAGCGTCACAGGGCACCAGGTCCGGAACGCCGGCCGCCGCGCGGTTTTTTCCGAGCGCCGGCTCTCGACAGCGGAATATGACTATGGAGGGCTGTGACCTGCCAGAGACGAGCTTGGTGCTGGAATGACGGAACACCTGAACCCACGACAAGTCGCAGACTGGCTGAGCGCCGGCGAACAGTCGAGGCGGCCCCACCCGGACCCCGCCGTCACCGGCCATCTGCGCCGTTGTCCCGCTTGCCGAGCCTTGGTCGTGCGGGCGGCCAAGGCCCTCGACCTCGCCGCGGCCACTCGTCATAAGAAGCCTTCAGGTGGCCACCCGGCCTGTCCGGCCGACCTCAGGCTTGCAGCCTACCTCGAAGACCGCCTGAGTCCCGCCGAGCGCGCGGCCACCGCCGCCCATCTAGCCGACTGCTGTCGCTGCCGACAGGTTATCGGCGCCTCCGTGCAGACCGATCCCGCCGTAAGGCCCGACCTCTGGCAGCACACCCACCGGTGGATCTTCGTGCATCGCCGGGCACTCGTCGCTGCGTCGGTCTTTCTTGCTGCGGGACTGGGTCTGGTGACGTCGCACTTTTTCGGCGAGCGCGTCGAGGCAGCAAACCCCGTCGCCACGCCCGATTGGATCTATCAGGCCCAATGGCTGATGCGATCGGGGGGCGGCCCCGAAACGGCCCTGAGCGTCATCGAGGACGGACTCAAGCAACACCCCGACCTGGTCCGCGGCATCCTGCTCAAGGCGAAGCTGCTGCTCGCCTTGAATCGCCTGTCCGAAGTCGAAAACATCGCCCGGCGTCTCATTCGCAAGACGGACGTGGCATGGGCGGGCCATACCCTGATGGCGGCCATCCGAACCCAAGAGGGAGACGCCGCCGCCGGTCGGAAGCACGCCGAACTCGCCAAGCGCCTGAGTCCCCACCCATCCGATGCCGCGTTCCGCGAATCGCTCTTCCAGAAGGCCATCCTGCAAGGCGAAGCCCACGAGCAGATCGCAATCTTGGATCAGATTCTGGCAACGACCGAAGACGACCGTGACGCCCGCTATCTGCGGGCGTGCCGCCACCGCGACCTCGCCCTCCACGACCCGATCGAAGGCTGCTCGGCGGACCACGCCAAGGCCATGCTGCACGACGCCCAGACCCTGGTCGCACGCTTCCCACGATGGCCCCACGCCTGGGCCACACGCGCCGAAGCCAACCGAATTCGACGCGAGTATTCGCTCGCCGTCGAGGACTGCAACACGGCCATCCGCCTCGAGCCCGGTGCCGCCGTGCTCCTGATCCGCGGAGAATGTCTGCGACACCTCAATCGCGCCGACCCGGCACTGCGCGATTTTTATCGCGTCTTCAATCTCCACCCCAGCCGCCGGCAGATCGCCGACGCCTATGTCGATCTGGCGCTGGCCTACCGCGACGCCTTGAACTACCGCGAGGCCTTCCGCGAACTCAGCCATGTGATCGATCGACACCCACTCGGCGCCGGAGATCAGGCGCTTGTCTACAAGGGAGTCCTCCGCCTCCTGCGGCTGGACGTCTATCCCGCCGGGCGGAACAAGGCCCGCGAGGACTTCCGAGCCGCTCTCGAGCTGGCTCCGAAGAATGCCTATGCCGGTCTCCTTCTCTGGCGCATCCTCCGGGAGCAGGGTGACGACGAGGAAGCGGCCCGCGTCATCGCGGAGGCCCTGGCAGCCGCGCCGGGACACCGGCCCGTCTCCCGCGACCACCGGGAATGTGACTGGTCCACCCTCCTCCTGCAATACTACACAGGCACGCTCGCTCGCGAAGACCTGATCGCCGAGGCCCGCTCCACCTGGCAGCATGCCGAGGCCAGCTACTACATCGGTGAAAAAGTCCTCCACGACGCCGGCCCGGCCGCCGCGCGTGTCTGGTTTCAGCGCTGCATCGCCACCGGAATCCGCCACACCAACGAATACCACCTCGCCCGCGCCCGGCTTGCTCCATCAGCGCCGCCTCCGTTTCCGCCGAAAGATCTCAGTGCCGCACCGATCGACGTCCTCGAAACCGAAACCTGGTGAGCGCCGGACACACCACGCCCCTTGCCAACACCCACGTCGGCGTGATAGAAGACCGTCCAGACCGATCCCACCGGGCCTGTAGCTCAATGGTTAGAGCTAGGGACTCATAATCTCTCGGTTGCAGGTTCGAGTCCTGCCAGGCCCAATCGCGACGTCAAGCGGTACGAAACCACGAGAGCCACGTTCGCCCGAAGCCGCAGTCCCACCGGACGGGCGAGGCTGCATGCCTCAAGTGAGCCCGCACGGTAGGGGGGGGGCATCCAGCGGCCGACCGACCGCCGAGCGGATGTAATCGCGAGGCCGCATCTCGCCGACTTTCTGACACCTGGCGCAGACGCTTGGGGCTGTGTCACAATGGGGGCGCCACGTTTCAGTCGTTCGGTCGGTTGTGCTTCTCGTCTTCTCACGACGACGCGTTAGCGGCACAACGAACCGCCGGATCCCCATAATCGGGACACGCGCGGCGATCGGCCGACGAAACTCAACCACGGGACGTTCGGAGGCCCCGGAAAACATTTTACAGTGGCGTCTTTTTTCCCGGTCCGGCGATTCTTCTGTTTCAGTCAATCCTATGCCTCGGTAGAATCGCGCCGTGTCGCGAGTGCTTTCTCGATCAGGATTGGAGCCTACGTCTCATGGACGCACCAACACTCGAGCTGTTTGATCAAGCCGTCGCCGGGGATAAGCAAGCCTTGGGATCGCTGCTGGAACAACATGGCCCCTCCGTGCGAAAGATGCTCAACGGCCAGATCGGACGTGAATGGCAGTCCGTACTCGACCCCGACGACGTCATGCAGGTAACGTATCTGGAAGCCTTTCTTCGAATCGATCGATTGAGGGCCCGCGACGCCGCATCATTCACATGCTGGCTCCTGCGCATCGCACAAAACAACCTGCGAGACGCCGTTACCGCGATGGAACGATCAAGGCGACCACCTCCGTCGAAACGGGTCTACCTTCGGACCGACGAAGACACGCATGTCGCATTGCTCGACTTGCTCGGCGCCACCACAACAACACCCACGCAATACGTCGCTCAACAAGAGACTGTCGACTTCGTCGACTCCGCGATCGGCCGCCTCCCCGCCGATTACGCAAGGGTCCTTCGCCTCTATGATCTGGAGGGCCGCTCGGCCAGAGATGTCGCAGCGTCCATGCACCGCTCCGTCGGCGCCATTCACATGCTCCGGTGCCGGGCGCATGACCGGCTGCGGGAACTCTTGGAGCCCTCATCCAGATTCTTCAACAATTCGCCGTGAAGACCACGGCCTTTTAGTCGCCTTATGAGATAGCGAAACCGCGAAAGGCTCTGTCCATGGAAGGCACCGCAACGAGCGAAGATCGGTCGAACGACGAACAGCGGCTCATGATCGACGCCGCCTGGCAGCAGGTCGAAGCGGTGCCTCGCAGCACAAACGCCTCTGCGACCCTGATGCAGTCAACGCTCATTTGTGACGCCGATTCCAGCGCTGGCGGCCTGCGCGCCCATACCATTCCCGGCTACGAGATCACCCGCGAGATCCATCGGGGCGGCCAAGGCGTCGTCTATCGGGCCGTCCAGACCGCAACCCGCCGAAAGGTCGCCATCAAGGTCATGAAGCACGGTCCCTTCGCCGGACCCGCGGACCGGGCGCGTTTCAATCGCGAGGCGCAGATCCTCGGTCAGCTCAAACACCCCAATATCGTGACGATCCATGACACCGGAGTCGCCGCCGGCTGCCACTACTTCGTCATGGACTACATCTCCGGTCGATCACTGCACAAGTACATCGCCCAACGAACCGAACGCACCCGCGCCTCGCCCGTCTTCCCCGTGCGTGAAACGCTGAAGCTCCTGGTCAAGGTCTGCGATGCCGTCAACGCCGCCCACGTCCGCGGCATCGTCCATCGTGACCTGAAGCCGAGCAACATCCACATCGACGCGGACCGCGAACCCTACATCCTCGACTTCGGCGTGGCGAAGACGACCGAGTTCGGCCTGAGCCCCGGACACGCTCTCCAACCCATGACGGTCACCGGCCAGTTCATCGGCTCGCTGCCATGGGCCAGCCCCGAGCAAGCCGAGGGCGCTCCGGCCAAGATCGACATTCGTACAGACGTCTATTCTATAGGCATCATCCTGTACCAGATGCTTACCGGCCGCTCACCCTACAAGGTCACGGGCAACATGGGCGAGGTGCTCGAACACATCATGTGGTCCGAGCCCGTCCGCCCGAGCGTCCTCTGCCGCCGGATCGACAACGAACTGGAGACCATCGTACTAAAGTGTCTCGCCAAGCAGCGTGAACGCCGCTATCAGTCGGCCGGCGAGCTGGCCTGCGACATGCGTCGCTATCTGGCCGATGAACCGATCGCGGCAAAAAGAGACAACGGCTGGTACGTGCTCCGCAAACAAATCCGCAAGAACAAGCTGCCCGTTACGGTCGCGGTCTCATTCGTCCTCGTCGTCACCGTCGGATTCGTCACCGCGCTGACATCCTGGAAACACGCCGAGCGCGACCGCGCCACTGCCGCCCGTGAGGCCGACGCCGGCAGACAAATCCTGGACTTCATGGTGGATGTCTTCGAAGTGTCGGATCCGCACGACGCCCGGAGTGGAACGACCGCCGGCAGAGACGTTTTGGCACGCGGCGTGGAACGCATCCGGAACGAGTTTCAGGACCGGCCGCCGGTCCAGGCGGCCCTCCTGAACACGATGGGCCGCGTCCATACCAATCTCGCGATCTATGGCAGAGCGGGCGAGCTGCTCGGCGAGGCCCTCGCAATCCGTCGCCGGACGGCCGAACAGCACCCGCTTTCGGTATCCGACAGCCTGGTCGATCTCGCGTCGCTTCGCGTGCGACAGAACGACCCGGCGGGCGCCGAGCCGCTCGTTCGGGAGGCCCTCGCAGTCCGTCGAGCCGAGTTGGGTCACGTCGACCGGCGTACAGCCGAGTGCGCCCGCAGCCTTGGACAAGTCCTGCACGCTCTGCACAGGCACGACGAGGCCGAGGAGCTTTATCGTGAGGCGATTGACGTCTTTCGCCGGACCTTGGGCGAAGACCACAAGCACATCGCCGCCTGCCTCAGCGATCTGGCACACGTGCTACGCCAGAAGGAGAACTACCCCGCTGCCGAGCGGACGTACCGGCGAGCGCTGGCAATGAGTCGCAGATTGTCCGGAAACAACAGCCTGTCGGTTTCTCAGAGTCTCGACGATCTGGCCTCCGTGTTGTGCGACCAGGGCAAGTGTACCGAGGCCGAATCGCTGTACCGAGAGTCGATGGAGCTGCTCCTCGCGGCCGTGGGAAAGACAGATACCGACCTACCCCACCCTCTCATCGGTCTGGGCAGAACCCTGCTGGCGACCGGCCGGCCTCAGGAAGCCGAGCCGTACCTTCGTGAGGCCCTGTCGATCCGGAGCCGTGCCTGTTCCGCGAAGGATCCCCGCACGACCCAACCGCAGGTTCTGCTCGGCCGATGTATGACCGCCCTGAATCGATTCACAGAAGCCGAGCGACTCCTGCTCAACGCCCACGCCGTGCTGCTCAAGAGCCAGGGGCCGGAACACGCCCTCACGCGGGAAACCCGAACGGGCATCGTCGATCTGTACGAAACGTGGGGCAAACCCGACCGCGCGGTCGCGTGGCGCGTCATGGGCTACGTCGACGGATGGGAATAACGCCAGCATCAAGATACCCTTCCAACACAGCCAAGCGACCCGCCACCCGGGGTCTCTCAACGTTACACGAGCCGTGCCACAGCTCGCTCCCACCGGCAGTGAATCAGAATCGTGCCACCTGCGGCCAACAACGACAGCGAAGACGGTTCCGGCATACGAGCGACCCAGTCCGCGCAAACTTCCCCACCCCGTGCAGCCACACCCTTCCTCCGATAGAATCCGCCCACGATGCTCGTCCGGACGCACAGCGTGACCTTGGTGGGGATCGACGCCGTCGAGTGCGAGGTGGAGGTCGACGTCTCCTCGCGCGGGTTCGCCACGCCCACGCTCGTCGGGCTGCCCGACGCCGCCGTCAAGGAGAGCCTGGAGCGGATTCGCACGGCCATCAGTAACTGCGGATATCAGCCCCCGAGCAAGCGAACGGTCATCAACCTGGCCCCGGCCGACGTCCGCAAGGAAGGCCCCGCCCTCGATCTGCCGATCGCACTCGGCATGCTCTTCGCCGAGGAAGGGGCCGCGCCGGACACGCTGGCGAGTTACACCGTCGTCGGCGAACTGGCTCTCGACGGGCGCGTGCGGCCCATCAAGGGGGCCTTGTCGATGGCCATGCTGGCCAAGCAGGAAGGCTACCAGGGAATCTTGGCCCCGCGTGAAAACGCCAACGAGGCGGCCGTCGTCGAGGGTCTGGAGGTCATTGCGATCGGCTCGCTGACCGACGCCGTGGGCTTCCTCGCAGAGCAGCTTCCCATCGAGCCGACCTTCGTGAACCTCGACACGACGTTCGCCGAGGCGTCGCGATACGATCTCGACTTCCGCGACGTCCGCGGCCAGGAGTTCTGCAAACGAGCGCTCACCATCGCCGCGGCGGGCGGCCACAACGTCCTCATGGTCGGCCCGCCCGGCTCCGGCAAGACGCTCATGGCCAAGTGCCTGCCCACGATCCTGCCGCCGCTGTCAATCGAAGAATCGCTCGAAACCACGCGGATATGGTCGGCGTCCGGCAAGCTCCCGACGGGGGCCACCCTGATGGCGATCCGGCCCGTCCGGTCGCCACACCACTCGGCCAGTGCCGCAGCCCTGGTTGGCGGCGGCACCACGCCTCACGCAGGCGAGGTCTCGCTGGCCCATCACGGCATCCTGTTCCTCGACGAGTTCCCCGAATTCCAGCGGTCCATCCTCGAAACGCTCCGCCAGCCGCTCGAGGACGGCTGCGTGACCATCGCACGCGCCCACTCCTCGGTCCGGTTCCCCGCCGAGTTCATGCTCGTCGCCGCGATGAATCCGTGCCCCTGCGGCTACTTCGCCGATCCACGGAAACCGTGCAAGTGCTCACCCCGGCAGATCGACACCTACTTCGCACGCATCAGCGGCCCGCTCCTCGACCGCATCGACATCCACGTCACCGTGCCTGCGGTGCCCTACAACGAACTGCGATCGCGGCAGCCCGGAACGGAGTCCGCCTCCATGCGGCAGCAGGTCCAGGCCACACGAGAGGCGCAACGCCGGCGATTCCACGACGTCCCCACGATGCTGAACGCCCGAATGGGGCCGCGGCTGATCCGCGAGTACTGCCCACTCGACTCAAGCTGTGAACAACTCCTCAAGCAGGCCATGACCGAATTGGGCCTCTCCGCACGGGCACACGACAAGGTCCTGAGACTCGCCCGGACCATCGCAGACATGGCCGAATCGTCCGGCATCAAGCCCGAGCACGTCAGCGAAGCCGTGCACTACCGCCGACTGGACCGACAGTCGTGATGCAGGCACCTTGCGTCACGGACCCACGACCCCAAGGTCACCGCGCGATGGAACCAATGACGCAATGACACGGCAGCCGGCCTCATCCATCGCCCACCCCGGCGAGCCTCTCTGGGTCGCCGCCCTGGCCCGCTCCACGCCGCAGGCGCCCCTGATGGCGCCCTATATGGTCTATCTGCTGTTCATGCTCCTGGACGACTTCTTTCCGGATGATCTTCTCGTCGTCGCATGGTTGATCCGCAGTGCCGCCGCCCTATGGACGGCGTGGCTCTTCCGACACCGCTTTCCGCCCTTCGGCAAGGCCCACTGGGGCCTCGCCCTCCCGGTCGGCCTCTTCGCCGCATGGGGCTGGGTCGCCGGACAACACCTCTTCGATGGTCTCGGCATCCTGGGAAAGAGCCTGTCGCTCGGCTCGCTGCTGTCCGCACACCCCACGCTCTTCGCGGCCTTGCCGGAGCCGTTCGACGCCCACGCGAGGATCGCGGCGCCAGCGGCCTATTGGACGCACGTCGCCCTCAAGCTGGGGTACACGTCGACCGTGGTGCCCCTGGTCGAGGAACTGTTCTGGCGGGCGTTTTTGCTGCGGGCCTTGATCAGTTGGGACCGTTTTGACGCCGTGCCCCTGGGCCGGTTCGCCTGGGTGTCGTTCCTCGGCACGGCCCTGCTCTCCACGCTGCAGCACCCCGCGAACTGGGGCGTCAGCATCCCGTGCTGGCTGCTGTTCAACGCCCTGTTCTGCTGGAAAAAGAGCATCCTCTGCCTGATCATCACCCACGGCGTCACCAATCTCGCGCTCTATGCCTACGTCGCAGCCCAGGGCGACTGGCGATTCTGGTAGCAGCGCCCGATCGTTTCCGGCTGCACCTACTGACAGCGTATGTGACCAGGCTTCGGGTGCCACTGGCGGCTTGTCCGCCAGTGTTCCGTGATGCGTCGGGTGCCAGTGGCACCCGGCGACGCGGCCGTGTCGGGGCTCTGTGCCCGACGAGTCTACCGGTTGGACATCGGTGTCAAAGATCACGCTCCAATGAGTATTGATACGAGGTCTTGAATGTCGTTCCCGTCCATCAGGCCGTCTCCGTTCATGTCCGCCGCCGCCACGTGGCAGGGATGGATGTCTGTCCCAAGCAGGACGTCGACCAAGGCCTGCGCATCGCTCATGTTCACGATGCCGTCGCAGTCCACGTCGCCGATGACCGGGACGCCGGCGCCGAACTCGTAGGTGCCCATGTCGACGACGGGCGGCCCGCCGTTGCCGGAATCGGGCGTGGCGGGTTCGTCGAAGAAGCGTATGTTGCCGTCGAGGTCGGTCATGATCCCGACGGGTACGGCGGCGCTATCGCCGGCATCGATGGAGGGAGAACCGGCTGACAGGTGGTAGTCTCCTGCAACGGGGTTGACGAACAGTGGATCGGCGCCGATGTTGCCAACGCCGCCAAGAGTACCCGTCCAACCTTCTACGCAGGAATAGTCGACTGACACGGGCAACCCGAAGATTTGTTGCCGTTCGAGCGTCCCTGGGCTGGTGTTTCCCCAGAGGAGGCAGTTGGTCAGCGATGGCGTCAGAAACGCGGATCCGAATCCCCCAGAGTCGAGCGTGGCGTTGTTTTGGCTGAACGTACAGTTGGCCAGTGTTGCGGCGCCAAATGCCATCATCCCACCGCCGTGATTGGATGAATTGCCGCTGAAGAGGCAGTTGGTCAACGTGGTGCTTCCAAAGCTGCCACCAAACTGATGGACGTACATCCCGCCTCCCAGCGAGTTGAAGGCCACCGTGAAGTTGTTTCTGAAGGTGCAGTTCATCAGCGTCGAATTGCCGAACAGCTCGATCATCCCGCCGCCCTTCTCGTCCGCCTGGTTCGCGGTGAACGTGCAATCAATAAGAACCGGACTCCCCCAATGGTTGAGCATCCCGCCGCCGAGATCCGATGAGTTCCCGCTGAACACACAGTTGATGAATGTTGGAGTCCCGATCGCGTTGTACACGCCGCCACCCAGTGCGCCCGCATTATTGGCGGTGATTGTGCAGTTGCTGATCGTGGGGCTGCCGGTGACGATGTGCATTCCTCCGCCGCGGCCGCCAATCACATCAAAAGCCAAGCCGTCCCGAACCGTAAACGCGTCCAGCAAGGTACTGTCATCCACGGCACTGGCGACCACGACATGGGTCGAATTGTCGGTGATGATGCCGATGGTGCCGATGTCGCCGCTGAGGGTCGTCCGCCGAAGCGGGTCGGTCAGGTCGGTGATATCCCGGTCGGCGAATGCCACCTCGGTGCCCAGGAAATGACCGTAGACGGCCACACCGTTGCGCAGCCAGAATGCGGCCGCCATGTCGCCAAGCGTCTGCATCACACCTTCGTCCGGTTTGTAGGTTCCGGCGGCGACCCAGATCTCGTCATCGTATACGGCGGCGGCGAATGCATCTTGAAGCGCGTTGAAGGCGCTGGCCCAACTCGTGCCGTCGCCAGCGCCCATCGCGTCCGCATCCACATACCAGCGGCTCGGCGTGAGACAGCCCGGGGCGTTCGGGATGTGGTCACAGGCCCTGGCCCCTTCGTTGCAGGAATCCGTCGTGCAGGCGAGCCCGTCGTCGCAATCCACCGGCGTTCCCGGCTGGCAGCCGCTCAGCGGGTCGCACGTTTCGATCCCATCGCAGAAGACGCCGTTGTCGCAAGCCGCGTCGTCGGGAACATGGTCGCAGAGTCCGGTGGCCTCGTTGCACAAGTCGATGGTGCAGGGAACGCCGTCGCTGCAATCGGGCGGTGTGCCAGGCTGGCAGACGCCGCCGACGCAGGTCTCGATCCCGTTGCAGATCAGACCGTCGTCGCAATCGGCGTCGGAGAAACACTGCGGTCCGGTGACGGTTACGCTCACGTAGTCGGTGAGCACCGCCCCGCCCTGAACGTTGTAAGTGACCAACACGGTTATCGCGCCCGCGGCGTCGATGAAGTCCGACGGGTTGGAGGTGTACGATCCGGTCACGAGCCCGTCGGGCGGCACGGCGGCGTTCTGACTGCCTACCAGCGCGTAGGAGCCCGTGACGGCGTTCCACAACCAGACACTATGGGTCTCGCCCCCACTGGCGCCGCCTTCCCACAGCACGTCTATCTGCGTGACCGAGGGCGGCGGCTCGGAGACCGTGAAGACGAAGCGCGTGGCCGCCACGATCCCCCCTTCGATGATCCCCGTGCCGTAGCGTGCGTCGTCCGAGGCCGCGACCGCCGTGTAGTCAGCGGCAGAAAAGGGCGTGGACGGAACGCCGTTGGCCGTCGGGGGGATGGGTATCTCCGCAACGGAAACTCCAAAGGCGAACCGGTCGATGCCGGCGCCCGAGCCGAAGTCGTACACCGTCGCCGCCTGAAGGGCGCCACCGTTCGACAGCACCAAACTGGACAACACGATTCCCGTAATCGCACTTCGTAGATTCATCGTTTCCTCCTGGTGCGCCGGGATAAACCGGCGAGGTGTTGTGAATGAAAGAGTCATACGTTGAAGAGTTAGCGGCCCACAGCGGCCCCGAGTCATGCGTTGCTGTCCGTAAGAACAGGGGCGAAGCGTTGACAGAGGTACGTGCAGGCCGGGTATTGAGCCGCGAAAGCAACTGACTTCGGGGTGCCGACGCTGTCAGGAGAAGCGGAAGGCCACACTCGGTGCATCGATATCGCGAGATGCGTCGAGGCCCCGCGCGGTCAGAAACCCCGTGCATGTACGGAAACACCTCGCGCGAGAACCGGGAGATCCCACGTTCGCCCGACCCAGGTGACTGGACAGGCCGCATCGGGAAGTCCAAGGACACACGCCGATGATGCACGAACGTGGGAAGTCGGATGGCCCCATAGTACCTGCGAAGTCCCCGAACAACGGTGTCAGCAATCGGTACGACCCAAGTCGTCCGATGCTGCCGTCTGCGGAGAGGATGGAGGGAAGGGGGCCAGCCTCGGGGAATCAACGTGCGAGCCGCACCCACCGGACACCGTGCCGGATCATCCGGGTGCCACCGGCTTTCACGCCGATACGGTGGAAGGGACTTCACGTTTCTCATGTTGTTCCCTTCTTCACGTCACCCCCCAAGGCAGGAGCCGGATGCGGTAATTCCGCTCGTCCGGATCTGTGCGGGGGGCGGGCCGAAAGGCCCGTCCCTACCGCGACTGCGTCTTGTAGTCCGCCTCTTGGGCGTCATGGGCCGATGAGCAGCGTTACGAGCGGCTGAATGTCGCCGCCGTCGGTCAGTCCGTCTCCGTTCACATCCGCCGCCGCCATGTGACACGGATCTGTGTCCAGACCGAGCAGGACGCCCACCAGCGCCGCGGAATCATTCATGTCCAGCACGCCGTTGCAGTCCACGTCGCCGGCGACTTCGCACACCGCCGCCTGGCAATTGATCCCATGACCTTGAAACGCACCCCCCAGCGCGGCGCACGCCGCAGCGTTGGCTTCATTCGTGCAACTCCCATCCGGATGACAGCACGCTCCGGGAAAGACCGAACAAATCGCAGTCAGGCAATCCGTTCCATGTCCTTGGAACACACCGCCGAGGCCCGTGCACGAGGCGGCATCCACTTCGTTCGTGCAACTCCCATCCGGATAGCAGCATGCGCCCGGCAACACCGGACAGACCGCCGTCAGGCAATCGGTCCCATTCCCCTGGAACACGCCGCCGAGCGCGGTACACGTGGCCGCGTCCGGCTCATCCGTGCAACTCCCATCGGGATGACAACACGCCCCTGGCAACACCGAACAGATGGCCGTCAGGCAGTCGGTGCCATGTCCCTGAAACACACCACCGAGCGCGGTGCATGCGGCTGCGTCCGGCTCGTCAGTGCAGGTCCCATCGGGATGACAGCATGCGCCGGGCAAGATGGGGCATTGTGTCGTCGCGCAGGCTGTACCAATGCCTTGGAATGTGCCGCCGAGCGCCGAACACGTCCCGACATTCGGCTCATCCGTACAGGATCCGTCGGCATGACAGCATGCACCGGGCGGTCCGTCACACACCGTGGTGAGACAATCCGTGCCGTGACCTTGAAACGCGCCGCCCAGCGACGTGCAGGTCGCGGCATCCGGCTCGTCCGTACAACTGCCGTCGGTGTAGCAACACGCGCCTGGAAGAATCGGGCACGTCGTCCCGATACAGTCGGTGCCGCTGCCCTGGAATGCGCCCCCGAGCGTGTCGCAGGCAAGCTGATCGGCCACGTCCTGGCAGCTTCCATCGGGCAGGCAACACGCGCCCGGCGGGGGCGGGCAGGGATTCATCCCACACGTCACCGCGAAGCCCTGGAACTGTCCGCCCGCAGCGGCGCAGTCGGTCTGCAACTGGTCTTGGCACGAACCGTCGGGGAAGCAGCAGGCGGCCTGGGTTTGTTCACACAGCGCCGGATCGCATGGGACGCCTCCTCCAATGAACGCTCCGCCCAAGGCACTACAGGCCGGTTGTGTTTCAGAGATACATGACCCGTCGATCAGACAGCAGGCCCCCGGAGGCTGCGGGCAGGGATTCGGGGTACAGACCGTGCCGCCGCCCTGAAACGTACCACCCTCGGCAATGCACTCTGGCCCCGGCTGAAGACCACATGAGCCAACGGCGTCACAGCACGCCCCGACCGGCACCGGGCACGGGTTTGGGGCACACGAGATGCCGTCACCCTGGTATGTGCCTCCGGCGGCGGCGCAGTTGGCGGCGGTTTGACTTGTGCACGCACCGTCGATGTCACAGCACGCACCGGTCGGCTGCGGGCAGGGATTCGGCATGCAAACGGTGTCAGCTCCCTGGAAGACGCCGCCGGCCGCGCTGCAATCGACAAGGGTCTGCACCAAACAGGAACCGTCTGCAGAACAACAGGCGCCCAGCGGCTGCGGACAGGGATTCGGCGCGCATAAGGTGCCGTCGCCCTGGTAGACGCCGCCGACGGCCGCGCAGTTGGCGGGCTCGCGGATCGTGCAGGAGCCGTCCGCCCCGCAACACGCACCGACGATCGTGCCGCACCCGAACGACTCAACCAGGAAGGCATCGAGGCCGGACTCGTTGATGCTCTGCGGATCGGCGTCGTTGGTCGTGAAGCGGATTCTCATGGTCGGCGTGAGGACGACCCCCGCGGCGTCCAGCGCCGCCTGATCGATCACGTGGGTCCGCCAGTTCAGGCCTCCATTGGTATCATGCCGAGCGATCTCGATCCAGGGCCCCGCCCCGTCGTTGCTGTCGATCTCGACCAGCATGTGATCGACCCCGCCGACCGTATCCGTCAGGTGCAGGTAGTAGGCGTAGTTGATACTGATATTGCCGATCGACATGTCGATGGTCGGCGAAGTCAGCCGTACCGCGCCATTATCGACATCGGTATTGCCGATCTGGTTCTGTGTCAGCCAGCACTGACCGCTGCCGTCAAAGTCGGAGACTGGGTCGTAGGGCCATGCGGGATCGTTGACCGGTAGGCCGCGCTCCCAGTCGCCCGAGATCGCCCCCAGATTCTCCGGAACCCAGAGCCGGTCGAATTCGAAGTTGTCGTTGAAGACGGCGACTGCCTCACCCACCACCGCGCTGAAGAAGGAGGTGGGGGCATTGACCGGCTGAAAAATGACGCCCGTAATAGCACCTTCGGCGCTAAAGTAGAAATCGGGTGTGTCGCCGCAGTTCACCACGGGCAGCGTCGCCTGATACAGATCGCCGGCGACCGGCGTCAGCGGCGCGCTGACGAATGCCCCGCCTGAATAGCGATAAAAAACCGTGGGGCTGCCGGGCACGACCGCATCACCGATGGCGGCGACGCGCACATCGATCACCGAAATCGCTCCCGAGTTCAGGACTGTCGGCAACCCGTTGGGAAAGCTGATGCTCATGCCTACGTTGGTCGGCCCGTCGCCGACGAGCGAGAACACCTGCGGGCCGACCGGTACGTTGAAGCCGACCACCTCGACCGTCCACGTGCCGGCCTCGGGGTTGTCGACCAGGACCTGCTCGATGTTGTTGATGTGATCTTCCAATGTCCGGACCGCCGGGGCGGCCGGATTGGCCAACCCGCCGAGCGTCCACGGAAAATGCTGGACCCCCGTCGGGCTGATCACGCGAAGATCCAGATCGTTCACCAGCGCCGGGCTCACGTTCGGCGTACCCGGCGGATCGTCCCAGGCCAGCGTCACCTTCAACTCCGGATCGCCCAAGACGATGTCAACCGTGCGTGAGAAGACCGTTCCCTGGCTGATGCTGTCTTCGGTGAACGACCCCGTCCGCATGAAGTCCACCGTCTGCTGAATCCGCACCGAGCCGTAGCCCGTCTTGTAATCCGGCCCGACGGCCTCGATGTCCTGGGCGTTGTGGGCCAGCAGTGCCTTGAGTGTGGAGTTGCGAAAGTCGGGTTGACCGGGAAACTGCGCGCGGAAGTCCTGCAACAACAAGGCGGAGATGCCGCAAACCGTCGGCGAGGCCATCGACGTTCCGCAGAAGGTGGTGTAACTCGTGTCGCTTGTGGCGGAGCAGGAGGTGACGCCGCCGTCGCCTCCGACCTGGCAGCCCGGCGCGGCGATGTCCGGTTTCAAGCGATCATCGTCCGTCGGCCCCCAGCTCGTGAACCAGGTGACTGAATCATCGTTCGAGTTCAAGGCCCCGACCGTGATATGATTCTTCGCACACGCGGGTGGAGCGGTCGTGTGATAGGTCGTTCCACAGCGTCCCGAGGCCCGCTCGTTCCCATTGGCCCACACAATACGAAATGGATCGCCTCCAAGGCTACCGCGTACGACCGAATCGATGACCGTCGAAGTCACCCCGTAGTCGCCTTCCCAGGCGCAGGGAAACCCATTCGGGGCCGTATTGGTGCCGATCGAATTGTTGGCGATGTGGGCGCCGTAGACATTGATCGCCTCGCCGTAGTCGAGTTCGAGATCACCGGGATCGGTATAGAGAAAACCGGGTTGGAGGCCACCCACCTGTTCGAAACCATAGGACTGGATGGTGACTCCGGGGGCCATGCCCTTATAAGCGGGGTTGGCGACACCCGCGCCACCAATCGTGCCCGAGACATGTGTCGCATGATTGGACAGCCCCGATGTATCTCGAGTACTCAGTCTGCCCTGGAAATCCACGTGCGAAGCACGGGCCGTGCCACCGTCATAAACCAGCACGTTCACGCCCGATCCGTCCAGGTTGTAGGGTGGCGCCTGAACGATGTCGGCCTCGGTGATCGCGCGATTGAGGTCGTTCAAATCGTCCAGACGGGGCAGCGCCGGCTCGAGATACATCACCGCATCCTCCGACGCGAGCGCCTGCACTGCCTCCAGCGGCATCTCGATCACCATGCCGTTGACGGTGACCAGTTCGCGGCGGATGACAGCGTCGTGTGCCTCGATAGCGCGCTTTGCATCAACCGGACGCACGTCGGCATGGAACAGGATGTATGCGCCAAACCAAACCTTGTCCGCGGCGCCCGGCTCCGCAGTCCTGGTTTCGGGCACGGGCACGACCGCCCATGTCGGCGTGTCGCCTCGGTCGAGGATCGGATGCAGTTTCCAGCCGGTCCGGACCGGTTGGGCATCGACCAGGCTACCGACGGCGGCCAGGGCGGCACGATCCGTGTCGCCGCCCGACACCAAAGCGAAGAACGCGTGGTTGCCGACGTAACTCAGGACGCTGACGCCGGCGGCCGCGAGCGATGCGCGGCGTTCAGGGGTCATCGGCTCGTCAAACTGGATGACGAGGTGGGCGCCCGATCCGCGCGCGGCGCTCGAGCAAATCCGATCGACCGCCTCGACACGCGTGCGGCACGACCGCTGGGACGTGCCCACTCGCCATTTGATCTGAGCCAAAGCACCTCGGCCGTCGAACCCGAACACAAGAGTGATGCCGATGACGCCCCACAGGACGCAACTTCTCTGCCTCATGGTGTCTCGCTCTCCTTAGCTATCTGTTTTGGGTTGTTCGCGGTACGCGGTGATCGTCTCCGCAGGATCGCCACCTTTTCCGTGCTGCTGAAGTTCCGACGCTGCTTCCGCATGGGATATGCCTTCGTCTCATGTCACCCATAATAGGTGTGACCCAAACGGCCGGATTCTCCAATTCCGACTGAAGCAGCACAGTTTCCAGTCTTCGAGAGCCGCAGGGCGTCCCGAGTGGTGTTGCGGTCGCGTCGTGGTTTTGGCGCGAACCTCAAGCCCAGTTAGGTCTTGGATGGTCCGCTGGGCATGATCCGTGCCAGATCGCATGATTGGGGCAAGGAAGGCGTTATCGGCATCACGGCGACCTCGGGTGGGGGGCACGACGGTCACGCTCGTCCGCAAGCGTCGCCAGATGTGTGCGCAGACACACCCAGCTGTGTGTTTACACACAGCTTGTGAACGTGCTGGCCCGAGAGTCCCTTCTCGGTCCTCAACGAATGAGAATCCTTTCCCATGTCGCGATCCAATGGAGACCGCGATCGGTGGAACAAGAGGGGATTCCTGTAGGAGAACGGGAACGAGAAGGGATTCTCGTTCCAGCCGTGTCAGTCGTGTCAGTCGTGCGTTCGCTCACGGTCGCGTATCGGATCGGGGCTGCCCAGTCCGCAGCATGGCCGTGGCGCGCGCGACTTCGCCGATGGGTGCGCCACGCGCCCGGCCGAGAGCTACGATGCCAGCAGGACGGTCACGAAAGCCGTCACGTCGTCGAGATCGAGATTGCGATCGCCGTCCAGGTCGGATCGCAGCATCCGAAGCGGATCGGTATCCGCCCCGGTCAGGATGTCGATAAACGAACGGATATCGCCACCGTTGACCAGACCGTTTCCGTCGATGTCTCCGGCCGGGCCGGCGTCGCCGTTCCACGTGGGTGCGTCGATGCTGTGCAGGTCATTGGTTGCGGTATAGCCGGCCGCCAGGATCCGATCCATCGGGTAAATTGGGGTCGGGCTACTTTATCAGCTGCCTCTTCGGCCTGTCTCCGGCCGGTGCGGCATCGACAAGTATGGAAGAATGGAGGCTTGTCCGCGTGCCGGCCCGAGAATCCCTTCTCGGTCCCCTCCCGTATGGGAATCTCTTCCCATGTCTTTTTGACTGCGGCGGACCTGGCTCAGCGGCTGCTGGAGAGGGTAGGGATCCTCGCCAAGTGTGTCGAGGAGGGATCCTCGACACAGCCCGCGACGCGGGCGCTGCCCGCCCGCTCCCTCACGGTCGCGGCTCTGATCAGAGCTACGCGTATCAGCGAGTGGACGACCTCCGCGCGGGCTGCCGGTCGGCGATGTGTGCTTGCGACGACACGCAACTGCTGCTCACGCACTCCCTCACGGTTGCGGCTCTGATCCGCGGCGACTCAGCCCGCCGACGTGGGACGGGGCGTTCGTGCGAGGAGGCCGAGGCCGACGAGGAAGAGGGCCAGGAACAGGCCCGAATGGAGGTCGAGCAGGGGGGCGGTGGCCATGGCGGCGACGTCGGCGTCGGTGGTGGGCAGTGCGTAGAGGCGCGCGAGGGGTTCGAACGAGCCGGCGAGGACGGGGATGGCGTTGTGGGCGAGATGCACGGCCATCGCGAGGAAGATGGAACGGCTGCGGAGACACACGAACGCGAGGAGCATCCCCATGAGGCTGACCTGGGGGATCTTTTCCAGCACGATGTGAAACAGGCCGAAGATCACCCCTACGGCGACCATGGTCTTTATGTGACTGAGTCGGGAACGGAGGCCGGATTGCAGAAGCCCTCGGAAGAGCAGCTCCTCGCAGACAGCGGGAAGCAGGGCGATGACGAGAAGGGTCGTCCAGAGCGGACCGTTGGTCAGGATGGCCTCAAACTGCTTGAACACATCGAACGCGGGCGGGGCGTCGACAAGTCTTGCCTGGATCCGATGGATCATGAATGAAACGGCCGGGGCGCCGGCAGCAATCAAGAGTGCGCCGAGGGCGTGGGGCGGGGCGGGGACTCGCAGTGAGAACGCCTTTCTCAGGTTGATCTTCAGATACCAGGCGATGATCAGAGCCGGTCCGGCGAAGAAGGCGATCTGTGAAATCGCGAGTACGAGCAGCACTTGCGGGCGGTCCGAGTTCGGGTCGAGCATGGAGGACTGCCAGTAGAAGTGCAGCGGAAAGATGACGGCGAGCAGCATGAGGGCTTCGGCGGCGGAAGGATGGCTGCGCGGCTTGAAGAACCGGCGACGGATCAGGGTCTTGTAGCTGCCGACATCGCTGAAGAGCACGGCCTCGGTGCCGTAGAGTCGGGCGGCGACCGATACGGCCACGACCGCGTAAAAACACGTCGAGAGCAGCGTGACGGTGATCGCCGAGACGTTGTAGTTGCCGAGGAACAGCTCGCGGATCAGCACGACGATGTTGGCCACCGGGACGACGAGCAGGGCGCCCTCCAGCCGGATGCTCGGCATGTACGAAACGACCATGGCGGGCAAGAGCGCACCCATCATGACCGGCATCATGTAGTTTTGAGCCTCCTTGAAGGTCCGGGCGAAGCTGCACGCGGCGAGCATGATGGCACTGAAGAGGACGGCGAAGGGCACCATCGCCAACAGGACGGCGGGCGCAGCGGTGACGATTGCCCCGACCGAGCGATCGGCCGTCGCCTCAAGCCGGCGGCGCTGCTGGAGATAGTCCCGTTGAGACAGCGCGCGGTGCGATTCGCCCGAGGTGGACTGCTCGATCGATTGCTGGATGGCGACGATCTCGGCCTCGCCACCCCGGGCCGACGCCCGCGTGAGTTGGTCGAGTTTCGTGAAATGGATCATCGCGGCCATCGAGCCAAGATTGAGGACGGTCGTGAACATGGCGATGGTGATGACGACGCAAAACTTCCCCGCGACGATCTGCCCGGTCGGCACCGGCGAGACTGCGAGGGTCTCGAGCGTGCCGCGCTCGCGTTCGCCGGCGGTGAGGTCGATCGCGGGATACATGGCGCCGGTGACGGTCATGATGACGAGCAGAAACGGCACAATGGCGGCGAGAATCTTGGCGTACTGCATGTCCGGCCCGGCCGTCGAGAGCGTGCTCAGCCGAATCGGCGTCAGGAGGGACTCGCCCTGCGGCATGCTCGCCAGACGGTCGTGAACGATGCGATCGGACTCGTTCGCCAGCGTCCGGCTGATCCGGGCATAGAGAAACTCGGACAGCGGCTCGGTGTCGGCATAGATCAGTTGGACGATGCGATTCGGGCCGCCGAAGGGAGCGTCGGGATCCGGGGGCGGGTCGACGAGAACGCCAAGCTGAAACGTCTTGTCCTTGACGCGTTCCCAGAGGGAAGCGCCGGGGCCCAGGACCGCGATGTCGACCTGGTCGGCGCGGAGCGACGCGCTGAGACGCGCGTTGTCATCGACAGCGGGCCGGCCTTCGGCGGCGGTCGCGTTGCGGTCGGCGGCCTGCTCCGCGGCTCGGGCGCGATCCTCGCGCTGCAGCACGCCCTCCAGCCATCGGCGATGGTTTTCGTCGGGCACGCAGATGTGATAGCGCTCGGTTTCGCGTCGGCCCTTTTCGGAGCGAAGCGCCTCGACGAGCACGACCATGAGCACCGGATAGAGAACCACCGGCACGAGCACCATGGCAATGAGCGTCCGCCGGTCGCGCAGCGTGTCGATCAGTTCCTTGCGAAAGACGACCCAGACGCGTCCGTACTGCCGCATCAGAACGCCCCCTGCGCGTCGTGGGCGGCGTCCGGCGGAGCGGAGAGGACGTGTTCGTCCTGCCCGCAGAGGCTCAGGAATGCCTCGCTCAGTCGTTTCCTGCCGGAGCGGGCCTGGAGCGCCGGGAGGTCGCCCTCGGCGACGAGTCTGCCGTCATGGATCAGTCCGAAGCGATGGCAGATCGTCTCGGCCTCGTCGAGATAGTGTGTCGACAGCACGATGGCCTTGCCGCGGGCGCCCTCGGCGCGAATGAAATCGAGGACGATGCGATTGGTGAGCACGTCGAGGCCGAGGGTCGGTTCGTCGAGCACGAGGTTGGCCGGATCGCCCATGAGGGCGCGGGCGATATTGGTGCGTTGCTTCTGGCCGGTCGAGAGCCCACCGCAGCGCAGGTCACCGAACTCGGCCATGTCCAACCAGTCTACGAGCGTCTCGATACGGCGGTCGATCGCCCGGCGCTCCATGGCGAGCAGCTCACCGAAATAGCGGAGGATCTCCCGGGGGGTCAGCCGCTTGTACAGCCCCGTGCTCGCCGTGAGATAGCCGAGCGACCGTTTGGCCGCCTCTTTGTCGGCGGCGACGTCGTGACCGTCGAGCTGTGCGGAGCCGGAACTCGGCGTCAGGAGTCCGCTGATCATGCGAAGGGTCGTCGTCTTGCCGGCGCCATTCGGGCCGAGGAGGCCGTAGATATGGCCAGGCTCGACGCGGAAGGACACGTCGTCGACGGCGCGCTTCTCACCGCCTTCGGTGGTGGGAAACACCTTAACCAGATTCGAGGCCTCGATCATGCACGGCTACTGTATGCCTCGTCGGGTTTCCCGCAACCGTTCCAGTGCCTTCCGCTCCGGTCCATGCTGAGCATTGGGGGAGGCGTCACCGGTCGTATAATGATCGGTGATGCCGCCACACCGACAAGCCGTGACCGGTTCGCTGCTGGATCGTGCCGAGGAGCGCCGCGGCCCGATCGCCACGGTCACGCCGATCGCCCCCATCGATCGCCGCTACAGCTACCGCGTGCCGGACACGCTGGCGTCGACGCTGGCGCCGGGAATGCGGGTGGTGGTTCCGTTCGGGCGACGGGATCGACCCGCTGACGGATTCTGCATCGACGTCAGCGAGGGCGTGTGGGATTCAACGCTCAAGCCGGTGCTGGAACTCATCGATGAGCGTCCGCTGCTGAACACGCGGCTGCTGGAGCTGGGTCGTTGGATCGCCCGCTATTACGCGTGTCCGCTGGGCCGGACGCTGGATCTGATGGTGCCGGCGGCGGCCAAGCGGCACGCCGGGTGGCGCCGCGTGCGTTACGCGACGATCGTGCCCGAGGCGCTGGAGGAGGACGCCGCAGCACCGGGGCGGCCGCCGGACGGGTTGACGATCAAGCAGGCGGCGGCGCTGGCCGCGCTCCGCGACGCCGGAGGCGACCTGCCGGTCGCGCGGTGGCGCGAGGCGGCGGGATGTGGGGAGGGCATCGTCCGCGCGCTGGCGGGCGCCGGCCGCGTGCGGATCGAGACGCGGCGGGAGCCGGTCGCCCCCGTGCCGAACCCCGTTCCCCGGCACGAACCGGATTTCGTCCTCAACGCCGACCAACGGGCCGCCGTTGAGCAACTCACCGCCGCGATCGACGCCGGGACGTTTTCGGTGCAGGTGCTGTTTGGCGTCACGGGCAGTGGAAAGACGGAGTGCTATATCCATGCGATGCGCCGGGCGCTGGCGTCGGGGCGGCAGGCGATCATGCTGGTGCCGGAGATCGCGCTGACGACGCAGACGGTTCAGCGGCTCCAATCGCGATTCGAGAGCGTCGCAGTCCTCCACAGCGGCTTGACCGGCGTGGAGCGATCGCGCACGTGGGCGGCGGTGGCGGCGGGGCGGATTCCGGTCGTGATCGGAACGCGAAGCGCCGTGTTCGCGCCCTGCCCCAACCTCGGCGTGATCATCTGCGACGAGGAGCAGGAGGCCGGCTACAAGAGCCAGGCGGCGCCGCGCTATCACACGCGTGACGTGGCCGTGAAGCGAGGACACATCGACGCCATCCCCGTGGTGCTTGGTTCGGCCACGCCGTCGCTGGAAACGTGGCAGAATCTGCGGCGCCGCACCCACTATCATCTGATTCGCCTGCCCAAACGCGTCCGCGATCTCGCCATGCCGACCGTGCACCTTGTCGATATGCGTCTGGAACATCATGAGCGGCGCGGCGTGCATCTTCTCTCGCGGGCGATGGAGCAGCAGTTGGACATGGTTCTGCAGCGAAGGGAGCAGGCCGTTCTGCTGCTCAATCGACGCGGCTTCGCCAGCTTTCTGCACTGCCCGCGGTGCGGCACGGCCATCTCGTGCCCGCATTGCAGCGTGCGCATGGTCTTCCATTCGACGACCCAACTGGCTCACTGTCACTACTGCCGCGCCCGGCTGGTCCTGCCGGAGCGGTGCCAGATGGCCGGCTGCGGAGGGCATCTGGTGCGGTTCGGCATCGGGGTGCAGCGGGTCGAGGCCGAATTGCGCGACAAGTTCCCATCGGCGCGGATTCGCCGCGTGGATGCGGACACGATGCAGCGGACCCGCGACTACGCGGAGGTCCTGACGGCCTTCGAACGGCAAGAGTTCGACCTTCTCGTCGGGACACAGATGATTGCCAAGGGGCTGGACTTTCCCTTCGTGTCGTTCGTGGGCGTGGTCAGTGCGGACACGGCCCTGTCGATCAATGATTTCCGCGCCGAGGAACGGACCTTTCAACTCGTGCTACAGGTGGCCGGCCGGAGCGGGCGCGGAGAGGTCGGCGGTCACGTCGTGGTCCAGACGTTTGCCGCCGAGGCGGCGCCGATCCGCCACGCCGTGGAGGGCGATTACGAGGGATTCGCCCGCCGCGAGCTGGCGTTGCGTCGTCAGGCCGGGCTGCCGCCGGCGACGCGGATGGTGCGGATCGTGCTCGCCGACCCGAGATTGCCCAAGCTAATCCGGGAGAGCGAGTCGCTGTGTGAACGGCTAGAGGAGGCGTTCGTTCGGCACGGCCTGCCTGCTACGGTCTTTCCATCGCAGCCATCGGCGATCCCGCGGATGCGCGATCGCCACCGCTATGACGTGCTGATAACCTTCGCCGATGCGCGGGCGCTCCTGACGGCGGTGGACCTGTTCCGAACGGAAGAGTTGTTGAGGACCCGGTGCAAGTCGACTGTCGTCGATGTTGATCCGGTATCGTTGCAATAGCGGTGCAATGAAGCGGTGACAGACGGTATCAGGCGGCTACATCGATGAAGCGGCCCGGGGGCGGGGCATCCTGAGCGGCGAGCACGGACTGCAAGCCGGCGAGTTCCGCCGAGGATGCGGCGGAGCGATCCGGCGCGGAGCCTCCGCTCGCCGCGGGTGGCTCAGACGTGGCGGCTGGTGTACTGGTCGCGGAAACAGCCGCCAAGCCGCCGGATGCCGAGTCGGGACCGCCGTCGGAGCCGCTGGTCCGTTGACTGGCCAGTTCCGCTTCGGCCTCGCTCTTGGCCCGGGTGGCCTGGGCGGCAACGTTGCGGTCCTGGCCGGACGGTTCGCTCGGTGCGAGGGCGGCGGCCTGAATCTGTTCCATCTTGCGGACGGTCGCCTCGGGGTCTCCCTCGATGGGCGACGTATCGATCTGAACCTCGCCGCCGACGGCGTACTGCTTTCCATCGGGACCGGTCTTGAAGTCGAATGAGGGCGCCCCAGAGGCAAAGCGACCGGCGGCGGCCTTGTGGGCCTGTTCGTGCTGCCGGACTTCGGTGTCGCGCTTCTGAAACTCCTCGACCTGCCGGCGTTCTTCGTCGGTCAGTTCGCTCTTGCCGACGGCGGCTCCGCTGGACGCATCGGTCGGCTTGACGGCCGGGCCGGCGGTCGCCGGCCCGGCCGTCGAGGCGCGCAAGCCACCCATCAGCGCGATCAGGCGGTTAACGGGCAATCCTGAATTGGAGATGGCGGAGACCATGCGAACACACCCTGCTTGGTGACTCCAGACCCGACACTATGGCATATCATCGGTCGGCTCGGCCGAGAGATTGACAGCGGACAGGTCTGATAACTCGAAGAACGGTGTTGCGTCCGAGATTAACCTCGGCAGCTTCCCGCCGCGCCGACGGCTTGAAAAAAGGGGCGAGGGCGCCGACAGTGTGCGGCCATGAATGCCGCCTTCGTGCAACAAATCGCCTGCTGGGCCTGCGGGCGCTGCTTCAGTCCGGATGAACTGATCAATCTGTGCTCGTGCGGCAAGCCGGTGCGCGTGGAGTATGACCTCGAGGCTGCGCGGCAGGCCGTGGATCGGGACGCGGTGTCGGCGCGGCCGCCGGGAATGTGGCGCTATCGGGAACTGTTGCCGCTGCCGCCGGACGAGACGCCGGTCACGCTGGGCGAGGGGAGCACGCCGCTGCTCGACGCGGACGTCTTGGCCCGCGACGTCGGGGTGCGGCAGGTATGGATCAAGGATGAATCCTTGAATCCAACCGGTTCGTTCAAGGCTCGCGGGATGAGCGCCGCGGTATCGATGGCGCGGCTGTTGGGGGTGCGCAAGCTAGCCGTGCCGTCCGCCGGAAACGCCGGAGGCGCCCTCGCCGCGTACGCCGCGCGGGCGGGGTTGGAGTCGCACATCTTCATGCCGCGCGACGTGCCCGTGGCCAACCGAATGGAATGCGAGTTGGCCGGGGCCCATGTGACGCTCGTCGACGGCCTGATCAACGACTGCGGACGAATCGTCGCCGAGCGAAAGGACGCCGAGGGCTGGTTCGACGTCTCGACGCTGAAGGAGCCCTATCGCGTCGAGGGGAAAAAGACGCTTGGCTACGAGATCGCCGAGCAACTCGGCTGGACCCTGCCGGACGTCATCGTCTACCCCACCGGAGGCGGCACCGGCCTGATCGGCATGGCCAAGGCTTTCGACGAAATGGAAGCGCTCGGCTGGATCGGCCCGGAGCGCCCCCGGTTCGTCGTCGCGCAAGCCACCGGCTGCGCCCCGATCGTGACCGCTCTTGAGCGCGGCGCGTCGGCTGGCGTGACCATCAATCATCCGAAGACCGTTGCCGCCGGCCTGCGTGTTCCGAAAGCCATCGGCGACTTCGTGATTCTGCAATGTCTGCGGGCCTCAAACGGCACGGCCGTGGCGGTCGACGATCACGAGTTGCTTCGCGACGCTCGCACGCTGGCCGCGCGGTGTGGCATCTCGGCCGCTCCCGAAGGCGGGGCCTGTCTGTCGGCACTGCGACGGCTGCGCGAGCGGGACTGGGTCAAACCGGACGACTCGGTCGTGCTCTTCAACACGGCCGGGGCGCTGAAGTACGCAGAGGTGTTCGCCCGAGGCGACGCGGAGAACCCATAGCCCAGCCCCGGACCCCGTTCGGTGGGTGCACACGCGGCTTACTTGCCACGCCTGTTCGCCGGACTAAGATAGCCGCCACGGATAGCGGCCTTCTTTCCGATGATGGCTATGGAGGACGACTGACACAGGGAGGTGCGCGCGATGACACAGTCCATTTCCACGACAGGCGCCGGTGTCGACCGGCCATCGATACTGACGGCCCGCGGGCTCCGGCGCGAGCAGCGACAACACTGGTCAAGCCCGTACGCGGCCCGACGGATTCACCTGATCGGCGCCGGCGGGTGCGGCATGAGCGGCCTCGCGGGAGTGCTGCTGCGGTGCGGCGCAATCGTCAGTGGCTCGGACCGTGTCGACCAGCCGTCGTTACGCCGCTTGGAAGAGCTGGGAGCGACCGTCCGGATCGGCCAGGCGCCGATCAACGTGCCATCAGACTGCGATCTGGTCGTGTATTCCGCCGCCATCGGGGAGAACAACCCCGAATTGCTGGCGGCTGGGCGCCGAGGCGTGGAGCGTGTGAAGTACGCCGAGATGCTTGGCCGCGTGATGCGGCTGCGGACCGGAATCGCCGTGGCGGGTACCCACGGCAAGAGCACGACCACGGCCATGCTGGCCTTCATCCTGCGACACGCCAAGATGGACCCGACGTTCGTGGTGGGTGCGGAGGTCAAGCAGCTCGGCGGCGGCGCCGGTGTGGGGGACGGACCGCATTTTGTGGCCGAGGCGTGCGAATACGACCGCTCCTTCCTCAGTCTTCGACCCCAATCCGCTGCGATTCTCAACATCGAGGAAGACCACCTCGACTGCTTCAGCGGTCTCGATGCCATCATCGAGGCGTTTAAGGCTTTTTCGTCGCTCGTCTCGGCCGACGGGTTAATCGTCGCGAACGGCGAGGATCGTGCGGTCGCCGCCGCTGCCGAGGACGTTCCGGCCGCCGTTGAGACGTTCGGTTGCACGCAGCGGGCGACATGGCGAGCGTCGAACATGAGGCGCACACGGGGATGCTACGCGTTTGATGTCCTATACGGTGGGAGGCCGTTTGCGCACATGTGTCTGGACAACCTGCCGGGTCGCCACCAGGTCACCAACGCGCTGGCCGCCACGGCGCTGGCCCACCGGGCCGGGGTCGAGACCAAGGCGATCGCTGACGCCTTGCGACTGTTTCGCGGAGCCGAACGGCGATTGACGACTCGCGGCGAGGTTGGCGGCGTGCTCCTGCTCGATGATTACGGTCATCATCCGACCGAAGTCCAGGTGACGATCCGGGCCGTCCGCGAGCACCACCCCGACCGCCGACTCTGGATCGTATTTCAGCCGCATCAGCATTCGCGCACGCGTTTTCTGCTCAGCGATTTTGCAAGAAGCTTTGGACTGGCGGACCACCTTCTCGTGCCGGATATCTATTTTGTTCGCGACAGTGCGGAGGAGTGCGACGCGATCTGCAGTTCTGACCTGGTCGAACGCGTTGGTGCGAACGGTGGAGATGCGCTGTATCTGCCGAGCCACGAACAGATTGTCGAGCACATCGTGACCCATGTACGAACGGGTGACATCGTCATGACGATGGGCGCGGGGGACGTCTGGAAGATCGCCGATGAGCTTGTTCGACGACTTGGGTGATATCTGCCGCTGCGGTGTTCCGCTCGCTCCGCTCACATGGTTCAGGCTGGGCGGACCGGCCGAGTATCTGATCGAGCCGGAGACGGAAGAGCAACTCGCGACCGTCGTCCGGCGGTGTCGAGACACGGACACGCCGATCCGCTTTCTGGGCCTTGGGGCGAATGTACTGATCCAGGACGTCGGCGTGAGTGGCGTGGTGATCCGGCTGGTTCGCACGGCGTTTGCCACGACTGCGTTTGAGAGGGAGGGGGTGACCGCCGGCGCCGGCGTGAACCTGACACGGCTCGTGATGGCGTGTGTCCGCCGCGGGCTGACGGGGCTGGAGCAGGTTGCCGGCATCCCTGCGAGTGTGGGGGGGGCGATCCGCATGAACTGTGGGGGACGTTTTGGCGAGATTGAGACGGCCGTGCGAAGCGTGCGGGTGATGGGTTCGGACGGGCGGATCGGCGAGCGTCGACGTGAGGAACTGGCGTTCGGGTACCGATCGTGCGACCTGGGGCAGGACCTTGTGGTCGCCGTCGAGTTCGCGCTTCGGGAGACCGATCCGGCCGTGTTGCGGAAGCGATACGACGAAATCTGGAACTACAAGCAGAGCACGCAGCCGCCGCTGGGTGCGCCGAGCGCGGGTTGTATATTTCGAAATCCGAGCGGTCGGTCGGCCGGCGAACTCCTGGACCACGCCGGCCTGAAGGGGTTGCGTCATGGCAGTGCCATGGTGTCGGAGCGCCACGCCAATTTCATCGTCGCTGATCCGGGTGGCTGCGCTGCCGACGTCATCGAATTGATCGGACTCATGCAGCGAGGCGTTGCGGAGACCCAGGGCGTCAATCTCGTACCCGAGGTCCAGATCTGGTAGGCCGGGCTTCGAGCCGCGGCGCTCGTACGGAGGATCGCACTTGTGACGTGGCTGGCGGTTTCGATCCAGGGCGATTCGATCAAATCGCTTCGCTCCGACGCCGAGTCCGCCGTTGCCGGCGGCGCCGAACTGATCGAACTTCGCGTAGACCTGTGCGCCGGGGTGAGCGACGCCGACATCCGTCGGCTGTGTGAATCGTTGCCGGAAGCGGTAGGGATCATTCTGACGATCCGTTCGTCGAACGAAGGCGGCGCGTTTCGTGGTACCGAGTCGGAGCGAGCCGAGCATTTGAACGCGCTGAGGTCGGTCGGCCATTACGTCGACTTGGAACTGGCCGCATGGCGATCGTCGTCGCAGCTTCATCACGACATCGTCGGCGTGCCGCAGGCCGCGGATATCAGCTCCTCGGCCGATGGAAACGCGCCGTCCGCGCCCGGTGGGCGAAGGCTCATCCTCTCTCGCCATGATCCTCAATCGCGCCCTCCGACGCTTCAGGCAGAAATTGTGGCTATGCTTGATGAGCCAGCATGTAGCGTGCCCAAGCTCGCGTGGCGCGCCCGATCGGTCCGCGATAACTTCGAGGCGTTCGAGCTGATGCGGGAGAGCCCGCGTGCCGCGATTGTCATTTGCATGGGCGCGTGCGGACTGATGTCGCGCATCCTGGCGAAGAAGTTCGGGGCGTTCGCGACGTTCGCCAGTGCTGCCGAAGGTCGAGAGACGGCTCCGGGGCAGATCAGCGTTGCGGAAATGAAGACGCGGTATCGGTGGGATGCGATCAACCATGAGACGCGAATCTATGGTTTGATCGGTGATCCGGTCGCTCATTCGCTCAGCCCGGCGGTCCACAACGCGGTGCTGGCGGAAGCGGGTCTCAACGCGGTGTATCTGCCGATGCCCGTTGCACCCGGCTACGAATCGTTCAAGGCGTTCATGGTCGAGTGGCTCGCGCGGCCGTGGCTTGATCTGTGTGGCGTGAGCGTCACGACGCCGCACAAGGAACACGCCCTGGCATTCATTCACGAGCAGGGCGGCTTTGCTGATGCGACGGCGGAACGGATCGGGGCTGTCAACACGATCTGGCTTGCCGACGGGAAGTTACACGGCAGCAATACGGACTGCGCGGCGGCCCTCGCGGCGGTTCGTGAGGCGTTGGGACTGTCGGAGGAAACTAGCTTAGGTGGGCTGCGGGTGGCAATACTCGGTGCGGGCGGTGTGGCCAGGGCGATCGTGGCGGGTCTGACCGACGCCGGGGCGCGGGTTACGGTGTATAACCGCACTGTGGAGAAGGCGGCCAACCTGGCCCGGACCATGGGCTGCGAAGCAAGGGCGTGGGATGCCAGGCATCAGACCCGTGCCCAACTGCTGGTGAATTGTACGACGGTGGGGATGTGGCCGAATACGGAGGAGTCACCGCTTCCCGCGGATTCGGTGCCCGAAGGGTGCACCGTCTTTGACACTGTGTATAATCCCTTGCGAACGCGGCTCTTGCGAGATGCCTCCCGGCGGCGCTGCCATGTGATCGACGGGCTGTCCATGTTCATCCGGCAGGCCGAAGAGCAATCTCGTGTCTGGACGGGAGATGTGGCGAGCCCCGGCGTGATGCGCGAGGCGGCCGAACGCGCGATCGGCGTGTTGCCGTCGGCATAATCAGGGTGGCTGTGGCACCGGCCTTTCCGCCGTCGATCGGCTCCAGGCATTGCAGGCCCGTCTCCGCCGGTCCAAGATGCATTGACCGCAGCCGCTGTTGGCTTCAAGATGGCCGCGTATTGGGAAAATGGCTTCGTGAGATGAACCGAGATGACACGGCTTCGGTTGGTCGGACAATGAAACTCCTGTACTGTTCGGATTTGCACGGCGACGAGGTGCAATATCAGCGGCTGAACGCTGTCGCGGGAGAATTGTGCCCCGACGCCATCGTCCTCGGAGGCGACATGCTCCCCGATGATTCGGCCCTTGTGCCGGAGCAAATGGGTCGTATGCAGCCTCATTTCGTAACGGAGCATTTCAGGTCCGCGATCCTTCGCCTCAAGGAGGCGTCGGGACAGGCCGAAGTCCTGTTCATTTTTGGCAACCACGACTGGGGCAGCAGCGTGCCGGCCATGGAGGCGCTTGCTGAAGAGGGCGTCTTGTCGATCCTGGACCACAAGCGCCCGACAGCGGTGGGAGGGGTTCACTTTCTGGGATATCCGTATACGCCGCCCACATCCTGGTACGTCAAGGATTTCGAGCGACTCGACGAGCCGGGTGACCGGCCGCCGCTGCTCGGGGGCGCACGGTGGAATAGCCGCTTTTCCCGCGTGGGCACACACGGCGCGGCCACGTTGTTTGAGAACGAGGTCGCGATCGCTGACGATTTGGCCGAGATGGCGGCGCCGCCGGATCCCTGGGTGTTCGTCGCTCACGCACCCCCGAGCGACTGCGACCTCGACTGCACCTACGATCGCATGCCGCGGGGGTCGCGGGCGGTTCGCCACGCCATTGAACGGCTCCAGCCTCTGCTATCCCTGCACGGGCACGTTCATGAGTCGCCCCGTGTCAGCGAGCGGGTCCAGGAGTGCTTCGGGAAAACGCTGGCTATCAACGTCGGGCAGGAATCAGCCATGCTTCACTGCGCGGAGATCGAGATCGACGTCGCCGCCGGTGCGGTTGCCCGGTTCGAGCACAGGCAACAGTCGTGAACCTGATCCTCGTGGGATACCGGGGAAGCGGCAAGACGACCGTGGGGCGATGCCTGGCGAAACAACTCGGCTTCCGGTTCGTGGACTTGGATTCCGAGATTGTTCGGTCGGCGCAACGGTCCATCCGGCAGATCTTCGACACCGAGGGAGAGGCGGGGTTTCGACAGCGTGAGCGTAAAGCGATTGACTCGTTTGCAAAGTGCAAACGCCGCGTCATTGCGTTGGGGGGGGGGGCGGTGGACGATCCCGAAGCCCGCCGGATGGTCACGCGTCTCGGCCGGGTGGTCTGGCTGAGGGCGCCCGCGGTCGTGCTGTGGGCGCGCATCAGACAGGATCCGTCCACGGAGCGCAGTCGGCCTGATCTGACGCCGGCCGGCGGCCTGGCGGAAGTGGAGTCGCTTCTGGCCGCGCGCGAGCCTGCCTATCGTGAGACCGCCCTCCATGTCGTGGATACCGCTTCGTCGTCGCCCGAACAGATCGCGCAGGCGATCGGACTGTGGTTTCGGGCAAAAGACTCGTTTTACGACTGAAGGGTCGTTCCCGGCGGGCTGACGCGAGCCCGACGCGTGACCGCGTAATTGGCTTCCGAAAGCGGATGGCGTAGCAAGCACCGGATCCGCGCGGGCGAGTGGGCCTGCGCCCAGCGAGCGATTGAGGAACATGGAAGCCGATGTTGTGGATGGCGCAAGGTTTCTAGTGGTTCCCATGGCGATTCTCGGGGGGATCGTCGGCAGCTTCCTGAACGTGGTGATCTTTCGCCTGCCGCGCGACCTCTCGGTCATGCGGCCGCGTTGGTCCTTCTGCCCACATTGCAAACATCGTATTCGGCCGTATGACAATGTCCCGATCTTCGGCTGGTTGTGGCTGCGCGGCCGCTGTCGCGATTGCGGCACGGCCATCTCGTCGCTGTATCCGCTGATCGAGTGTCTGACATCGCTGTTGTTTGTGATGACGTGGGACGCGCTGTTCGTGGGCGGAACCCCGCCGCCGGTGGCCGGTGCAGCTCCGTCGCTGGCGATCGGATGGCCGATCGCGGTTGCTTATGGCGTGCTCTTCTCGGGGCTTCTCGCCAATGCAGCGATGGACATCGAGTCCTACACCATTGACATCCGCGTTACCTTTTTCACGATGGCGATGGGTGTGGCCTGCCATACCGTCGCGTGGTGGGGTACCGGCGAGGCATCGGCCGCAGACGCGGAGGCGTTCGGCGTTGCTGTCCCACCGGCGCTGTGTCTGGTCGGCGTGGCCATGGGAATCGCCTGGGGGCTGACGGCCCTGATCGCGTCGCGCGTCCGATCTCATGCTCGACAGTCTGGGGAGATCGTGCCCGTCGCGGCGGACGTTTCCGGAATCCAGACATATGACGACACAGTGACACCCCTGCGGACAGACGACGAGTCTCGTTTTCGCCCGCTTCCGGTCCTGGCGATGCTCGGCGTGCTCGGCGCGCTGGCCGCGTGGCAAGTTCTCGCGCCGAACCGTGGGGCCGCCATGCCGCTGTCGCCTGTGGGGCAACGCGGGTTCGTTGCCGGGTTGTTGTTCTTTTTCGCGTTGATTCTTGCATCGATGGTCCACCGCGAAGCCGACGAGCAGATCGTGGAAGACATCGAGTCCGAACGCCACGGTGCCCGAGCGACCGCATGGCGTGAGTTGGCCGGTGTTCTCCCGGCGCTGCTCGTCGGCATCGCCGCACTGACCTATCTGCGTCATGGCGGCAGCGCCGCCCAGACATGGAACGCCTGGCTCGGCTCCGCTACCCCTTACATGGTCGGCCCGATCGTTTCAATCTCCGGCCTGGTGTTCGCAGCGGGGTTGGGCTGGGCCGTTCGGATACTCGGGACGCTGTCTTTCGGCAAGGAGGCGTTCGGCAGCGGAGACATCTACATTCTGGCCGCGATCGGCGCGGTCGGCGGTTTCTGGTTGGTCGTGTTCGGTTTCTTCCTTGCCGCGCTGCTGGCTCTCGTCGGCGTGCTGGCCACGATCTTTCACAAGGCGAACCGGGCCATTCCGTTCGGCCCGTGGCTGGCCCTCGGCGCGTTCGTGGCGATGTATCTGTATGGTCCCTTGGTGACGACTTTCGCACCGCTGGGACGATTGCTGCTGTGGGTCCTGACCGGCGAGCCTGCCATCTGACGCCCGCTCGGATCGTCCGCCAGTGCCGCGCGCCGCAATGCGGGCAGGTCCGTCCAATATCCAATCATGTGCCCGTGCTCTGGTGGAGCATGCCGATCGGAGTTAGCCGAGGATGTGGCGGATGCTCAGGCATTGGCGGAGCAGGGCCTCGAGGCGGTCGAGGGGGTAGACGGTGGCGGGGTCGGAGCGGGCCTGATCGGGGCGATCGTGGATTTCGAGGAAAAGAGCATCTGCGCCGGCTGCGACGCCGGCGCGGGCGAGCGTGGGAACGAACTGGCGCGAGCCGCCGGATTCGTGTCCGCGCCCCCCGGGCACCTGACAGGAGTGTGTGGCGTCGAAGACCACGGGGGCGAACGCCTGCATCTCGGGAATAGCCGTGAAGTCGTTGACGAGCCGGCCATAGCCAAAAAAGGTGCCGCGTTCGGTGAGGAGGACACGATCGTTTCCGGCGTCGCGAATCTTGTTCACGGCCTGACGCATCTGCTCCGGCGACATGAACTGGCCCTTCTTGATGTTGACGGTCCGGGTCGTTCGTGCGGCGGCAGCGAGAAGGTCGGTTTGGCGACAGAGGAATGCGGGGATTTGCAGGACGTCGCAGACCTCACCAGAGGGCGCGGCCTGCTCGGGCAGATGGACGTCGGTCAGGATGGGAAGGCCGGTTTTCTCCTTGACTGTTGCAAGCGTTCTCAGGCCGTCGTCGAGACCGGGTCCGCGGAAGGCCGCGGCGCTCGTGCGGTTGGCCTTGTCGAAGCTGGCCTTGAAAACGTAATGGATTCCCAAGCGTCGACATATATCTCCGGCGCGGTCGGCGACCATCAGGCAGTGATCGGTGGATTCGATCACACACGGCCCGCCGATCAGGCAGAAGCCGCTGTCGGCGCCGATCTGAAACGGCCCCAGGTCGACCGGATGCGCGGGCATAGTCCGTCCTCGATAGTTCCGCGGCGCGATTGAGTGTTACTTCGGCGTCGCAGGCACCGAGGGGCATGATATCGATCCGCCGGCGTCAGGGCGAGCCGGAGCGTGAGCTGGAACCCGTTGTGGGCGAGGTCCGGAGCTGGAAGGCCGCGGCGATCCCTTCGTTCAGCGCGGCCCAAGCACGGCGGAGACCGGCTTCGGCATTGCCGGGCTGGAGGACCGCCATCGACAGTCCCTCGCTAAGCCCGGGGACATAGGCTTGGCGGAAGCGCTTGGCGATGTCCGAATCCAGGCATCCCCCGGAAAAAACGGTCGCGGTCAGGGCGGTGGCACACAGAAGCTTGATCTTGCGATGCCAGCGAAACCAACGATTCTTCATCATGCCTTGCTCCCATTGAAATCGAGACCGAACTCGGCGGCGGGCCTCTTGGCTGCGCATCTCGGCATTGTGGAAGACGGGTGCGTCGATTCGATCATACCTGTGAGTGTTATCGGAGTCCCGACCTGCAGGATGCCAAGAGAGACGGTGTTCGCGGGTTGATCACGGCTATCGGACCTAAATGCCGCGGGGTTTGCGAGCGGCGGTGCATCTCTTGCGCGGTTCGCGACCCACGCTGCGACTCGGGGGGCAGGGACACGTAAATCGCCCGTTTCAGCCTCCCGATAAACGGAGAGACCGTTAGGGCGTTGGCCGATGCAGTGTCGTGACGTCTTTGGTCTTGGGAATCCTGCGCGAGCACACATCGATGAGACATGGCGTATCCATGCTGGTTGTACTGTTGATCGTGGGAGCAGCGTCGGCGCAGCCGGTCGGAGTGTCCCCCGATTCGAGCGGTCTTGTTACGGCTACGGTCCGGCGACGCGTCGTCAAGCAGTTTGACTTTGATGAAACACCGCTCGGCAACTACTCGAGTGTGCCGATGAACTGGCGTCCGATCTTGAATCGGACCGGTTTTTTTCGCCACAACGAACCGGCGTTCGATCGAGCCGTCGGTAGCCCGGCGCCTCCCTCGTTTCATCTGTCGTTCGATCGAGGCAGCGTCGGAGCGCGCTATCGCGCGAAGGATATCAGCGTCTATCCGCAGAGCCGCTATCGTATTACCGCACGGATACGGCCTTTCCGGCTGCGACACGCCCGGGCGTATGTGACGGCGTTCTTCTACGATCATGCGCTGCGGAAGATCGAGGCGAGCGAACAGCGCAGCCGGCCGGTACGCGGCTTTGGCACGGATGAAGGCTGGACTCAGGTCGAAGTGGTGCTTTCGGGCAGGTTCGAGCAGGCACGCTGGATCGGCCTGACCTGCATGGTGGAACAGGATCCGCCGCCGTCTGCTTCGCCGGACGATCCGCGGCCGATCCATCTGCAGGATGTCGATGGAGCTGCGTGGTTCGACGCCATGACGGTGCTGCGATTGCCGGACGCCCGGCTTCGGGTGACGACGCCCGGTGTGGGTGAACCGGGCAACGTGTTTACGGGTCAGGAGACGATCGATCTGTCGGCACGGGTGGGAGACGCGGATGGGCTCGGTCTGACAGCGTCTCTTAGCGTGGTCGACGAACGGGGCTATGCCGTCCTGGTGTATGACGTGCCGATCGTCGCACGAAACGGTGATGCGGCGGTGTTTCGCGCTTCGGGTCTGGGGCCGGGGAGATACGAAGCCCGGCTGGTGGTTCGCGCGGGCGCTCGCGAACTGATGTCCCGGCATCAGACGTTCGTGCGACTTGCGGGCATGTCGAAAACGGCTTCCGGAGTGGGTCATGCGTTCGGTGTGATCCTCGATGCTTCCGCATGGCGGCACGTTGCCGTCACAAAGCGATTGGTGCAATTGTTGGCGTCGGGCGCGGCGAAGGTACCCGTCTGGCACTCGGGAACGACTGACGAAATGATCGTCAATGGCGATCCCCTGGGAGATGATCTGCTGGCGGCGTTGTCGACGGACGGCCGGGAGTTGGTGGCCGTGCTTGAACGTCCACCGCCATCACTCGCCGAGGCGCACGCGCCGGGGTCGCGGTCCCTTCTCGATATCCTGACGTCGAATCCCACAGGATGGACGCCTTATCTGGGATTGTTGATTGCGCGTTACGGTTCGCGTATCCGAACGTGGCAGGTCGGTGCCGACGGACGATCGGATCACGAAGACGAGAGGCAGCTCGCCTCCGCGCTGCGCAATGTTCGGGCAGAGGTCTCACCACTGGTCCGTTCGCCGAATCTGGCCGTGCCTACATCGTTGGAGCAGTCCCACCGTGCCGATCAATTGCCGGCCGACACGTTCTCGATCACGATTCCGGCGAAGATTCCGTCGCAGCGGATCGCGGACATGTTCTCGTCCGTAGCGCCGAGCGGAACGATCCGTCGATGGGCTGTTGTGGATCGCCTGGATCCACAACGTTATGTTCGAGAGACGCGTCTGTCGGAATTCGCCCGCCGGATCGTCGCCGCGCGCGCTGCGGGTGCTGAGACGGTGTTCATTCATCAGCCGTGGAGCAACGGGGCTTCCGTTGACGGGGATCCCAGGCCGCATGACGAGTTCGCGGTCTTTCGATTACTGGCGCAGTCCCTGGACGGCCTGAGCCGGATCACGCCTGTGTGGCTTGACCACGATGTCACGGCGTATCTGTTCAGTGCGCCGCGGGCGGGGCAGGGGACGCTCGTTGCCTGGACCGACGGCGAGGAATCGGCACCGCGGCGGGTCACATCGGTGCTGGGGCCGAATGTTCGGCGGATCGGCCTAGGCAAGACGTCTCCGGTCCAGCGCGCGGGAGGGACGTGGGCGTTCGAGTTGGACACGATGCCGACAATCCTGACGCCGGTGGTGCCTTGGAGAGTGGAGATGCAGGCCGGCTTTGCGCTGGATGAATCGGCGCTGCCACCGAGGGTCGGGCAGCAACACCGCACCCTCCTGCTAAGGAATACGCGCCAGGTCCGATTACACGGAACGCTCCACTTGGAACCGCCCCCGGGATGTCGGATTCGACCGAAACGGCTGGCGGTCGACCTCGAACCGGGCCGGTCGCTCAGTGCGGTGGTGACATTTGAGATTCCGACGAACTACGCGATTGGGCAATATCGACTGCTCGGCCACATGATGATCGACGGTGATCCGGTGATCGAATTGACGCTCGGCGCCGCGCTGCGAGTGGATAGCCCGGAACTGGACGTGCAGGTTCTGGCGAATGTGGAGGGTGATGGTCTTCACATCGTACAGCGGATCAGCAACGTCAGTTCGCACAACATGCGCCTGCGGGCCTATGTCATCGCGCCTCGACGTCCACGCGACACCCAGTTGGTGGCCGATCTTCCGCCGGGACAATCGGCGATCCGGGAGTTCGACATTGCCCATGCCGGTGATCTCCGGGGCGAGTCCGTGCGCGTGACCGCCGAGCAGGTCGATGGTCCGGCGATCCACAACCACATTCTTCGTTTCGATCAATGAGAGAACGAGGGCGCACGGTGACGGGCCGACCGGACCTACCACACGTCGGACGCCTGCGGGCGGATCGGAAGACACCGACCGGACAGCCGGCCGCGCCGAACACACTTGAGATAGTGATTCTTGTCGATACCCATTCGAAGGAATGAACAGCTTTGACCGGTGGATCGGAAGAACTTCCGCTCGAAGCCCATGTCCGTCATGCCGGCACGTCGGTAGCAGCGAATCGCGGCGTCATTGTCGGGTAGGACGACCAAGAGCACGGCCGAGACGCCGCGTATATCAAACGCCAGCTTGAAGAGCGTCTCGATGAACGCGAATCCGTACGAGCGGCCGCGTCGAGCCGGGGCAACGACCACATGACCGATCCACATCTGGTCGCGGCGGCCGGGCATGAAATCCAGTTCCGCGTAGCCGGCCGGAGCGTTGTCTCCGCCAATCCAGAAGAGATAGCGAGCTTCGCGATGCCGTCCCCATGCGGCCACCTTGCGCGCCGTGAGGGGCCACGCGGTCCCCGGCGCCAGAAAAGCGAGCTCGGCGGCCGACGGAACCCACATGGCAACGTCGGGCGCATAGAGGAGATCGAAGGGCGTCAGACAGGTTTGGCGAACGCGGTGTGAGGGGACTGGGTGGGAGTCGGAGAGGCTGCGCGACACGGTCGGCAAGAGGGCAGACAGCGGGCCGGTCCCGGAAGGGCGTCCGACCTTGATCGGGCGATCGCCGTCGCTGGCGGAGCGTGAGATCAAGGGAGGCGTCTGGCCGGTGGTGGGTCGGTCGACTGACATGGATGGCCATTTACAACTCAAGCATGTGTCCGAACTTTCGGCGTTTCGTTTCGAGGTATCGCCGATTGCTCGGGTTCGGCTTGATCTGGATGGGTCGCTGCTCGACCACGTCGAGACCGTAGACCTGGAGACGGCTGACTTTCTTCGGGTTGTTGGTCAGGATGCGGATTCGCCGCACGCCGAGGTCGCGGAGAATCTGGGCCCCGATGCCGTAGTCGCGCTTGTCGGCGGGCAGGCCGAGTCGCTCATTGGCCTCGACGGTGTCGAGTCCCTCGTCCTGGAGCCGGTAGGCGTGCAGCTTATTCGTCAGTCCGATGCCGCGACCCTCCTGGCGCAGGTACACGATAACACCGTCACCCGCCTCGCTGATGATACGCATGGCCTGGTCCAACTGCTCGCCACAGTCGCAACGGCGCGACCCGAAGACGTCTCCGGTCAGGCACTGAGAGTGTACGCGCACGAGGACCGCTTGCTCGGGTCCGCGGACGACCCCGTCCGGGTCGGGGCGGCCGATCTCGCCCATACAGAGGGCGAGGTGAAGTTCGCTGTCGAGGATGGACTTGTAGCCGTGGAGCGTCCACTCACCGAAGCGATTGGTCAGGGGGATGGACTCGATCCGCAGGACGGATTGCTCTCGCTGGAGGCGGTATTCGATGAGCCTGGCGATCGAGCAGATTTTCAGACCATGTCGGTCCGCGAAGTCCATCAGGTCGGGTAGGCGGGCGATCTCGCCGTTCTTCTTCAGTATTTCAATGATGACACCCGCCGGCTTCAGACCGGCGAGGCGAGCGAGATCGATCGCCGCCTCGGTGTGGCCGGCTCGCACGAGCACGCCGCCGGACTTGCCGTTGAGGGGGCTGATGTGGCCCGGGCGGCGGAGGTCGCCGGGCGTGGCATCGTCCGCGATGCATCGATGGATCGTGCTGCAGCGGTCGGCAGCGCTGACGCCGGTGGTCACGCCGAATCCCGGGGCGGCGTCGACGGAGACGGTGAAGGCCGTACCGTGTTCGGCCGTGTTCACGGCCGTCTGGGGAGCCAAATGGAGTTTCTCGCAGGTCTCAGGCGTGAGGGCGAGGCAGAGCTTGCCCGCGGCCTCCCGGATCATGAAGTTGATCATTTCGGGCGTGACACATTCCGCCGCGCAGACAAGATCTCCTTCGTTTTCACGGTCCTCGTCATCGACGAGGATGACGAAACGACCGTCACGGAGATCTTCCAGGACCTCCGGAACGGTGCAGAACGGAATGATGCCAGGCTCGGATGCCATATCAGGGATCTCGCGGGCTCTTGCCGGCCGACGGAGCGACGGTCGCTACAAACCGGACGCCGAGGACGATGTAGTCAAGGGTGGCCAAGATCGCGACGCCGGAAGCGAGGGTCCACAGCCACCTCGGCAGATCGGCGAGCCAGCTTGGAAGGTCGAAGGCCAACAGGATGGCCAGGACCAGTGTCAACTGCATCGTCGTACATAGTTTACCCAAACGTCGCGGTTCGATAAACACCCGTCCGGTGGCGAGGTAGACGACGGCGAATCCGAGGCACACCACGAGGTCCTTGCCGATCGCGGCCACGACCGCCCAATCCGGGAGCAGCACGGGTGGACGGATGAGGCTGGGATCACGAATGCCGGCGATGCCGAAGAACAGCATCGCCACCGTGATCAGTACCTTGTCGGCCACGGGATCCAGGAATCGGCCGAGCGGAGACTCGTCGCTGAGCCTGCGGGCGAGGAACCCATCGAGCATGTCACTGACGGCCATGAGCGCGAACACGCCGAGCGAGAGCCAGCGGAGTCCGGCCCTGCCCGGTGCGTTGAGGTTGAGCAGGCAGACGAAAAACGGCCCCACGAGCAGCAGGCGAGCAATCGTGATGCGATTCGGCCATCCGAGGTAGCGTGCAGCCACGTCGCCTCTCCCTAATGTGTGCGCTTCCATAATACGAGCACCGGCAACGTGCCGCAACGATTGGAGCGGTCCGAATCAGCACGGAGCGGCCAGGCGTGCCTCAGGCCCGATATTCGGCGGCGATGTGGCGGCGCTCCGGCGCGGCGCCCTTGTTTCGCATCTGGCGACGGTGTAGAATCAGGCGATACCGGCCATGCACGGCCGGCACCGTACGTGAACCGACCGTTCCCCGGGGGAAGGTGTCTGAATGGGGATGATGGCCCCGCGGACGCCGTGGAGCGAGGTCGAGTCGCGCCTGCCAGGACGAGAGGGCATCCACGCCCGTCAACTGGACCGACCACCCCGATGGAGGAAAGAGTAATGCATTCGCGTTGTCGACAAGTTCTGAATTCGACCGGAATCATCTGGCTCGCGGCCATCGCTGCTGCAGTCTTCATCGGTTGCGGCAGCGTCAGCCCGCTGGTCAGCCTTCAGTTCGCCAACAATCTGATCGGACGGGGACTCGGCGGTGGCACAGCCCCGACCACGCAGAACGGAGATATTCAGACGGTGTGTGACCTGGATGCAAACCGCCGGGGCATTCGTATCGCTGTTTTGAATGAAGCCCAGCAATTTGCCCGCATGTCGATGACCCTCGTGGCTTCGGCCGGGCTGGGCGGTTTCGTCTGTGATGACGAACTGTCGAACTACTTCAATGCGGGCTACCGTGAAACCGTCCTTGATGCCGGAAACGGGGCCACCATCGGTTGTGACATGGTTCAACTGCTCGGCGGCACGCGCCTGTTGACGCTTCGGCTGACGGATACGATCGCTCAAAACACCGGCGGAGGCACGAACGACATTCCTCCCATCGCCCAGCCGCCGCTCAATGGCAATAGTCTGCTTCCTCTACCGGAACTGATCGTTCTCGGCGACGAGGACCCGATCTTCATCTGTTCCGGGAACAGCCTGTGTACACAGCGAGGATTTGTCTACGCCGACAGTGCGAGCACTCCGATCGCCTCCATCAATGCTTCGCGGACGCAGGACACCGTCTGCAATGCCAACGCCGGGACGGCTCCCGAATGGCGACTGGGAAACCCCAATGTCAATGACAACGAGATTCAGCCCTTCCAGTATCCCGCCGGTGGCACGCTACTGATCACGGTGCTCGACCGCGCGGACAACGCCAATCCGAACGTGAACCAGGTCGTCTGGGCGGTCTTTGACGTCGACGGCAATCTCATTCATGGCGAACGTCGATAAGGCGCGACTCCGCGTCCGGTTCGGACGGAACTCCATCCGATCGCTGATTCAACTTCGGCTGGCGGCGTCCTGCTGCGCCACCGGTGCCTGATCCCATTTCACCTCGAATCGCCGGGTGCGTCTCGGGCGCGTTCATTCCAACATCATGCGCCAATACTCGGTCTGGACGTGTGCGCGGAGGCCCCAGTCGGGCCTGAGCCGGCCAGGAAACGGTCGGTGTTCCGTGGAGAGCGGCCAGCGGCACACGGTGCGGATCGATCATTCGTCGGGAGCGTGGCCAGTGGGCTACACGCTGAGGAGCAGGTTGACGAAGGCCGTCAGGTCTGACTGGTCGAGTACGTTGCCCGACGGCGGGGCGAGGTCGCCGCAGGGGTCGTAGAACGGGCTGTTGAGGAAGGCGTCGAGAAACGGCGTGATGTCCTGTCCATTGACGGCGCCATCACCGCTCAGGTCACCGGGCAGTCCCGCACAGACCGGGTTGGCGCACCCGACGGAGACTACGCGGAAGCCGTCGATTCCGGCTTCGACGATGCTTTGGGGGTCGGCATCGTTGGCGGAAAAGCGAATCCGGGTCGCGCTGGTGAGCGTCACGCCGGCAGCATCGAGGGCTGCCTGATCGATCACGTGGTGCCGCCAGGTGAGACCGCCGTCGGTATCGTGGCGAGCGATCTCGATCCAGAAGCCGACGCCGTCGTTGGTGTTGATGTCCACCAGAAGCCGGTCGCTCCCGTCCTGGTTGGTCAGGCGGAGAAAGTAGTCGTATGAGACGGCGATGTTGCCGGCGGTCATGTCGATCGACGGGGAGATGAGGCGGACGACGCCGTTGTCCACGTCGGTGTTGCCGGGAGCATTCTCGGTCAGGAAGCAGCTTCCGCTTCCGTCGCCGTCGGCGGTCGGACCATAGGCCCAGGCCGGATCATTGACCGGCACGCCGCGCTGCCAGGCGCCGCTGGTGGCCTGTTCGACCGTGGTCGTCCAGCCCTGGTCGGTTTCGAAGTTGTCCTGCAACACATAGGAGATGTCGGTGATCGGCGCGGAGTAGACGCTGGCGGGGGCGGCACACGGGTTGGTCGCCACGAATCCCGAATCGCTTGCGGCCGTCAGATAGAACTCCGCCGTGGCCCCGCAGGGTCCCGGCGGCAGCGAGGCAGTGAACGTGCCGCCGATCACCATCGTCAGGGGCACCGTTGAAAAGGCGGCGGCCGAATCGAAGCGATAGTGCAACAGGGCGGTTCCGGGGGCGTAGTTGCCCCACGACGCCTGGATCGTGACGGGGAAGACGGTTGGCGCGGCCGCATTCAGCAGCGTCGGGACCCCTTGGGGCAGGTCGATGAGGATGTCGGACGACGCCCAGCGCGTCAGACGGAGGATGGCGGGCAGGTTTTCCTCGCAGGTCGGCAGGATCTCCGCCGGGGGCAGGAGGAAGCCGGGCGAGCCGGTCGGGCGGAGCTCGATGGTGAAGCCGATCCGGCCCTGATCTCCGTAGACCCAATCAATGGAATTGCCGCTCGCCTGATAGAGGGTCAGGCAGACGGGACCGGGCAGATAGAACTGGCCGTGGACCGCTTGGATGTCGGCCTGCATGGCGTTGCCGAGGGCCCAGAAGGTGGTGGCGTCCGGCTCTGAAGGCTCGATGCACTGGCTTCCGAACGGCCAGAGGATCAACTGCGAATAGCTGTGATAGTCCATGTAGGCTCGGATGCTCGGATTGGCGGCGATGAAACTGCTCAGTGCGGTGGTCTCCGGCTCGCTGAACGGCATGGTTCCCCGATAGATTTCGCTGCTGGGCGTGCCGCTGGAACCACCGCCGCCCCAGTCGTAGGCCCAGTTGCGGTTCAGGTCAACGCCGTAGGTCGCGTCGGCGTTGAGTCGCCGGTTCTTTCGCCAGAGGCGCTGGTCGGTCCAGGTGTAGGAATAGCCGTCCGGATTGACGACGGGAGCGAGATAGATGTCGGTGTTATCGACGAGGTCGCGGACGCAGGGATCGAGGTCGTATTGATTGATCAGGTGATCGGCCAGGTACATGACCATGGGGCCGGTGATCCACTCCCGGGCGTGCTGCAGGCCGTGGTAGAAGACGGCGGGCTTGGGGCCGGTGCCCGGACCGGTGATGTGGATCACCCACAGGTCTCGGCCCTCGACCGACGGACCGATCGTCGAAACCGATGCCAGGTCGGGGCGCGTGCTTGCGAGGTTGTTCAACTCCACGACGATCTGGTCATAGGAATGGTAGTCGAGAAAGAACCCAAGCCCGCGCGGCTGCGGAGTCTGGGAGGCTTGGAGCGTCGCCACGAGGTTGTCGTCCAGGACGGTGTAGGCGAGTCCGCGGGCCTCGATCGCCTGACGCTCGGCGGTTGAGACGTGTACGTCGATCGGACCCACGCCGAACTCGTGCGACCAGATATCCAGGTCGAGGTCGAGCAGTTGCTGAAGTTCGGCGGGGGTGGTGACGTCGACACGGATGATCTTGTCGCCGGGTTTGACCGAGACGTCGGCGGCGTTGGCCGGCGCGGGTGACCGTGACGCCAGCAGCGCCAGGGCGGTCGCAAGAACGGTCTTTGAAATCACGGCACGTGCGTCTCTCGACATGGATCGGACCCTCCCGGAATCATGGTCTGGTTTATGATTGCCATTATACCGGACAGCTCCCTCCGATGCACCCCCGAAAGAACGTCCGGTTGACGACGCTCCGGCGACAGCTTACGCTCGCGAAGTCGGGGCGATGCCCCGGAACCATGGTTCTCACCGAGGGTAAATGACCTTGGAAAACGCGAATTCGAACCCGTTGACGTTGGACGAGAGACACCATTTTCTGATGCGGCGGCTGCACTCGTTGAGCGGCATCGTGCCGGTCGGGGTTTTTCTGATCGAGCATCTCTTGACCAATTCACGGGCCTTCGGCTGGTTCGGCTGGTTCAGCGGCGGTCGAGAGGCCTTCAACGAGGACGTGCACTGGCTACACGGGCTGCCCTATCTGCCGATCGTGGAGGTGCTGTTCATCTTCGCCCCGTTGGCGTTCCACGCCCTCTATGGCGTCAAGATCGCGCTGTCGTCAGAACCGAACACCCGGGCGTATCGCTACGGGGCCAACTGGCGATACACGCTCCAGCGGGTCACGGGCATCATCGCGCTGCTGTTTATCCTCGTTCACCTGTTCAAGTTCCGCTTTGCCCACTGGGTGGGGTGGGGGCCGGAGTTCATCGGGAGCGACGATCCGTTCACGATCACCATGAACGGCCTGAACCATTGGCACCCGTTCGGCATCGAGGTCCCGATGGTGGTGACGTTCGCGATGTACATCGTCGGTCTGTGGGCGACGGTGTTTCACTTTTGCAATGGGATATGGACGTTCTGCATCACTTGGGGAATCACCGTGGGCGAACGGGCCCAGCGTCGCGTCGGCTACGCGGCCATCGGTCTGGCCGTCGTGCTGCTCATCTGGGGACACGCATCGCTGGCGGCGTTTGCGCAGGCCGGGCGCAATGTGGCGGGGCCGAGGGAACAGGCGGCGCCCGTGGTGGCGCAGGGCGAGACGGCGGACTGATTCTCGATCACTCGGAGGAAAACGGTCAGGCTCATGACAAGACAGAAGGTTGTTGTGATCGGCGGCGGGTTGGCGGGCCTGTCGGCCACGATGAAGCTCGCGGAAACGGGCCTCCATGTCGATCTCGTCAGCATGTCGCCGGTCAAGCGCTCGCACAGCGTGTGCGCCCAAGGCGGCATCAACAGCGTGAGCCGTCAGGCTCGCGAGTTGGGCGACAGCGAGTGGATGCACTTGGACGACACGGTCTATGGCGGAGATTTCCTGAACAATCAGCCGCCCGTGAAGGAAATGGCGGACTGGGGTCCACGGGTCGTAGACCTTCTGGATCGCCTGGGGGTTCCGTTCAACCGCACCACCGAAGGGCATCTGGACCGGCGGCGGTTCGGGGGCACGCTCTATATGCGGACTGCGTTTGCTGGCGCCACAACGGGTCAGCAATTACTCTATGTGCTGGATGAGCAGGTTCGGCGGTGGGAGAGCGAAGGCCGGGTGGATAAGCACGAGTTCTGGGAGTTTCTTGGACTCATCCTCGACGACCACGGGGTTTGCCACGGTTGTGTGATCCAGGACATGTTTTCGATGGAGCTTCGCGCCCTGCGGGCCGAGGTCGTTGTGATGGCCACGGGTGGCTGCGGGCTGATCTACGCCAAGAGCACGAACTCGATGATTTGCACCGGCGGGGCGAACAGCCGCGTACATCAGGCCGGCGCGAAGTACGGCAACGGAGAGTTCATTCAGGTTCACCCGACGGCGATTCCGGGCACGGACAAGCTGCGGTTGATGAGCGAGAGCGCCCGCGGCGAGGGTGGCCGTGTGTGGGTTCCCCGCAAGCCGCAGGACCCGCGAGATCCGAACACAATCCCGGAGGCCGAGCGCTATTATTTCCTTGAGGAACGCTATCCGACCTACGGCAACCTCGTTCCGCGCGACATTGCCACGCGCGAGCTGTTTGACATTTGTGTCAATCAGGGTCTGAGCGTGGAACCGGGTCGGCAGTGCGTGTATCTGGACCTGACGCACCTTTCGGAGGTGACGCACCGCAAGCTCGAGGGCATTCTGGCGATCTACGAGAAGTTCCAGGGGGTCAATCCGCGCAAGACCCCCATGAAGATATTTCCGGCCGTTCATTACACAATGGGCGGGCTATGGGTCGATTTCGAGAAGAACGAGCAGACGGGGGGGCTGGTGCTCGGCTCGCCACGAAACCAGGCGACGACGATTCCGGGGCTGTACGCCATCGGTGAGTGCGACTACCAATATCACGGAGCGAACCGCCTCGGGGCGAACTCGCTGTTGTCGTGCATCTTCAGCGGTCTGATCGTCGCGCCGTGCATCGAGAATCATCTGAAATCGCTCAAGACCTCGGCGGCGGACACGGGGCAGGCCCTGGCGGACGCCGCCGTACGGCACCACCGCGATCGCTTCGACGCCCTCGTCGCGCGAACCGGGGACGAAAACGCCTATGCCCTGCATCAAGAGTTGGGGCGCGCGATGACCGAAGGCGTGACCGTCGTTCGGCGCAACAAGAAGATCGAGGAGACGCTGGCCCGGCTGGATGAGTTTCAGGAGCGTTATCAGCGATGCTCCCTAGCCGACGCGGGGCGGTGGACGAACCAGAATCTGTCGTTCACACGTGCCCTCGGGGACATGATCGTGCTGGCGAAGGTGATTGCGAGCGGTGCCCTTCGCCGCGATGAGTGCCGCGGCGCCCACTATAAGCCCGATTTTGAGATCGCCGGTCTCGATGCGGAAGGCGGTGCGGAGTTGGCGGCCCAGGCACACGACTGGTGCAAGCGGTTTCGGGACAAGAATACCCGCTTCCTGAAGACCACGATCGCCGAGCACACGCCCGACGGTCCGAAGCTCTCGTGGGAGGAAGTGGACATCAGCCTGATCCCGCCTCGTCCGCGAACGTATGGCCTGAAGGGCGCAGAAGAGATCGAACGGGTGTGGAATACGGAATTCCAGCCCGGGGCCGACGGGCAGCCTGCGACGGCGGCCGTCGGCGCCTGAAAAGTGAGGCAGGAAATGAGGATCGAGCGTATGGCCAAAACAGGGATGATGATCATGACGGCGGGATTGATAATGGCGGGTACGGCGACGGTCGGCGCCGGAGAGAAAGGCGCATCCCATATTCCGAAGCGGAGCGAGATCGACGAGCAGCACCGCTGGAATCTGGCGGATATCTTCGTAGACGACGCGGCGTTTGAGACGGCCTTCGCCGCCGCCGCCGACCAGATCAAACAGCTCGCCGAACTCAAGGGCACGCTGGGCCAGTCACCGGAATCGCTGCTGAGAGGACTGCAACTGCGCGACGTGACCGAAGCCGATTATGAACGCATCATGCTCTACAGCGGTCTTTCTTACCATCAGGACATGTCCGTCAGCGAGACACAGGGGCGAAACGACCGGGCCGAGTCACTCGGAACGACCCTGTCCGAGGCGGCCAGTTGGTTCGTGCCGGAGGTCCTGGCCGTTCCGGAAGAGACGGCTCGGTCGTGGATGGACGGAAATGCCAAGCTGGCCGTCTATCGCCACGCGATCGATGATATCTATCGACAGCGTGCCCACTTCCTGTCGCCCCGCGAGGAAGAGCTTCTCGCGATGGCGGGAGACGTAACGTCGGCACCGGGAAACATCTTCGGCCGGTTTTCCAACACCGATCTCGACTTCCCGATCATCAAGGATGAGAAGGGCCACGACGTCCAACTCAGTTCGGCCCAGTATTACACGTTCATCTATTCGCCCGACCGGCGGGTTCGGCGCGATGCCTTTCTGGGGCTACACCAAGCCTATATGAACAAGCGCAACACCTTGTCTGCCATGTTGAGCGCCCAGGTGAAGCAGCACATCTTTTACGCCAAGGCGCGACATTTCGGATCGTCGATGGAGGCGGCGCTGAGCGGCCCAAACGTCCCGATGAAGGTCTACGAAAACCTCGTCGCAACCGTAAATCGTCATGTGGGTACGTTGCATCGATACGTCGCGATGCGGAAGAAGCTGCTCAAGCTGGATGAGGTACATCGGTACGATCTCTATGTGCCGATGGTCGATGCGCCACAAGACAAGATTCCGTATGACGACGCCGTCGAGACGATTCTCACGGCGCTGTCGCCGGTCGGCGCGGATTACGTCGGTACGCTTCGCAACGCCTTCGAGTCGCGGTGGATCGATGTCTATGAGACCGAGAACAAACGTGGCGGGGCGTACTGCTGGGGGTCGTATGCAGTTCACCCCTTCCTGTTGCTGAACTATCACGGCACGATGAACGACCGCTCGACCGTGGCCCACGAGATGGGTCACGCGATGCACACCGTCTATACGACGAAGACCCAGCCGAAGGTTTACGGGGACTACGCGACGTTTTGTGCGGAGGTCGCCTCGACGGTCAACGAGGTGATTCTGGCCAATTACCTCCTTAAGAACGCCAAGACCGACACGGAGAAACTCCTGATTCTGCAGCAGCAGATCGAAGGCATTCGCACGACCGTCTTTCGACAGACGATGTTTGCCGAGTTTGAAAAGACGATCCACGAACAGGCGGAGGCGGGCAAGGCGCTGACCGGGGCCGGGCTGTGCGAGACGTACGAGAAGCTGGTCCGGCGCTATTACGGTCCGGAACTGGTTCTAGACGAATGCGCCTCGGCAGAGGGCTTGCGAATTCCGCACTTTTACCGAAACTTTTATGTGTTCAACTATGCGACCAGCCACTGCGCGGCGACGAACATCGGCCGGCGCGTCCTCAACGGTGAACCCGGCGCGGTCGAGGGTCTGAAGCGTTTCCTCTCGGCGGGCAGCAGCCAGTATCCGCTGGACGTGCTCAAGTTGGCCGGCGTGGATATGACCACGCCCAAGCCGATCGAGGACACATTAGACCTGTTCGAGACATTGATGGATCAGTTTGAGGCGTTGTACGACAAGCATCACAAGAGCTGATCTTCGCAGTGCAGCAGTGTCGGACGCAATCACGGCTTTCGGCGTTCGATATGGCGGGGTGAGGCGTGAAGCGGCGCTGGTGCCTTGTCAGGCTTGGATTGGCGGGAGGCATGGGCATCCCGTCCAGGCGTTTTCAGAGGACACACACCGGCGGGACGCCGATGCTCCCCACCCGATGAGGCGTCACAGAGCACTACGCATCCGTCTCGACGTCTTCGGTTTCGTCTTCGTCCTGTAAATCGGCCGTGCCATAACGGTGATCTTCTTCCGCCGGAAGGTCGGCCTGATAACCGCCTTCATCGACGTCCCGGTCGCGGTGGCGTTTGATCTGCTGCCATTCCTTGCGTGTGATCAGGACCTCACGGGCCTGGCTGCCCTTGTATTCACCGACGATGCCGGCTTCGGCCATCTGATCGATGAGGCGCGCGGCTCGCGAGTAGCCGATCTCGAGCCGGCGCTGCAGCAGACTGACGCTGCCGCGCCGTGTCTCGACGATGATCTCGACAGCCCGGTCGAAGAGTTGATCCCTCTCCGATCCTCCTTCGCCGGCGTCGGGGCGCAGCCGGGTCAGCTCATGATGGAACTGAGGCTCGGCCTTGGTCTTCAGGTCGGCGACGATGGCGCGGAGTTCGTCGTCTTCGATGAAAGTTCCTTGTGCCCGGATCAGCTTGGCGGAGCCCGGCGGCAGGAACAGCATGTCGCCGGCTCCCATGAGCACCTCCGCGCCGTTTTGGTCGAGCACGATCCTGGAGTCCATCCGGCTGGCGACACGAAAGGCGATGCGGCAGGGGAGATTGCTCTTGATCAGGCCGGTGACGACGTTTGCCTGCGGCCGCTGCGTGGCGACGATCAGGTGGATGCCGACGGCGCGACTCTTCTGAGCGAGCCGGCTCAGGTGCTGCTCGACTTCCTTGCCGGCCGTCATCATGAGGTCAGCCAACTCGTCGATGATGATGACGATGTACGGCAGGTGGGTCGGGATCTTGAGTTTTTCGGCATCGGTGGTGGGCTGGAAACGTTCGTAGATCTTCTCTTTGCCCAGCCGGTTGTAGGCGGCGATATCCTTGACCGTGGCTTCGGCAAGCAGCTCGTACCGCTCGTCCATCTTGGTTGTTGCCCACTGAAGGATCATCTCGGCCCGCTGCATGTCGGTGACGATCGGGCACATCAGGTGCGGGATTTCCTTGAAGACGGAGAGCTCGACCATCTTGGGATCAATCAGGATGAGCTTCACATGGTCGGGTCGCTGAGTCATGAGGATCGACATCACCAGCGTGTTTAGACAGACAGACTTGCCGCTGCCGGTGGTGCCGGCAACGAGCATGTGAGGCATGGCGGTCACGTCGGAGATCAAGGCATTCCCGCTGGCGTCCTTCCCGATAAAGAGCGGCAGGGCCATCTTCGTCGGCTTGACCCCACCGAGCGTCATGAGTTCTTTGAGTCGGACGGTCTCCTTGTCGGTGTTGGGCACTTCGACGCCGATCGTGTTCTTGCCCGGCAGCGTCGCCACAACGCGAATGGCCGGAGCCTTCAAGGAGCGCGCGATGTCGTTGGCGATCGAGTTGATCTGGGCGACCTTGATGCCCGGTGCAAGGGACACCTCGAACAGCGTGATGACCGGACCGGTGTCGATCTCGACGACGCGGCCGTCGATGCGGAATTCGTGGAGCGTCCGCTCGAGTGTGGCCGCCTTCTCGCGCACGACCTGTTCCTGTGATTCGGTATAGCGGCTCTCAGACTCTCCGAGCAGCGAAATCGGAGGCAAGACATAGTCGCCCAGCTCTTTGGGCCAGGCGCTCGGCGGCGCGTCGCCTCGAACCCGGCTCCGGCCCAACATCCGGACGATCAGCTTGCGCTCGGGAGGTACGGCAGAATCGATCTGCTCGTCGCTCTCGAATTCGTCGTCGTCCGCGTCCTCGGATTCGTCCTCTTCCTCGTCGTCGGCCGCAACCTCCTCGTCCTCATCAGACTCGCCGGCGTCCATCTCGCGTTCATCGACGAGTGTCGCATTACTAGCGGAAGTTCCTGCGCCAATCATGACCGGCTGAAGGGTGCGGCCGGGCAGGCCCGCCGGCCGCAGAGATGCCAGTCCGGAAAAGCCGTTGGTCCGGAGCCATCGGGCGGCCGAGCGAAGCGAGGTGAGCACGTCGTCCGCCGCAAGAAGGATGCCGACCAACAGCCCGAAGGCGAGGATCGGCGTTGCGAAGACGGAAAAGTGGTCCCGCAAGACCGTGGCAACGGCGATGCCGAGGATGCCGCCACGGCCTTCGACAAGGGCCCCGCTGCCGTTGGAGGCAAAAAGAGACACGGCAGCGCTCGTCCCGGTGATGATCAGCGCTACACCGATCAGCCGCAGGGGAATGTCGGTGATGGGGCGGACCATCCGGATTGCGGCAGCGCCGGTCAGAAACAGAAGCAACGCATAGGTTCCGGAGCCCAAGTATCGCATCAGGTAGAATGCCGCCGATGCGCCGATGCGTCCACAGGCGTTATGGGCGGGGCTGTTAGGTGGCCAGACGGCGGTGTTCGGCGCGTCGTGGGCGTCGAAGGTCAGGATCGCCACCCAGGCGAAGGTGCAAAGCAGCAGGCCGGCCAGGATGCCGCAGGTTCGAAGCTTCTGGAGTCGACGTTCCGCTGTCGTCATGTGGGATGCCCTTACTCTGGGAGGTCACGCCGGGGCGCCGATTGCTTCGAGTGCGTGATCAGCGCGCAACACATCCTCAGTGATATCGGCGAGTTGCGCGCAGCGTCTCGACGCAAACGGCGGGCGTTTCGGATGTGTGGCCCGGCTCGGGACGTTCGCCGGTCGATTCAACTTGAAACGGTCCGACGAATTTGCTATGTTCGTAATTCAGGCGGGCAGGCGGCGCCCCGTCGAGCCAGCAGCGATTTACCATCGCTGGTCCACCGGCGGCGTCCAGCACGCGGCCTGAGCGTCCTCTGGGTCAAGAAGCGGCTTGCCCGGTCGGAGGGGAAACGGGGGAGGGAGGCGCGGCGGATGTTACTCAGGCGGCAGTGCCCCCTGTTGTCCGTCGCGGATGGGGACACGATCAAGATCGAATGGGAAGGCAAGCCGCGGCTCGTGCGCCTGATGGACGTCGATCCGGAGAGCGCCGGCGTCGGCGGCAGCAAGCCGACGACCGACTTTGGGCGTCGTACGCTGCTGTGGGCCCGGCAGATCGTCTTCGATGGCGTTGAAGCCGTTGAGATCGAGTTTCCCGGCGACGAAGTGGAGTTGAGTAACTGCGGGGCGTTGCTCGGCTACGTCCATGTCCACGGCGAGAACTACAACGTGCGTCTCGTTCGCGAGGGGTGGAGTCTGTGTTTCGATAAGTACGGGGCGCCACGCATCCATCGGGCCGCGATGGAGCAGGCGGAGTTGTGGGCACGCGCGGAAGGCCGAGGGCTTTGGGGAGGGCTGGGCGGACGGGGGGACTATCGGGTCTCGAAGAGCTACTTTCGGGTTCGTGCCGGACAGGTCGAAGCCTTCCGTCACGCGGCGGCGATGGGAGAAGATATTCTCAGCAGCCGCCTGCATTACCATGACATCGTGGCGCGGGCGCGAGCCGGTACAGGCGCCCATGTGTTTGCGGAGATCAGCCGGTCGTTCTTTCAACCGGACGGGGCGATCACCTTTCAACTCGGCAGTCCGCGCCAACCCTTGGAGGCCGTGTTTCCCCGGAGCGCGGTGCCGCTCGCACGCTTCTTGGAGCGCGAGTTTGCGGGCTTCGGCAAGCCGAACTATCTCTACTTCAGTGGACGGCTGGCGTTCGACGGGGAGCGGCCGCAGATTCTCATCGAACGTCTGGATCAGGTCCGCACCTATCCGACGCGATCGTGACAAACCGGTGAGGCTTGGGTAACCTGAGCGGCATGTCCACGACCGCCGGCGAGATACGCCAACAGTTCATCGCCTACTTCGTCGACAAGTGCGGGCACACCTTCGTGCCCGGCAGTCCCTGCGTGCCGCACGATGATCCGACCTTGATGTTCGCCAACGCGGGGATGAATCAATTCAAGGACGTTTTTCTCGGCTCGGGCACGCGGTCGTATCGTCGGGCGGCCAACACGCAAAAGTGCATTCGGGCCGGCGGCAAGCACAACGACCTCGACGATGTGGGACACGACACCTATCACCACACCTTCTTCGAGATGCTCGGCAACTGGTCATTCGGCGATTACTTCAAACGCGAGGCGATCCGCTGGGCATGGGACCTGCTAACGAATGTGTGGGGGCTGGACAAGCGGCGGCTTCATGCGACCTATTTCGGGGGCGACTCGACGTTTGGATTGGAGCCTGATGCCGAAGCCGCTGAACTCTGGCGGTCCGAGACCGATATCGATCCCGAGCACATTCACGCGGGAGACAAGAAGGATAATTTCTGGGAGATGGGCGATACGGGGCCGTGCGGGCCGTGCAGCGAGATCCACATCGATCTGACGCCGGATTTCAGCGGAGCCAGCCTCGTCAACGCCGGCGATCCGCGCGTCATGGAGATTTGGAACCTGGTCTTCATACAGTTCAACCGCAGGGCAGACAAGACACTGACGCCGCTTCCGGCAAGACATGTGGATACGGGGATGGGGTTTGAACGGATTACGGCGATCCTCCAGGGCAAGACAAGCAACTATGACACCGACATCTTCACGCCGATCTTCGCCGCCATCCACGACATCACCGGCGCCCCGGCTTACGCCGGCAGACTCGAAGCGCGCCATCCGAGCCGCGCAGATCAGAGCGCCGACACCAATCAGAGCCGCGACCGTGAGGGAGCGGGCCGCGCGGCCGTCATGCGTGACGTCGCGTATCGCGTCGTCGCCGACCACGTGCGCTGCCTGACGTTCGCGCTGACGGACGGCGCCGTGCCGTCCAATGACGGCCGCGGCTACGTGCTGCGCCGCATCCTGCGCCGGGCGGTCCGCTTCGGGCGTCAATGCCTCGGCACTCTGGATCCGTTTCTGTACCGGCTGGTTCCAGCGGTCGTCGAGACGATGGGGACTGCGTTTCCCGAACTGAAGCAGGACCCCGAACGGATCGCCGAGATCGTCCGTGACGAAGAGCAGTCCTTTGGCAAGACCCTGGATCGAGGCATTGCCTTGTTCGAAAGAGCGGCAGAAGGCGCTCGTAAGTCTACGTCGGCCCGGATCAGCGGCGAGGACGCCTTTCGCCTGCACGACACCTTTGGTTTTCCAATCGATCTGACGCAGTTGATGGCCGAAGAACAGGGCCTCACCGTCAACGGCGACGCCTACGAGCGGCTGATGCAGGCGGCACGCGAGCGGGCGCGAGCGGGAGGGCGGAGCGCGGACGAACCGTTTGGCGAATTGGCGCCCGAGGACCTACCCAGGCTGGGGACGATCGACGATTCGCCGAAGTATGATCCGTCTCTTTGCTGTAAGGCGATCATTCGGAGGCTCTCCGGAACGCTTGGATCGGCGGACGTAGCATCGGGCCGCGCGAGTGAAGGCACCGATGTGACATTGCAGTTTGATCGAACATGCTTCTACGCCGAGCAGGGTGGTCAGGTTTCAGACACAGGGGCGGTGCGCACGCAGACCGGCGAGGCTGAGATCACCTGCGTCGTCCGGCGCGGTAAGTACGTCCTGCATGGCGGGCGTGTCACGAGGGGGTATATCGAAGGCGGTCAATCGTGTGAGATGTCCCTGTCCGCGGATCGCCGCGCCACGATGAAAAACCATACCGTCACGCATCTGCTCAATTGGGCGCTCCGTGAAGTGCTCGGCGACCATGTACAGCAGAAAGGGTCGCTGGTGGACGCGGAAAAGACGCGTTTCGATTTCTCACACAATACGGCGCTCGCGGAGGAAACCCTTGCCCAGGTGGAAGACCTCGTCAATCGCCGGATCGATGATGATCTCCCCGTTTACACGGCGGAGGTCGACCAGGTCCGCGCCCGGACGATCAATACGCTTCGCGCGGTGTTCGGCGAGAAGTACCCCGACATCGTGCGCGTCGTTTCGATCGGAAGGCCCGTCGACGACCTGCTGGCCGAGCCACAGAACCCCGAGTGGATGAAATGCTCCGTGGAGTTTTGCGGTGGCACGCACCTGGCATCCGCTGGTCAGGCCGGACGTTTTCGGCTTGTCGAAGAATCGGCCGTTGCGAGGGGCATCCGCCGCGTGACCGGCGTCACCGCCGACCGGGCCGAGGCCGCTGAACAGGCCGCGGCGAAGCTGGCCGCCGACCTCTCAGAAGCCGAGAGCCGCCTCAACGAAGAGCCGCGGGCTTCAGCCCGCGCGGCCGATCTGACCGGGCGAGTCGCTGACCTCGCGGCCCGGCTCGATGGAGAGCTGCTGCCCGCAGTCGACAGACCGGGTCTTCGTGCACGCCTGTCATCCTTGCGCGACGAGATCAAGAGGCTACACAAGAAGCAAACTCGCGCCGGTGCTGCCGACATCGTCGCAAGAACCGACCGCCTGCTCGCCGAGGCGGCCGAAGTTGGTGGCTGCAAGATTATGTGCGGCGCGGTGGGAGAGGCACCCGTGGATCAACTGCGAGCGGCGAGCGACTCGCTCCGATCCCGGGCCGGTTCGGCAGCCGTGTTTCTCGCTGCCGAACACGATGGCAAGGTCATCCTGCTCGCCGCGATGACGCCGGACGTCGTCAAGCGCGGCATCAGGGCCGGCGACCTCATCAAGGCCGTTGCTCCGACCGTCGGCGGCAGGGGCGGCGGGCGACCCGACATGGCCCAGGGCGGCGGGACGGATGTCGCGAAGATCCCGGCTGCGGCGGAAGAAGCCGCGGGGTGGCTGCGGGCGAAGCTCGAATCAGAGTGAGCTCGGCGTTCGTCGCCGGTTCCATAGGGCCGAGCTGGTCCAGCCCGGGCGGTCCAACTATGACTCGACCTTGATGACGGAGTGGACGGGCAGACCGCCGAGCTTTTCGCGGCCTTTCAGGAAGCACAGCTCGATCAAACAGGCGACGCCGATGATCTCCGCGTCAAGCGATCTGACGAGATCACAGCAGGCCTTCATCGTCCCGCCGGTCGCCAGCAGGTCGTCGATCATCAGGACGCGCATGCCGGGTTGGATGGCATCCCGATGTATCTCGAGGACGCCGCTGCCGTACTCCAGATCGTATTCGACCCGCTTGGTCGGGCAAGGTAGCTTGCCGGGCTTGCGGATGGGCACGAAGCCGGCGGACAGGTTGCGGGCCACCGCCGTCCCGAAGATGAATCCGCGGCTCTCGGCACCGACGGCAATATCTATGTGGCCGGTGCGGAACGGCTGTGTCAGAAGCTCCACCGCCAGTGAGATGGCGGCCGGGCATGCCAGAAGTGGCGTGATGTCCTTGAAGAGGATGCCGGGCTTGGGAAAGTCGGGCACGTCACGAAGCATCGTCGACAAGGCTTGAACGTCGGGAAGATCAAGGGCGACCGCTCGGGCCATGGCAGGCTCCTTTCGCCGTGATGATAGCGACGTCGAGCCGTCGCTCAAAGGCGCGATGTTCCACATGGGCACGGATGGTCGGCCGCCCTCGATGCCGCTCTTCGTCCGAGGGAGGACTTACGGCCCCTTGACGAGGACGGATCCGCCGTTGGTCAGACCGAGGAGCACGTCGCCGTCCGTGTTGTTGTTGAGAGACGCAACCATCTTCGAGGTGATGGAGGATCCCTCGACGCGTACGATGACGTCCCCCGGCGTGAGTCCAGCGCGATGGGCCGGCGAGTCGGCGCCGACCAGCCGGACGAGAAGGGCGTGTCGGGGCAAGTTGGCGTACTCGCGGAACCGTCGGTCGACGCTGGCAATCACGGCACCGCGGAAGGCGATGGACTGGGGCCGGTCGGTGATGCTCACCGCGGAGACACACGGTGCCAACGTGATGCTCGCGTGCAGCCGCCGGCCTTCTCGAACGTACGCGACCGAGAGGACCCGTCCCGTCTCCATGTCGCGCAGCATCGCCAGAAGATCGCGGCCGGAGAAGATCAATTGGCCCGCGACGTGCGTGATCACATCGCCGACTCGCAAGCCGGCGGCCTCTGTCGGTCCGTTTGGCGCGACCGCCGCGATCCACGCTCCGGGCTTCGCGCCATCGGCCGAAGCATCAATGCCCGGCGCTGGCGCGAACTCGGCCCCCATGCAGCCATACTCGATCGACTCGCCGGCCAGCAGTCGCTCGACGACCGACCTCGATCGTTCGTCGAACGGAAGTGCAATCCCCGTGTCGCTATCGATCCCGCGCGCCGTGACGAGCCCGACGACCGCTCCGTGAATGTCGATCAGCGGACCGCCCGAGTTTCCCGGCCCCACCGCAGCGGAGAAGAGAATCAGGTCGCCGTGGTTCGGAATGACGCCTCGATCGATCGGCCCTCTGGAATGGCCGATGCCGCTGACAATGCCCGAACTGATCGCGGCTCGTCCGTCGTCGATCGCGCCGTCGGGATGGCCGAGCGCCAGCACGATATGCCCGCGCCGAAGGTCGCGCACGTCGCCGATCACGGCGACCGGCAGATCCGAGGCTCGAATCTGAATGACCCCCAGGTCGGATCGGTTGTCCGTCGCAACCCGGCGTGCCCTGAACCGGCGCCCGTCCTCCAGGACGACGTCTATGGACAGGACGTTATCGATAACATGTTCGCTCGTGAGGATCATACCGTCGGCGCGAATGATGACGCCGCTGCCGGTATTCGCCGCCGTGATTCCATCAGGTGTGCCGGATGGCGGGGCCGCCGGCTCACGGACGGCCCGGATCGCGACCACGGACGGCGCGACGCGGTCGGCGAGCGACTCGTAGGCCTGCTGGAGTTGTTCCAGGAGAGGGCTGCCGGTCGGAGCGGGGGACTGAGCACGGACCGGCAGGGTGGCGGTGATAATGACAAGAGGCATCGCAAAAAGACGGCGGGCGCGATTCGAGATTCCATTCATCGCAGATCGACTCCATTCTCTGCCGGGTGACTGGCTGCGGCTACGGCACGGCGATATTCAACGGCTGCGACTGCTGGCCGCGGGCGCCGGCATGGAACGACACGATCGTCACGCCGGGGTCGACAAGGAACAGATATCCGAATTTTCGATCCTTGCTCTTGGTCGACTGCAAGACGCGCTTGGTCACCTTCTTGGGAGCGTGGCGCTTGAGGGCCCGCTCGGGTACCTCGTAGTCGGGGAAGTATCGAATCTCAATCCATCGCGTATTGCCGATCGGAGCTTCGGCGTAGCTGCCGATCGCAAAATACTCCCGATCGTCGCTCGTCTTGATGTAGATCTGGCCGGCAACGCCGGCGGCGCCGCCAAGGGCCTTTCCGAAAAGGCTTTCGGCCTTGATGGCCTCCGCGCTGATCTGGACCATCTTCTTTCCCGGCGGAACGAAGAATTCCGTCACCTGCACGTCCTCCGCGATCTCGCCCGTGGGAGATTCCAGATGCACCTGGCCACCGTGAAACTTCCGATCGCCGCCGACGTAATTCTGGAGAATGGGGGCACTGCCGTCGAGCGCAAACGGCAGGGTCGACAGGACGCCGGTCCGATCCTCGGTCGCGGTCGCGATGTGCGTCCGCCCCCCCGGCGCCTGGCCGACTTTCGGGCGAGGAGGCGATGCGGGCGTGGGCGATTCCGCCACGGCTTTCGTTCCGATCGCCCCGGACGCCCCGGCCGGCGGCTCGGATCTGTACAGCTCGGCCTTCGGGTCGCGCGGAAACTCGAATCGGGCGCCGCGTTTGAACTCGAGGTACCAGGGCTCGAAGTCTTCCGGCACTTCAAACGCCACATCGAAGGTGTATCCGCCCTCACTGGCAACCGTCCCGGTGGCGCTGGCATCGAGGATGAAGTCGGTCTGCGAACCAAAACGCACCAGTCGACGGACCTGGGCCGCGCTGACCTTGTGCCGGTCGTGCTTGACGTTGATGTAGAGATCGCTCATTCCGGCGGCCAGATACACTGCCGGGTCAGGCCCGGTAGCCCCTTGTGACGGCGGCGGGCCGACAATTCGGAATTGCGGCAGCCTGAAACGGATGGCCGGGTTCTTCTCATGCTGAGCGGACGACGAGACGTGGACGCGGCAGACAAAGAACTTCTGGGTGGATCCCATCCCCAGCGATTCGCTCGTCGTGAATGTCCGCTTGAGCTGGCCGCCGACGATCTCGTGCGTGACGACGTCGATACGGCTGGCGTCCCAGCACGCTTGCACCGCCAACGCATCCTTCGGAAGGACGTGCCGGGCTTCGGTCTGCGTGCTGCAACGTGCGGAATACAGGTCGTCGATCAGGCCGGGTTTGGCATGGGCGAACGGATTGTCGCCGCCGAACCGACCGGTGGAGAAGGTGTCCAGCATGCCGGCGACGAAGGCATCGGGTTTGAAGGTGAGATTCTTGCGAACGGGAAGGCCCTCGTCATCCTGCTGGTACCGTTCGAATCCGAAGAGCGAGGAGCCGATCGGCAGCATCTCGATCGCAATGAGCGCCGTGCCAACCACGATCAGCCCGGTGAACAGGCCGAAAAGACTGCCGCCGGCCCAGTTGAGGTACTGGTGCACATGGACGTTGCCGGGAATCAGCTTGTCGGATGCGACGCGCAGAAGAAGCAGCATGACCAGGAAGATCGCCATCAGCGACAGGGGAAAACCGATTCCCGGGCCGATGGATTCGTGGATCAGATCGTAGACCGTTTCGTACAGATCGAAGGCTACCATGCAGGCGACGGCGCTCTCGACAAACATGATCAGCGCACTGAACAGGCCCTGGCGGGCCGAGAACATGACGACCAGCAGAACCATCAGTGCAACCATGATCGAGAAAAACATTCGTCTGCCTTCCAATCAGTGGAGGGGTTTACTTCGCCGTAGCGGACGCCGCGCGAGGCTTGCTCTCCTTCGTGACCCGGAGCACTTCATTGATGCTGGTGATGCCGTCGTAGACCCTGTGAAGGGCCACTTCCTGTAAGTACAACAGGCCGCGTTTTCTCGCCTCGGCCTTGATCGCGGGAAGCGGCGCCCCGGCCGCGATTTGCGAACGAAGGGTCTTATCCATGATCAGAATCTCAAACACGCCCGTTCGGCCGAGGTAGCCGGAACCCTGACAGACCTCGCAGATAATGGGGTTTCCCTGCTTGTCGACCTCGACCTCGTTGGGGTTCGGCGGACGGAAGAAGGGACGGTTTTCGCCGGTCGGGAGATTGCCCTTCTTGAGCAGCGCCGGATCGGGCCGGTAGGCCTTGCGGCAGCTCTCGCACAGCTTTCGAAGCAACCGCTGATTCGTGATGGCCGTCAGACTGGATGCACACAGTGCGGGATCGTCAAGGAAATAGAGATACTGCCGAAGGGCGCTGAATGTATCCTTGGCGGCCATGCCGAGGTATATCCGCTTACCCTGCCGCCCGTAGGTCGCGGCCAACTGGGCGGTGTCAGCATCCGGCGTATCGCTCACCATCGCCACGTCGGGGTCGGTCCGAAGCATCGACTGGAATCGCTTGGCGAATGTCACGTCGCCGCTCTTTGGATCAAACAGATTCTGCGTGATATTCTCGAGATCCAGGGCCTTGCTGGTTTCCAGGGTATTGATGTTCTGGATGAAGGCGTCGTGCGAGCGCAGCAGGGCATATAGTGTGCTGGTGACGCCGGTGCCGCGGGGACCGCTGCAGATGATCACGCCTTTCGACTGTTGCAGCGCCGGCTCGAACGCCTTCATCTGCCGCTCGGTAAGGCCGATGTCGGAGAGGCGGAACTTCGCCTCTTCGGAAAAGAGCTTGAAGGCAATCCGCTGACCGGCGGTGCTGCCGGAGGACTTGATTTCCACGTCGACCGTCTTGTCCGCAGCGCCTCCGGCGCCGATCTTGGCGGCGAAATGGCCTCGCTGTGGTCGGCGGCGCTCCTCGGGGTCCATGCCCGAAATCCGTTTCATGTGGTGGAAGATGACCGCCCCCGTGTCCGGCTCGATCGGGTCGTGGGCTCGTTCGACGCCATCGACGCGGTAGACGACCTTGACCTGCTGGTTCGGGATTAAGTCGAGCCAGACGTCGCTTGCCCTGCGCCAAATGGCGTCAAAGAGAAGGTCCTGCATCGCCTGATAGCCGGTGTGCTGCTCCGAATCGGTTGGCCAAGGGGGCGTCTTGCCCTCTGCGTCCTTGATCCGAACCCGATCCCTTGCGTGAATCGCGTCGTCCGCCTGGGGTTTCGAGGAGACGATGCGGCGGAAATGCGCGGGCGTCAGGACGGTCTGAGCAGGTGCGACGCGGCCGTTGTGGTACACGCAGTATGAGATGATGGCCGCACCGTAGGCCACGGCGAAGATGGCAAATCCCACCCAGAACAGCGGCACCAGCATCCAGACGATCAGACAGAGGGTCCCGGTGCCGAGCACCGCAGCATTCCACGGGCCGCGCGGTGAGTGAATCCTGGCAGCATCCTTGTCCACCCACGCGGCGCTGTGCCAGACGAGGAAGGCCGCCAGCGTGAACACCACGATCTTGAGGATGTCGAAGTAGCCGCCAACGCGGGGCAACTCGCCCAGCAGGGCGTGCGGCTGCATAGGAATCAGTTCACTCAAGCCAGCCATGGGCTGTTTCGGTCCCTGTTTCGGTGGGTGCTGTCGGTCGGCGGCGGCCCCCGTACCCGCCGCTCCGATCCCGTTCATCACAATCCGCATTTTAGATGATACCGACGCGCAAGGGAAACGCCAAAACCGCCCGGACAGCCCTGCCTGCCCCCGACTCCCGGTCACGAGTCTCGCCCCGGGGGAGCTTCTCGCGGACGCAGCGGGGTCGTATCCGGCCCAGGTGATGGACAGGTCCCGGCAGTGTGGCGACGGCTCGTCAGTCCTGGTCGGGCGTGTACGGTCGGCCGTCGGGGAGCGTGATCGAGTCGATCATCTGTTCGTACCGGGGCGACTGAACGAACTCGACGTGCCCGTCCAGAAAGAGGAGGTTGCCGCCCTCGTCGCGATGAATGGCCGGATCTTCGAAGAGGATGATCTGCGCCGGATCGGACGAGGCGCTGTAACCCGGAACGTAGTGATAGGACGTGCCGGTCGTGATCGTGTCGGACGGGCAGATCAGGTCCTTCGGCGCCAGATTGCCCGCGCTAAACAGCCGGGCCTGCCAGTCGGCACCAACTTCTGGAAACGGGTCCCCATCCTCAGCGTACGTATAGAGCGCCAAGCCGATCGCCCGCATGTTCGCGGAACAGACCGTTCGTTTCGCCAACTCGCGCGCCCGGGACAACGACGGGAGGAGGATCGAGATCAGCAGAGGCAGTAGCAGCAGGCCGGCTCCGCCGGTGCAGATGCCCGCGACCGCCATCCCGCGACCGCCGTATTCCGAGGGAGCCTTGCCGGCCTTGCTGAGGGCGACGATGCCGAGGATGACCCCTGTCAGGCCCACAACCGGACACATGACCAAGCCGAGGATTCCGCAGACCAGTGCGGCGACGGCCAGTCCGTGGTGGGTTGGGCGCCCCGCATTTGCGTTGTAGGGTAACGGGACGATCGGGACGGAGGCCTGTCCCGCCGGCTGAGGGACCGTGACGGTCTCGCTGCACAACGGACAACGCACCTGGGTTCCCGGCGGGGACTCCGCAGAAACAGGCCGATGGCACGCCGGACACTCGAAGGCCTGCGGCATAGTGGATCTCCCAACAGGAGCACGCTCTCCCCAAGGACCAGTGTGATCGTATACCGGACGATCGGTGGCCGCAACGGTGCCGCAGAATGGCGGTACCATGGGGAGATAGGGCACCGATGGGCT
>JBHHVX010000002.1:0-65509 GCA_046754505.1 Phycisphaerae bacterium | reverse complement strand
GATCATCCCCGGCCAGCCGTCCAACCCGTCGTATGGCTCAGATGGGCGCTCACCTGGAACTATGCCATTTCAGCACGGCGGAAGCGGAGAGTTTGGTGAGTTATTCTTTTACGGCTCCTGAGTGAACCGAATACCCCCCAAAGTCAAAACCGGGGGTCAGGGGAGGTCGAAAGCTGAAAGCTGAAAGCTGAAAGCCGAGGGCTGAAGGCTCAGCGGCACAGGCGCGCCGGGACATTGCAACCAGACAAGGTGTCTGGAACAGCTACGTGGCATTATCGGCAAGGGCGCTCGATCTGCTCCGAGGGTGGGGAACGATACACTCGCGCGCCCAGTCCATCAGTTGGCGGTGCGTCAACGATTCCGCGTCGAACACTCGACGAAATGCATCGTCATTCTTGTTTTCCCCGCCCGAGTCGAAGACGCGACAGAAAGCTTGCTTGCAGCGTTCCTCCTCACTCTTGGTGCTCAATCGTTCGCGCGCCAGTCGGCCCTCGACATAGATATCCCAGAACACGCGATACCGATCGCGCTGAAGATTCTGCCGGGCAAGTTCGCCACAGAATGTCTCGCGCTGATACCCAAAGCGTTCGTCGAGCATGTCCGCGACGTGCAGAAGTTCGCGACGCATCAGCGGGACAAACCGCTCGGAGTCGATGAAGGATTGGGGGCAGGCTTGAATGACCAACGTCTTGCTGCCGCGTTCTTCGCTGCCCACATCGTCTTGTATGAACAGCTCGGCAGATTGAGCCTTGCTTCTCGCGGCCTCACGGACAACACACGCATCCACGAGCTTGCCGATCAGCGGCCGTTCTGCAAGTAGCCCGGCAATCAGCCTATCGAGCCTCAGTTTCGTGAAGAAGTCACGAAACACCGGCACGAATTCACGCTGCCGCAGTTCCTCGTCCGTGATTTCGTAGAGCCGATCAGTGGCCTGATGAAGCTCGCATTCCAGCCGTTCGTCGCTCCGAACCGCAAGGAAGACGACCATCTCAACGAGGAATTGTTCGTACTCGATCGTGAACATCTGCCGTTACCGTTTTTTGCCCCTCTCCATGCCCAACCCAAGTTGGACAAACTGTTCATCCGAGCGGTCCTCTCCACAACCGACGGGCCCGCATGAGATGGCCCTGTCGAGCACGGGGTCGGGCGACCTCAGTTCGAGCGTCGGCGGTCCGGCATGGATATCGAAGTAGCTGCATTCAGCGGTCACGAAAGCATCTGCGAACCGGGCAAGCGCGCCGAATAGTCCGTCGGGGTCGGCTGCTTTCAGACGATGGGCGAGCGAGGGCAGCCAGCGAGCCAGATGATCTCTCAAGAACGTGCGCTCCGCATCGAGGCAGATGTCGGCGTTGGTCTTGTCACCTCGTATGTGGGCGTGCGCCTCCCTCGAACACACTGCGCTCATGAATTCGCATTCGGCCGTAATGTGGTCCGGTCGACCGTTCCCATCGTTTGCGACTTCCAGGCCGAACGCCCCGTAGAACCCCGCGAGATCGGCAAGGTCTGACGCTTGACGGATGATCTCGTTTCGACCGTACTCCATCTCATAAGCCGGGCACCTGCCGTGAACGGCATGCCCAAACAGACTGTCGTAGCGTTGTCGCAATTCGCGATGCGCTTCTTCGGAAGCATCCGAAAATGCCCTCGCGGCGTCCCTGAAGAACTGTAAAGATGCCCTTGTGTTCTTGTCAGCGTTGTGCAGCGCGCCCGGCCAGTTCTCCCACCGTTCAGGGGCGACCAACGTCGAGACGGTCTCTGCATCGGGGTATTGAAATCCGTGCGCAATCAAACCATAGACGGCCGCACGTGCCTGCGCGGGCTCATATTCTTTGGATGATGGGGAGCAAGCCATATCCTGTTCCTATCGCCACGCGGCTCAAATCGAGTTCGCATGCTTGGCCGGTCGAACGTACACGGGTTCCTCGACCTGCGTGCGGAAGATTTCCTTTCCGCTGCGGTTGAACGCGATGACCGTATCGTCGTACATCTCGTATTTCTTGCCGTTGCGCTGGGCTTCGTAGACCTTGGGGCCCTGCTTGATCTCGTATCGTGAGATAATCTGGTTGGAGCGGCGGTATAGCTGTAGCACGGCAAGAAGCTCGCGGTCGGGATTGCGGTATCGCTCCACCGCTTGCTTGACGCCCGGCCCGAACATCTGTTCAAGATACGGCAGGGGAACCCATCGCGGCGGGATGTAGTAGCCGTTCGGCTCGGTCCCGAGCTGCGGATAGAGCGGCAGAGCGACTTTCGCCACATGCACCATGTAGTAGACTGGATTCTGGCGATCTTCGATCCACGTGTTTTCCTTGTCGACTTTCACCAGACCCTGCATTCGCACCTGCCCGATACAGGCGGCCATGCAGCGCGTTTCCATCGGCGAGCCGCCCGTTTCCGGATCCTTGCCTTCGACACGCGGGTAACACGCGATGCACTTCTCCGAGGTCCGCGTCGTGCCACGGTACAGCGATTTCTTGTAGGGGCAGGCCTCGACGCACTTGCGGTATCCGCGGCACTCCTTCTGATCGATCAAAACGATGCCGTCTTCCGGTCGCTTGTAGATCGCGGTTCGCGGACAGGCCGCGAGGCACGCGGGATAGGAGCAATGATTACAAAGCCTGGCAAGATAAAAGAACCAGGCTTTATGCTTCTTGACGCCCGACAGTTCCTCACCGGCGCCGAAGTCCATCGGTTTGGATTGACCATGTTGCGGCGTGTCTTCATGAATGTTCGGAAACCGCCACTCCTCATCAGGTGGCAGGTAGCCGAGAACCTGATTCGGCTGACTTCCGCGGGCGACGGCATGGGGCACCTCGAAGACGTTCTTTCCGGCAAACGTCCCGTACGGCTTCTTCGGGTCGCCGCTCGGAATGCCGCTCCACCGTTGCTCTCCCGGGTTGGCCTGCTCCAACTTATCCAGTATCTTCACGTCCCAGTGCTGTGGATAGCCGCCGTACGGTTTTGTCTCAACATTGGTCCACCACATGTGCTCCTGTCCCCGGGCGAAGGTCCATGTGCTCTTGCACGCCATCGTGCACGTCTGGCAGCCAATGCAGCGGTTGATGTTGATGACAAAGGCGAATTGTTCTTTTGGGGATGCCGGTTCATAGGGGTATCGCATCCGTCGCCCCAGTTGCCAGTTATAGACCGATGGCATGGTTTGCTCCTAGCTTTCCAGTACGGGAAGGCTTATCTGCCCAGTGGCAGACGGCGATCGTGCCGTCTTGTCCTCGCGGCCGCCCCACAGTGGGATCGATCCATCAATGATGCGCCGGATCGCATCTTCGCCGAGCGATTGATACGCCAGGAACGGCCCGGCATATCCGCGCGTCTGAAACATTTTGAGTATGCGAGCCCCGTCGAAGCCATTTCGAAGGTATTCCTCCACGAAGCACTCGGCCATGTCGCGCATGGCGGCACCGTCTGTCGTTTCGAAAACGACGCCGTGAAGGGTCATCGGATCGGTCGCGTCGGGATCATCGTACGGCACAGCTCGTTCCTTCCGGCTCATTGGCACATGCGCTCAGGTCGGCGCGGACTCATTGAACGCGAGCGTCGCGCTCACTCTAGAATTCGTCAAACTCCTCTTCCTCGCCGGTGTTGTATTCGCCGATGAACCCGCCGGCGAGGTATCGCCGCATGACATCATTTTCGTTCGCCGGGCTCAGCCCCGTGGTCGCCGGCTCCCAGATGCCCTTGCCGCCCAGACCGCCATCCTCGGCCTTGACCACGCGGACGAGGGTTTCCTTGGGCACCGTGTTGATTGCGTGGTTGTCGGCCTCACCTCCGAAGAAGAAGCCCATGTACACCTTCTTCTTGTGGAAGAGCGTATCAGTCTGATGCATTGGCATGTGCCAGTTTCTTGTGAGGCTTTGCTGCGACCCATAGCGCAAGTTCGCCTGGTAGCCATCGTCGGAAAGTGCCCGTCCGTCTTTGCGCGTCTCGTGCGCTTGGACGCTCTTTTCCGTCGCGATATAAGGGGCGTGCTTCATCATGATCACGCTGTAGGGATAGGCTGGGTTGTACGTAACGCGCAACATGAGACGAGCCACTTTGTAGAACTCGTCGTCGGGTTTCCAACCGACGTACGGTCGATCGGCGGGGTTGGCATCAACGTGTACATAGTCTCCGTCGTTGATCCCCAGATCCTTGGCCGCCTGCGGATTGATATGAAGCTGGCTCTCGCCCACATAAGGAGACCGTCGATCCATACGGTGCGGGTCGCCAAAATTGCTGTCATAGATCATGTGCCAATCGACGTTGCTCCACTGCGAGTGAATCTTGTGTCGGGTCTTCGGCGTCAGCATATAGAATCGGAACCCCTTTTCCCACAGGAAGTTCTTAGTCTGTTTGACCTGACGCCATGGCATCTTCACGTTGCGGACCGTCCGTTCATCCCAGTGCTCTGCATCTGTAGAGATACCGTAACCCTCCGGGCGAACGAGCGGATTGCTCGAGACGATGACGTTGGGAAGGTACGGCGTCGCCTCAGGTCCCTCACGGTGGACGATGAAGTTCTCGCCGTACTCGATGGCTTCGGGCACGTCGGTGTAGGCGTGCATACGGCCGGTATCCGTGTGGAACGGCTCGTCGTCGTGAATCTGTTCCCAGAACGGTATTCGCGGATACGTTCTGAAGAGCATCAGTGCCGCGCCGGAAGGACCGTACTTGCCCGCCATGATGTCGGTCAGCTTGTACCCAATGGTGGTGGTGCAGGTATCCAGCAGTCGCTGAATGTAGATGCCTCGTTTGCCTTCATGCTCGAACTTGAACATGTCGTAGAAGCGGCGATCACCAATCAGGTCGCCCAAGGCCTTTCCGATGCCGGCGATGATGGTCAAGTCATCTTTGGAATCAAATACCGGCTTGATGCCGCCCTTCCAGATTTGCAGGAAAGGGTTGGAACACGAGGCCGTAATCTCCAGATCCTCAAACTCGATCCAACTGTTCGCCGGCAATCCGATGTCCGCATACTGCACGGACGCCGTCATGACAATGTCCTGCGCAACGATCATCTCGATGTTCGGGTTGACGTTCTTGAACATGTCGTACGCGTGCTTGGCGTTGTTGAACAGGTTGACGTTGTTGAAGTGCAGCGTCTTGGTCGGCGTGGGCATGTGTGTCTGACCGGTAAAGCACTTGCGGCCCTTCGGCGTATCAACGATCAGTGGGCGATCACCGTGATTCCAGTAGGCCGGCTCTTCACCCTTGCAGCACCCCTTCACCGTGACGGTTTTTCCGTGAGCGCGCTCATCCAGATTCAGATTGAACGGATCCTCGGCCACCCATCCTTTGAAACCCGGTCCGGTGATCTTGCTTCCCTGGAACAACGCGGCCTTGTAATTGCCCGCCCAGGCATGGACGCCGGCGCCTTTCTTGCCGATGTTTCCAGTCAACATCATGGGAAGGTAGGCGGCGCGATTGGCCTCGGTGGCGTGGAACCAGTGGTTGATGCCCTCCCCTTGATGAATCGCAACTGGCCCGCCGTTTTGCGTCGTTTCCCAGATATCCCGCGCCAGCCGCTCGATCATCTGCTTGGGCGAGTGCGTAATCTCCGCAACCGAGTCGAGGTCGTAGTCCTTCAGGTGCTCCTGATACATGGTCCATGCGGTCTGGACTTCCGTCTTCGTTCCATCGACCAGGGTGATGGTCCATTTGCCTGCCAGCGTTGGATCAATACCCTTCTTGGCCATCCGGCTGCCGACTTCATCACGCGTCAGCGCGACAGGCTTGTTGGTTTTCGCGTCCCAGACAATACGATCGCCAATGATGCCATGTTGCTCTTCGGTCAGCCCTTGCACTTTGAAGCTCGGACCATTCTTGGCGAGAACGCTCTTGTAGTTGGGGAAGACCTCGTCGGCCCGAAGCCGGTGGAGATTGTCCGTACGAACAAGCAGCGGGAAGTCAGTGAATTCCTTGACGAACTTCTGGTCGTACCACTTGTTCTCGATCATATGGCGCGTGACGCCGAGCCACAACGCGGCGTCGGTCTGTGGCCGGATCGGCATCCAGTAGTCCGCCTTGGTGCTGGGTGCACCGTATTCCGGGGCGATGACCACGATGCGTCCGCCGCGCTCCATGCATTCGATGAACCAGTGCGAGTCGGTCATCTTGTTCTCGACCAGGTTCTTGCCGTTCATGATGATGAGCTTGCTGAATCGCAGGTCGTTGAAATCGCAATCGGACGTCTGTAACCCATGCACCCACGGATGGCCGGGAGCCTGGTCGCCGTGCCAGGTGTAATTGCTCCAATTGCGACCACCACGGGCCTTGTCGGCTCCGACACCGCGAACGTGGGCGTCGAGCAGTGCCATCGAGTTGTTCAGGCGATACATTCCGTACTTGCCGATGACGCCGAGCAACCCCATGCCGCCGCGCATCTTGAACGTGCGCGTGCCCGCTCCACCCATCTCGTCGATCATCTCTTCGGGGTAGCCCTGCGCGCGAAGCTTCTTGGCGCCGGCCTCGCCGCTGTACCGCTTGGCCACCGCGAGGTACGCCTTGGCGATGTACGGGAACACTTCTTCCCAACTGATCCGAATATGCTCATCCGTGCCGCGGCTGTCGAACTTGTATTTCGATCGGTTGTCGTCGACATCCAGATCGGGGAATCCGGCGTCTGCCCAAGCTTTCCATCCTTTGCGGATGATCGGATGCTTCAGGCGATAGGGGCCGTAGATGATGCGGTGGAAGGTATAACCTTTGGCGCACTGGCGAGGGTTCCAGTTGACTGTGGCCTTGTTGCCGTAGATATCTGCATAGGTTTCATGGTCGTATTGCGACCCCATACGCGTGACGATCCCATTGCGCGTGTAGGCCAATACGCGGCACGAGTGAGTATCGTTGGGAGAGCACACCCAACTGAATGTTCCGTCGTACGCGTATTGGTTGCGATATATCTTCTCCCAATCACGCGCCGGGTAGAAGGCAAGCGGGTTGGCGATATCGGGGCGCGAGGCGAGCGTCCTGAGCGGCCAACCCCAGGCGCTTGTGGCGCCGATCACCGCCCCCGTCGTCTTCAGGAAGTCACGCCGCGTCGTTCCCGTGCTGTTCTGAACCATAGCCTTGCTCTCACACGTTAGGTAATCCGTTCGTGGCGGTCCGGTCGATGCCGTACCGGCTCGTCATTCGATCACCAGCTTCTGCCAGATGCTGATGTTTTTCTTGCCGTCGCGGTCGCCGGCACTGCCGTTCCAAATGGCAAAGGACACCGGAAGATAGTCTCCCTTCTTGAAGACTCGTTCACCGTCGTGACCGGTGTCGGTGAAGCGCATGCGACGCTGCAACTGGACGGACCAGACGCCTCGTTCGTACACCGCCTTGCCTGCGACCATTTGAATGTTCGTCGGCTTGCCCGACAACGTCCCCGGCCCGTGTGCCACGAGGGATTCCACCGGCGTTTTCGCGTTCGGGTCTGAGACGAGATTCCCGGCGCCCCACGCCGTGATGAACTGCGAAGCGTGCGTGGTCAGGGCCGCCCTGGACCAGCGGGTCGGCGGCGTTCCCACCGGACAAAGCCCCTGCTCGGGATACATATCCGCGACAGAGTCGGGAAAGGCCGAATCAACGTCCTGGTAACCTTTCGTGATGTCCCGCTCGCGGTCCGCCTTCCAGAGCCAAATGTTCACCCCGCCGTGCTCACCCGTGTTCCCCATGTAAAACGGTGGATCGCTCGACAACGAAAACTGAATCGCCACCGCGTCGCGAAACTCGTTCTGGCGAACTGCCCGCGCGTTCCGGGTGGTGTCCAGCCACGACAGCCGAATGGCCAGTTCCTCGTCATTGTGAAGCGACTGGACGATCAGCCCTTCAATCCGATCTTCCGTCCACCAGAGTGGGGTCAGGGCCACGTAGAGGGGGCGGGCCTGTTCCCACGCGGTATCGGTCGGACGTGACGGAAGTTGCCCGCGAGCATTGGACGCGACAAATGTGCCTTGCTTGAGTTGGGCGCGTTCCTGCGCTCCGGCGCGTGCCAGGGACTGGACGTAGTGGATAATGTCCCACGTCTCCTCGCCGGAATACACGCCTTCGGATGCGGGCATCGGCGTTCCCTTCATCCCCTTCCAAATCCGCGAGTAGAGCTGGTGTCCGTCGCTTCCGCCCTTGAAGATGCCGTTGACAAATGAGCGCGGCGGAACCGGATACCCCTCGCCGTCAAACTTCACGGCATCGGCGACCGGCTGACCGTCGGCTCCGTGGCAACTTGCGCAGTTCTCCAGGTAGAGCTTTCGCCCGTGAAACCAGCGAATCTCGTCGAACCCCGGCTCCGGCGGGATCACCAGTGGAGGACCCGGCTGCGTCCGCTCCGCGAGCGTGCTCGATAGATCCGCCGGATCGAGGGACCCGTCGGCCACCCACGCCTCAAGCTCCTGCCGCGTTCCGTCCGCGTGAAAACGCCGCACGTACTTCGCCAGCGCCTGCAGATCGGCCAGCGGCAGGTGACCCCACGGCGGCATGGCCGAACCAGGCATTCCGCGACTGATCGTTCGAACAAGGTCATCGTCGGTGGGGATCTGGTTCTGCGTTGTCGCGAGCTTGAAGTTTCCCTGCCTGAAATTGCGCGGCCTGGGGTTCATCAGATAAGCGAACTTGCCTGCCCCGTCACCATTCTCGCCGTGGCAGATCGTACAATACTTCGCAAACAACTCACCGCCGCGGGTCATCATTGGGACCGGAGTGCCGGTCGCCGGCGGCGCAGAGCTGTGCGCGTCCGCCGACTCCATGCGCCCCGCGCTGGATTCGACCGCCGGGTCTGTGCGGTCTTTCCGCGAAGCCGGGGTGGCTTCGCCGGTGGCTGTAACGGCTTGCAGTTCGGCCGCAGCAACCGTGGCAGGTGATTGGGCGACTCGAGCGGCACACGCCGCTATTGCGAGAGAGCCACAGCCGGAAGCAATCGCGACCGCCGCCAGCCCCGTCCATCCACTTGACCGGTGATATCCTTTGCTCATCGCTTGGTCCTTCTTGGCGTTGTGCCGGAGCGCCGCTTTCGATGCCTGAAGGCTACGTCGTAGATCGAGTTTTTTTCGAGAAAACGTGTGTAGGTCTCACGGACGCGCTTCCACGCATGGTGCCCCGTACAGGGATCTTCATCGCTGCATGTCGCCTGCCCGAATGGGCACGGACGACGGTTGGCCAGAACCGACTCGAACGGAGCAAAGACCTCGGAGAGCCGCACTTGCTTCGCCGATCGAGCCAACCGAAACCCCCCACCGGTGCCCGGCGACGATTCCAACACGTGGGCTCGAACAAGGTCGCGCAGGATGGCACCAAGGTACTTTCGAGGGACGCCGGTATCTTCCGCGATCTTCCCGCCGGCGATGGGCCAATCATCGACATGCCTTGCCAAGTATATCATTGCGCGCAACGCGTACTCGCTGGTCCGTGATATCATGCCACAACGATTCCGCTACACGGCTATGTTCATATAGGCGATCGGGGCGCGTGTCAATAGAAACTTCTCGGATTCTTGATCGCCTTGCCGGAACGACCCTGGATGGCCGCATCGGGACGACGAGATCGGGTCGATGCCGGGTGCGATACCGGCATCGCTCGACGCCGGCGGCTGGGAGGCTGCGCTCGCGGCCGGTGTTGCCCAGTCGGCGTGGGCGGCCGGTTACTCTCGCGAATCGGGCGTTTCTGTTTTTGGTATTCGGACCAAGAATGACTGGTTAGGCATGGGATTCCCCTCGGTGCCGGCGCGGCGTTTGGAGATCTTGCGGCCGTTTTCGAGTTTCCAGCGGAACTCGGCCTCGGATTGGAGGCGGAGGACCGCCTGGCTGTAGGTGTGGTGACCGGGCGACACCTCCACGAGGGCGTCACGGCCAAAGGTGCCGACGCAGATGTCGCTTCTGGGCTTGTCCGGGGCGTGGTAGTAGTAGGCCTCGTAGCCGCGGTCTCGGAGGTCGCGGACCCAGTCGACGGCGGCCTGCTTGTAGTTGTGGAGCGTGGGGGTGTTGACGGTCACGCCGACGTGGAGGGTGTAGGCGCCTTTGGCGCTGCGGAGGTCCCACTCGGGCGGGCCGGTGTCCTCGAGGGGCATCGGAATCGGGCGAGCCTGAAAGAAATGTGCTGCTTCAGTCGGAATTGGAGAATCCGGCCGTTTGGGTTACACCTATTATGGGTGACATGAGACGGAGGCATATCCCATGCGGAAGCAGCGTCGGAACTTCAGCGGCACGGAAAAGATGGCGATCCTGCGGGAGCACCTGATCGAGAAGGGGCCGATCTCGGAGGTGTGCGACAAACACGGTCTTCAGCCGACCGTCTTCTACCAGTGGCAGAAGAGACTGTTCGAGGACGGGGCCGTGGTCTTCGATCAGATGCGTCGCAAGTCACCGCGCCAGCAGACGGCGGAGGCGCGTCGAATCGCGGCCCTCGAGGCCAGGATGCAGGAGAAGAACGAGGTGCTGGCCGAACTGATGGGGGAGCACGTGGCGCTAAAAAAAACGCTTGGGGAGCTCTGAAGGACGGCTGGGTTCCCCCTGATGTGCGAGATGAGGTGGTCGACTTTGTCAATCACTGGTCGGTGCGGACGGAGATAGCTGGCGAGCTCGGGCAGCCCAGCCTGTCGCAGCCAATGCCCGCTCGCGCGCCTATCGCGCGCGGGAAAACAGCTCAGTGGACAGCCGCGATGCCCACCCCGATGGACGGGTGACGTCCCGCAGTGTGATACGGCGACGGGTCTGGCCCGTTACCGCCAGCTCGACCCAGAGCGCCTGCGGAGCAATCGCGGCGCGGACACGGTCGGCCCATTCGATTAGAACGACGTTCGGCCCATCGATCATTTCGTCGACGCCGAGCGCGAGAAGGGCGTCGGCATCCGAGAGTCGATAGGCGTCCAGATGACAGACATGCAAGCGGCCGTCGTATTCGTTGACGAGCGTAAAGGTCGGGCTGTTGACCATCCCCGTGTCGCGGACGCCCAAGCCCGCGGCAACGCCCTTGACCAGGTGCGTCTTTCCGGAGCCGAGCGGGCCGACGAGCGCAACGACGTCGCCCGACTGAAGCACGCGTCCGAGTGCTCGGCCGATGGCGTCGGTCTCTTCGACGCTGCGCGATCCGATCTCGATGGTTCGGCCGGTCATGCGATGAAGTGCTGCCACCCTCGAGGCTCTAATGGTTGCGGAGCCGCGCCGGCACGGACCAACCGCAAGCCCGGCGACTCGACGGCCACACCGACCACGGTGAACGCCACCGACCCGATTCCTGCCGCCGAAGCATTGAGGACATGGTGATCGGCGACGCAGGTACCGCCGTTGCCGGCCGAGCCGCCCAGGGCCTCCGGCGCTACGCCGAATAACAATTCGAAATCCTCGCCATCGTTGAGAGCATGATCCAGCGCGCTTTGTTCGTCGCGGCCGGCCGCCGTCTCTGCGGCGTCTGAAACGACCGTCGCCAAGGCATCGGCGTCGAAATCGATGCCAACGCCAGAGGCCCGCGCCATGCGATCAGCGTCCGTGGAAAGACCATCGCTGATATCCATCATGGCGTGGATGCGCGGGCCGTAGGTTGTCAGCAGCGTGCGTGCTTCGAAGACGCGCGGAGTAAAATCCATATGGTGCCCCATGCGGCTGCCTCCCAGGCGACCGGTCACGCAGACGGCGTCACCGGCAATCACGCCGCTGCGCCGCACCACCGACAACCCCGGCCACGGTTCGGCCAAGATCGTCACGTCGACCGCCAGTCGTCCGGACCAGCTATTGGTGTCACCACCCACGATCCGGCAGTTGAAACGCTCGGCGAGCGGCTCCATTCCCAGGAACAACGCCCGGGCACGCTCCATCGTCCAGTCGTCGGGCAGCGCCAGCGAGACCATGGCGAACCGTGGACAGGCCGCCATCGCCGCACAGTCCGACAGGTTGACCGCGAGGGCCTTGCAACCGATCTGTTCCGGCGTGTGGGCGCCGCTGTCGAAATGGACCCCGTCCATGAGCATGTCCGACGTGAGCAGCACGTCCGAGTGGGGCCGTTCGAGAATCGCCATGTCGTCACCGATCCCGAGGCGCAGCCCGTCGCCGGGTCGCGGGGTGCGGTCGGCCAACCATCTGACGAGGCTGTCTTCGCTGCCTGGCATGTTGGCATTCTACATCAACGACGCGACTCGGTCGCGCCCCTCCGAGCGTGATCAAGCGACGTGCCTCAGATGCCTCTCGAACCGAATCAGGCTCGAAACGGAGGGAGGACCATGCTCCGCACACCGGCTGGAATCGACCCCACGAGCCGTATCCGACGCCGCTGCACAATCGGGCATGGCTGATATAATCTCTGCGGCTTGAAGTCGCCGAGGAGTACCGATGATGGGCAGGATAGCAGTGATTGTGGTTGGCGCCGGCAGCGGAGAGCGGTTCGGCGGTAGCGAGAACAAGATATTCGCGAAGTTGGACGGGCAACCGCTGTTTCTTCGCGCGTTGCAGCTCTTTGTCAACCGAGAGGACGTCTGCCAGACCGTGCTCGTCGTCGCGCCGGCCGATATGGATCAGGTGAAGGGTAAATATGGTCCTAACATCGGCTTCATGGGGGCCGAGTTGGTGGCGGGGGGGAACAAGCGGCACGAGTCCGTCGCCAACGGTCTGGCGAAGGTGCGCGAAGAGGCGGAGTGCATCGCGGTTCACGATGCCGCGCGGGTTTGCGTGTCGGCGCTGTGGATCGACGCGATTTTCGAAGCCGCGGCGCGCGACGGATCCGCCGTGCCGGTCGTGCCGGTGAACGCCACGCTCAAACGCATCGGCAAGGACAAAACGGTTGAAGAAACGGTTCCGCGTACGGGGCTGTTCCTGGCGCAGACGCCGCAGGTCTTTCGAGCAGACCTTCTCCGATCGGCCTACGAAAAGCAGCAGGCCGGCCAACTCGCCATTTCAGCGCCAATCACCGATGACGCCCAACTGGTCGCTGCTGCCGGGCACCGTGTCTGCACCGTCGCGGGCGATCCCCGCAACATCAAGATCACCGCGAGGGGCGACCTTCCGCTGGCCCGTGCAATTCTCCGGACCCTGCCGCAGAAAAAAGTCGACCGACTCGGGACGTTTGAAGAAGCCAAGTGGTGAACCGGGCGACCGGGAACGAACCGTCCGCGAGCCGCCGCAAACGGCCACCTCTCACAACACCGACACCGCTCTTCGCGCACGGGCCTAAACACCGGAGGCGATCGACAACAGCGGTGCTCGCCCGCTGGAGCGCGGCCTGAGTCGCCCGACGCGGCGTCAGACGCTGCTCACGGTGCCGCTCGCTTCTTACGAGAGCGCGTTGCTCGGATCGAGGGATCGCTGCTCAACAGCCGGCCTCGCGGACCAAAGTCGCCAGTCGACGCCATCGTCCGCTAGCGGCGGTGCAGGCGCCGGGAAGAACCACCCCGACGCCGTCTGCTTCGAACCAGGCCTAGGACGCAAACGGCAAACAACACAGACGAGGCAGGTTCGGGAACGAGAGACGCCAGCGATCCGATCGCCATGGCGAAGTTGGGACCAACGCTGAAATCGATCAGGTCGAATCGGTTCTCTTCAACCATCATCAGGCTCGGGGGCGACGGCGGCAAGGCATCAGTCGAGAAGATCGTGGCATCCGTGTCTTTCAGACGCACAGCGATACTCAAGAGGTCTCCCGAGCTGTTGGTCGCCTCTATCGAAACTTCGTAGCTGTCGAATGCGTCATTCGTCACCGAAATAGCCTGGATCGTCGGCACACCGACCGATTCGAACGTAACCGTATCGATGTTGAACGTAAGAGACGTCACTGCGTCGTAGTCTCCCACCGTCGAATCGCCCGGCACACCGTCCGCAACCGTCATGTCAAACGTGTACGAGCCCGTGAACGATGTCGCGCCACCCAGCAGGTTCGCAGAATCGTCCACTGTCGTCGAATCAAGATCACCGCCGAAACTGAACGTGATCAATCCCGCCCGGGCGGCCGGCGCGTCGAATGCAAGCATCGCCCATACGACCGCGGATAGTCCAATCTTTCGGAACATCCATTCCCCCATTTCGACTGAAGTCTGGTATTCGTTTGGCATTTCCCCGCTGGAAACACCCGGCCCTTGTCGGCGGTATCGGTTGGCGGCCTCCGGCAGGTTGGCAGAAAGCCCCCGGCTTCGACACCGCACCGTCCCCGTCCGAGAACAGCGGTCCCCGTCACCTTTCGCCCATACCGGCCGGGCCGGCGTGCAAGGGACGAGGCCGATCTCGCGATGAGATGGAAATCAGGTCGACGAGCCGACGTGGCGCCACTGCGTTACGAGGCGCGGTGCCCAAGCGACAAGCCGGGACCTGTACGTCCGCCAACGACGCGTCAGACGCTGCTCACAACCCGTTTGACTTCTTCTATGGAGGTGCTGCCTTCGATCACCTTTCGATAACCGCTGTCGGCCAGTGTGTGGAACATCCACTCGCCGGCAGCCTTGCGAATATCTGCAATCGTTGGCTGCGTCAGGATAACGTCGCGGAGCTGCGGATTGAACGCCAGCAACTCGAACAGCGCCAGCCGCCCCCGGTAGCCCACATCCATACACCGCCGGCATCCCACCGGCGCATAGAAGTCGCCGTGCGGACGATCCTCGAGATTCAACTGCCGCACCAGCCGGGCATCGGGCTTGTACTTCCGTTTGCAATCCGGACACAGCATCCGCACCAGCCGCTGAGAGAGACACAGTGACACCGAGTTCGCGATCAAAAACGGTTCGACACCCAGGTCGAGCAGCCGGAAGATCGTCCCGACCGAATCGCGGGCGTGGACGGTCGTCAGCACCATGTGCCCGGTCATGGCGGCCTGCATCGCCATCTTCGCCGTTTCGGGATCGCGAATCTCCCCCACAAGGATCACGTCCGGGTCCTGTCGCAGGATCGACGTGAGGGCCGAGGCAAACGTCAGATCGTGGGCCGGATCGATGGAGATTTGCGTCGCATCCTCAAGCTCGTATTCCACCGGGTCTTCGATCGTCACCACGTTGCGCGTCGTGGCGTCGATGGTCTTGAGCGCGGTGTAGAGTGTCGTCGTTTTTCCGCTGCCGGTCGGACCGGCGATGATGATCAGCCCCGCGTCCTGTTGACACACGCTCCGAAACTCCGCCACGGCGTCCAGCTCCATGCCGAGATTCTCGAACTGATCCGGCACCGACGCCTTGTCCAGAAAGCGAAGCGCCAGCTTCTGCCCATGCACGGTCGGCGTCATGTTCACACGCAGGTCCACGCGACGGCTGGGCAATTCGATGCCAAAGTTGCCCTCCTGCACGACGCTCTTCTTGGCAATGTCCGCCTGGCAGAGGATCTTGATGACGTTCAGGATAGAAAACCCGATCTTCGCCGCGGTCTCACCGACGGAGTGCAGGATGCCGTCGATGCGGAACCGGATCGTGTAGACATCCGCCTTCGGTTCGATATGAATGTCCGTCGCCCGTGTGCGAAGGGCCGCGAACAGAAGCTGACGAAACGCGTCCAGCGCGTCCGACGGTTTCGACTTGTCACGCCGGTCGATGACGATCGGACGCGACTTGCGATCCAGCAGCACCACGTCTTTCAGTGTGACGGGAGCACCGTCCGGAACCGGAACACTGACGGTCGCCTCCATCAGGGGCGTAAGCTGCTTGGACAGGGGACCGGCGCCGATCGCTCGCAACGCCAGCGTGGCCGGCACGGACGAGCGATCCACCTTCGGCGGCGGCAGCTCTTCGTCGTCATCTTCGATCACGATCCTGGCGGTCGGCAGCGCCTCGCCCGCGTCCCCTTCGACCTCGTCCGGCAGGAGTTGAATCAGCGTCGATCCGATGCGGAGCACGTCTCCCAGCGCGATGATGCCTTCGTCCACACGGTTCGGGCCGATCCACGTGCCGTTCTGGCTGCTCAGATCTTTCAGGCGGAACGTGCCCTTGTTGTGCCGGATGACACAATGCCTGCGCGACGCCTTCGCGTCGTCGATGACGACGTCATTGCCCACTTGGCGACCGATCGCGATGGTCGGTCCGTCAAACGAGACCGTCCTCTTCTTTCGTTTTGTCGTGATCTCCAGCCGGGGCATAAGCACCTTCAGCCTGCGGACAGATGCAAAGGTCGCATCCTTACCGTCCGCCAGCGGGATGCAGTCGCGCTCACATCAGTCTGCGATGCTGAGGTCCGCGAACGCGGCCATACCCCAGCCGCCACTAACCAATGATGGACGACACCGCACCCGAGCGGATCCCCTTGAGGCGCATCTTCAGTTCGTCGGGGTTCGGCGCCACTTCGTACGCCACCTTGACGTCGACATACTCCGTCGTAATCAGCTCGTGAAGGGCCTCCGTGAAGTCCTGCATCCCCTCGTGCGTCGCGCTCTTCAGAACGCTCGACAGGTCCGCGTCCCGCTCCTCAGCGATCAGCTTCCGGACCGACGGGTTGTTGATCATGATCTCCAGACACGGCACCCGCGACCGCGAGGGGTGAATCGACGGCAGGAGCTTCTGGCACATGATCGACTTCAGATTAAACACCAGCGACTGACGAACCAACGCCCGGGCCTCTTCCGGAAACAAATCCAGAATCCGCGTGATCGTCTGCGGGGCGCTCGAGGCGTGAATCGTCCCGAACACCAGGTGACCGGTCTCGGTGGCGTGCATCGCCGCCTCGAACGTCTCCCGATCACGCATCTCGCCCACCAGCACCACGTCCGGGTCCTCACGCATCAGATACTTCAGCGCCGCATGAAAGTCCGTCACGTCGATGCCGATCTCCCGCTGATTGATGAACGCCTTCTTGTCTTCAAACATGTACTCGATCGGGTCCTCGATCGTGACGATGTGGCACGCACGGTGGGCGTTGATATAGTTGATCATCGCGGCGATGGTGGTCGATTTTCCCGAACCCGTGATGCCGGCCAGCAGGATCAGCCCCTGATGGGCCTTCGACAGATCCTTCAGGATCGCCGGCAGATGCAGGTCCTCGAAGCCCAGGATGGCCTTCGTCACCCGACGCGCCGCCACAGACGTGTAGCCACGCTGGCGAAACACGTTGACGCGAAAGCGGTCCAACCCCGGCACCTGATGGGCGAAATCCAGCGCTCCGTTGTCCAGGAAAAACTGCTTCTGCTCCGCCGTGATGACGTCAAAGATCATCTCCTCGATTTGCTCGTTCGACAGCGCCGGTTCGTGTGCCGTGCGAATCTCTCCCGCAAGCCGAAACCGCGGCTGCGAGCCCGCTTTCAAATGCACATCGCTCGCCTTGAGCTTGCAGGCGGCGCGGAACAGACGATTGATCCCACGCTTCACATCGATCTTGTCTGCGTGATCAACCTGATGGGTGTCAACCGGATTCAGACTTTCCACAGAACGGCCTTCCTTTTCCATCTGACTTCCTTTCTCGGCCGCCGGGCTCATCCGATGAACGTGCGGGTGTGGGTCCGACGCCGAATGCACCAACGGCTCGCGCAGGACCACCTCTCGATGACGCCCCATAACTCGTCCCGCACTCGGACCATATTCATTCTAAGCTCAGGCCACCTCGCGATTCAAGTGCCCCCTCACCGACCGCTCAGCGCGAGCCCGTGACGCTGACGTCGGACCCGGCAGGCCCGATCCGAACCGCGACCGTGAGCGAGCGGACGGCCTGCGGGTGCCACTGGCGGCTTGTCCGCCAGTGCCTCGACGGACAGTGCGCTTTCACGGACACGGTCACGGGCAGGCAAGCTGCCCGTGGCACCCGGCGGCAGTCCCCAAAGCTGTGGCGCCGCGCCATCGCCGATAGAATAGCCGCCATGAAAGCCGTCGTGTTTCGCAAGAGCATCCCACGATACCTGGCCCTGCGGGCAGCCGGCCGGCGGTGGCCCGGAATATATACGAGCGTAGTGTCTCCAGTCAGGCTTCGGACCCTCTCTGCCCCGCCGCTGCCCACGCCGCGATGGGTGCGCGTGCGGCCGGCGCTGGCGGGCATCTGTGGGTCGGACCTGGCGACGATCTGCGCCAAGGGCAGCGCCTATCTCTCGCCGCTGACCTCGACGCCGTTTGTCCTGGGTCACGAAGTCGTGGGAACCGTCACCGAGGTCGGCGCCAAAACGGACCACGTCGCGCCCGGCGATCGTGTCGTGCTCCAGCCCGCCCTCGGCTGCCGCGTCCGAGGGATCGAGCCACCCTGCGCGGCCTGCGCCGCCGGGCAGTCCGCTCTCTGTCGAAACGTCACCCGCGGTGACATTTCCGGCGGCATTCAAACCGGCTACTGCCGCGACACCGGCGGGGCCTGGAGCGAGGGTTTCGTCGCCCACCCCAGCCAGCTTTTCCTCGTACCGGATGCGATCGAGGACACCGTCGCGGTGCTCTGCGAACCCTTCGCCTGCGCCCTCCACGCGGTGCTGCGAGCCGGACTCGATCGCGCAGCCGACGACGTGGGAGACGCGCCGGACTCCCGACGCCGATACGCCGACAGCGCCCGTTCGGCTCCCCCACCGGCGACCTCCGATCCCCAATCCGCACTCGTGATGGGCTGCGGCTCCATCGGCCTCCTCACCATCGCCGCCATCCGCGCCATCGGCAGCCGCGCCCGCATCATCGCCATGGCGAAGTACCCCCACCAGCGTGATCACGCCGAGGCGCTTGGGGCCGACGAAGTCGTAATGCACGCCGGCAGCGTCCGGGAGCGCTACCGCCGCCTGGCCGCGTCCCTCGGGGCGGACCTCCACCAGCCGGAAATCGGCAGGCCGACGGTGGTCGGCGGGGCGGACGTGGCGTTCGACTGCGTGGCCTCATCGACCAGCATAGACGACTGTTGTCGGTTTACGCGGGCCGGCGGCCGCATGATGCTGGTTGGCATGCCGGGCATCCCGAGCGGCATCGACTGGACGACGATCTGGTACAAGGAACTGACCGTCCGCGCGGCCTACGCCTACGGCCAAGAACAGTTCAACGGCGGCTCGCGTACGACCTTCGACCTGGCGATCGAACTGCTCGCCCGGCAGAGTTCGCTGCTGCGCCCCTTGGTCGGCGACCCGTTCTCGCTACCCGACTGGCGCGAGGCCGTCCGCACGGCCCTGCACGCCGGGGCCAGCCGAAGTGTGAAGACGACCTTTCAGTCATGAACGCATCGCAACAATGGGCGCACCGTCAAGCCCGCTCGATGCTATCATACCCTCCCGACGCCACTGGCGGCACGCGCGCTGCGCTCGTTGGCGAGGCGAAGGCCGGCGCCGAGTCCGGTCCCACTGGCAACACGCCGCCGGCCGCGTACGATCGGGCGCCGGGGCCGGAGCCACGCATATGAAAGCCGCTATGCAAGACGGGTGCATTCATCACGTCCGCCGATCGGACCCGCCGTTTCTGTTCCATCGCGGCGAGGGCTACGAGCTGCACCGGCTGCCGGTCGATACGCGCGTCATCTATCCCCGGCCGCCGGTGCCGGCGCTGCCGGACGTGCGGGCGGCGATCGAAGACGCCCTGACTCGCCCGTTGGAGTGCGAGCCGCTGGCGGAGATGCTCCGACCCGGCATGAAGGTGACGATCGCATTCGACGACATCTCGCTGCCGCTGCCGCGGATGAAGCGGCCGGACGTCCGGCAGCTCATCATGGAGGCCGTGATCGAAAAGCTCGACGCGGCCGGCGTGACCGATATTGAACTGATCTGCGCCATCTGTCTGCATCGCCGGCTGACGCCCCGGGAACTCCGGCGCATGGTCGGCCGGCGGGTCTGGGGTCGCTTCTGGCCGGACCACCTCCGCAACCACGACGCCGAGGATCCCGATGGCAACCTCCATCTCGGCGAGACCGACCACGGCGAGGTCGTCGAGATCAACCGCCGGGCGGCTGAGTCCGACCTGATCATCTACGTCAACATCAACATGGTCACGATGGATGGGGGCCACAAGTCCGTGCCCGTCGGGCTGGCCACCTATCGCAGCGTCCGGGCACACCACAACGTTCGGACGATGATGACGTCGTGCAGCTACATGGACCCGGCCACGAGCAGCTTTCACGCCTCGTGCGACCGGATGGGCCAGATCGTCGCGCAGCGCGTCCGAATCTTCACGATCGAGACGACGCTCAACAACGACACGTTTTCCTTCCCGCTGACGTTTCTCAACAAGCACGTGCCGGAGTGGAGTCTGTTTGACCGACTCGGCTTTGGCGCGTCCTCACGCTCGCTGCGGCTCCTGCCGTTCGGCGCGCGCCGGCGGTTCTATCACATGCTGCCCTCCGCCTACGGCGTCACGAGCGTCCAGGCAGGCCTGACCGGCCCGGTTCATGCCCGAACGCTGGAGAACGTCCACCGACAACAACTCGTGGCGGTCCCAGGCCAAGCCGACATCATGCTGGTCGGGTTGCCGTCGATCGGCCCGTACAACGTCGATTCGATCCTGAACCCGATCCTCGTGCAATGCCTGGCCGCGGGCTATTTCTTCAATTTCTATCGGGGCAGGCCGCTGCTTCGCAAGGGTGGCGTGATGATCGTGCTGCACCCGTTGCAGGAGGCGTTTCACGAGATACACCATCCGTCCTACAAGGACTTCTATGAACAGGTGCTTCCCGAGACGCGCGACCTCGCCGAGCTGGAGCAGCATTTCGAGGCGGGTTTCGCGGCCAATCCACGCTACATCGACCTCTATCGAAACTCCTACGCCTACCACGGCGTCCATCCGTTCTACATGTGGTACTGGGGCTGCCATGGCATGGATCACATGGAGCGCGTCATCGTGGTCAATCCGGTCAGCCGTCGCGCGGCGGAGCGGATCGGGTTCGATATCGCTCCCAGTCTGAATCGAGCCATCGACCAGGCAACGGAGCTCGTCGGGCCGAATCCGCAGATCACCTACTTCCATTGTCCGCCCGTGGTGATGTGCGACGTGAGTTGATCTGTGGGGGTTGGGCCTGCGATGCGATACGTCATCATCGCGAATCCGGTGGCCGGGCGAGGCCGGGCGGAGCGGCTCGCGGAGGCGGTCCATCAGCGATTGACAGACACCGGGGCGGAGAGCCGGATCGAGCACACCTCGGCCCGCGGCGAGGCCGAGACGATCGCGGCGGCCGCCTTGGCGCAGCCGCGCCAACCCGGCGGCGATCGACTCTGCGTCGTCGCCTGCGGGGGAGACGGCACGATCCAGCAGGTGGCCAATGCCCTGATGCAAGCCCCCGAATCACGCGGTGTGCTCGGCCTCGCACCGGGCGGACGGTGCAACGACTTCGCCTCGTCGTTCGGGGTCGAGACCGACCCGGTGGCGATTGCCGACGTCCTGCTCGCCGGGCACCTCCAGGCGGTGGACCTCGGCCGCGTCGATGATCGCTACTTCTGCACCGTCGCCGCGATGGGCTTCGACGCCGCCGTCTCACGATTCGTCAACGAGATGCGCCTGCCGCTTAGCGGAACCGCGGCCTATGTCTACGGCGTGTTACGGGTCCTGCTGCGATACCGCACGGTCGAGGCCACGCTGAGCTTTGGCAAATCCGAACGCACCGGCCCCTTGTTCCTCGCGGCCAGCGCCAACACACCTTCCTATGGCGGTCGGATGCGCATCGCACCGGACGCCAATCCCCACGATGGACACCTGAATGTCTGCGTCGTGGCACCTCTGAGCCGGCTCCGCGTCCTGCGCCTGCTGAGACGGGTCATGCGCGGCGCTCACCAGGACCTGCCAGAGGTTCGCTTTGTGCGAACGCCCTCCATGCGCATCCACACGGCCCAGCCGCAGGAAATCTGGGCCGACGGCGAGGTGATCGGTCGGACCCCTGCGGTCATCCAGACCATTCCAGCCGCGCTCAACCTGCTGGTCCCGGCGAGGCCGAACACGCCATAGCCAGTGCTCGGCGGACACAGGCCGCGATCCGCAGCAGCTCAGCGGCCCGGTCCCGGCACATCCTCAAACGTGAAGCGATAATCCACGGCGTCCCACGGTTCGCCGTCCACCTCGACGTAGGGATAAATGAAGAAGTTCACCGGCGGACCCTTCTGGCCCGGCGGCAGGATCAGGTCGCGCCCCGACGAACACACCAGTCGGTTTTCGTCCAGATTGCCGAAGAAAAACTCGGCCCGCTCGGGGTGCTTGTCGGCCTCGGAGATATCCACCGGTACCCAGCCGTGGTCGGCCGTCCAGAACTCAGCCCAACAGTGATAGCCCGCGACGACACCCCGACCGCGATCCGGCGGCAGGGGGAAGCCGATCCGAAAGCGCGCCGGCAGGCCGATCGAGCGTGCCAGGCCGATGAACAGGCTGTGAAAGTCGGTGCAGTTGCCCGTGCCGACGTCGCACGCCCGAATCGCATCCCCACGGCCCCAACCGTGGCCGGACTTGTCATAATCCATCCGGTTCAGAACATAGTCATACAGGACACGAGCCTTGGCGACCGAGTCGGACAGACCGTGCGTCTGCTCGGCGGCGATGTCCGCGAAACGCCGCGTCAGGGGTACCAGCCGATTCGGCTTCAGAAAGACGTCCATATTCTCCGTCGCCGTGGGCGGAGCGTGCGGGTCCGCCGACTGCGCAAAGCCGCGTTGCGGTCGCCGGCTGATCTCGGCGCGTTGCGTGATGTGCAGCGTTCGCCGGCGCGGCCCCGTCGCGCGGGCATACCAGACGCGATTGCCGTAGACCGGCTCTGTCTGTATGCGACCGTCCACGGGGGCCGACACGGCCATCGAAAGGACGTGTTGCTCCGCGGTCTCGGGTGGCACGGGAAGCCAAACAGCAATGTCGCGTGCGGTCGCCGGTAGATCGCGTACGTCCACGTTGTAGGTGAAAACGAAGTGCCGCGAGGGTGCCGAGCACCCGACCGCGCTGAACGACAGGACGATGAGGAAAAGCCGGCAGAGTGATTTCATGGTGGATATTTCCGCGGTCGGCGTGAGCGATCTCTCCAACGAGCCTCCCCCTATTCTCCCGGTATCGCACGCGAACGCAAGCGGCCTTCATTCCAGCCGGACGCGAGCGGCACCAGCAGCCTCAACCCGGCCCACGATCGCAGTCGTATCGACGCCGGACAATTGTCCGACGCAGGCCTTGACCAGAGCATCGGCTTTTTCCGGAGCGACACTGATCAGCAGGCCGCCTGACGTCTGAGCGTCCGACAACACCTTGACCAGCACCTCGTCGACCCCCGCCGCAGTGAACCGGTCACCCACACGCGCCAACGTGCTCTTATAGGCCCGCGTGAGGCACCGACGGCGCGCCAGGTCCAGCGTATCGGTCAGCAACGGCACGGCCGCGGCCTCGATCACGATCGTCACATCCCCGGCCTCCGCCATCTCGAAGGCGTGACCCACCAAGCCGAATCCGGTGATGTCGGTCGCGGCATGGACCCCGACGGCCGTCATGGCCGCACTCGCGTCGCGATTGAGCAGCGCCATCACGCGGACCGCCTCAGACAGTCCATCCGTCCTGATCTTCCCCAGCTTGGCCGCCGACGTGAGAATCCCGCTCCCGATCGGCTTGGTCAGGACCAACCGGTCACCGGGCCGGGCGCCGGCGTTTCGAACGATGCATCGCGGGTCGATTCGTCCGGTCACGGCCAGGCCATACTTGACCTCGCCGTCGCGGACCGAATGCCCCCCTACCACGACCGCGCCCGCCTCGAGCACCATTTCCGCCCCGCCGGACAGAATGTCGCCCAGCACATCCATATCGAGCTTGTCATCGGGGAAGCCCACGATGTTCAACGCCGCGAGCGGCACGCCCCCCATGGCGTAGACATCGGACAGGCTGTTGGCCGCCGCGATCTGCCCGAACGTGTAGGGGTCGTCCACCAACGGAGGAAAGAAGTCCGTAGTCATCACGATGGCCAGACCGTCGGCGATCCGGTAGACACCGGCGTCTTCACAGTTGGCGGCGCCGGCCAGCAGGTCCGGGTGGTCCATCGGGGGCAGGCGGCGCAGCACCTGCGCCATCGGCTCCATGCCGATCTTTCCCGCTCACCCCGCACAACTGGCATAGTCGGTAAGGCGAATCTTCTTGCCCGTGTTCATCGAGGCAAGTGTACGCGCGTCGGAGAGGAGACGCCAGCCTGATCCCACGGTCGCCACGAGTGCTCGTTTAGACAGGTTGTGCTGATCCTGGTGAGACCAGACAAAAAAAAAGAAAGCACCGGACACCACTCGGGTGACGGCGGTGCTTTCCGGAGGGGAAAGAAGCCGAATGGGATATCTGACGACGGGTTATACGGCTGGCAAGGACCTGCGCCTACTGGGGATATCCCCTATCTCGTATGTGATTTTCCAGCGCATCAGAAACGGGCCACCGGCCGGCCACCGATGCAAGTCGGTGCCGACCGAGGCCCGTGTCCTGTGAAAAACCTCGCTAAGGGATCCGCAGCGAGGATTCGACAAATCTTATGGACAGCCTCCGGCCAACAGGCAGGAGACGAACGCCGGCAAATCAGTCATGGTGATGAGGCCGTCGGCTGATCCGTCAAGGTCGCCGGCACAGACTTCGTTCGTCGACGCACCGCCGTTCACCAGAATCTGCGTGAACCGATCGATATCCGCCCCGTTGACGAGCGCGTCTGCGTTCATGTCGCCGTGAACCACGGTGGCGCAGCCGACCGGGACGGACGGCACGAAGGCACGGCCCTGTACTACGGACGGCGTTCCAGGTTTGAACAGCCCGATCGTCACGTTCTGTTGCGCCGGATCAGGGCCGACGTTCGCAACGAAGCGGAAGTTGTAGAGCGTTCCCCAGCGGATGGCGTTCGCGTTTTGGTTGATGCTGAAGGCGTCGGTGGTCCATATCAGTTGGCCACCGCTCTGCGAGGCGGGCCAGTCCGTGCCATCGTAATTGACGCCGCCGATGCCGTCGCCGCTGTGATATGATATGTCGTGGAAACCGGTGTTGATCACCGTCACGCCGGCGGGAATCGGCACCGAGAACGACCCGGCCGCTCGATCCGAGTTGACGTTTTCGACCGCATATTCGTAGTCCCACGTGCCATTGCCGAGGTCGGTCACCTTTGAACCGAGGTGGAACCGACCTTCCCCGGGAACATTCACCTTCCCGACGATTGCCGTCGGATCGATGGCCGGCCATGCAAAGATTGCCGCTTCCTGGAAGTGCACCGACGCCTGGCCCGGCTGCACCCCGATGATGCTCGTCAGATTGAGGTTGACCTCGCGCCACGAGGCGTTGTTGTACCGGTTGGTCAATGGCTCGTCGTGCGTGACGTAATGAATCTCCGCAAAGTTTCGTCCGCCAGCGAGGATATCGGTGTCCATGATCTGGAGACGCCCGCGAATGTTGTTCGGCCCGGTGGGGAACGGATGCGGGTCGGTGTGCGTGCCTCCGCTGCCCTGACCCTGCGGGTTGATCTGCGACCGCGGTCCGAGCGAGCCCTGCTGACCATTCAGGCCGGCCCAGTAGGTGTCGGCACATCCCACCCCGAGAGAACTGCACGGCGTCCCGACACAGCTCCCACAGGTCGGCTCACTCACCGCACAAAAGCTATGCTTCAACCAGCTCATGCCGATCTGCTCGAAACGGCCGTTCAGCAGGCGATACATGTTCTGAGCAATCACCGGGTGATTCCCGCTGTTGCCGTCAATCCACTCGGCTGTCTGGTTGCCAACGTTGCACGACGTTGACGCGACGGCAAAGGCTCTGATCCCTCCGGACACCCCGTAATATGCGAAGTCCTCTGACCCGGAACCGCCCGATGTCAAGCCCAGCCGGCTGACGCTGACGTCCGGCTGCGCGATCGCAACCGACGTCCCCGCAACCAGGACCGTGCCCACTGCGACAGCACAGGCACCTATTGACCACACTCTCTTGAACATCAACACCGTCTCCTTACCAAGTAATCTCGGAATTTAACACGCTCGCCTTGATACACGGCCCGCGTCCCGCGCACCGCTTCACCCCCCGGCACACACTATCTCAGCTTGGACTCAAAACCGTCGTGCTTTAATACGGCCTCGCGTCCCACTCCCTCCCCCCACGATCAATCATGCCGCACAAGCGCTCGCCGCAGAGCCGATCTCGGCCCCGGACGATCAGGCAGGTCCGGTTCTCTCGGCAACCGGCTGGCCCGGTAACAACGATGCCCATCGTAACCGATCGCACCCCCGTTCGTCAAACACTATTTGTGGACGAATCCATCCTCAAATCACCGCCGGTCTCGCACCCGCCCTCCCTTGACGGATTGCCCCTCTGCCCCGGCGGCTGAGGCCTAGACTCGACACGGTGCCGAAGACCGCCCCACGACCCGAAACAACCGCTCCAATCCTCACACGAGGCGACATGCCGTCGCTCAAAGAGAGATGTAACCTATTCTTATACAAACAGTTACAGAAACACTGGCAACATGAGCGCGGGGACCGCCGGACTCCAGCGACACAGCGGACCGCCGCGGGCGAGCTGGCGCTACATCGACCGGAGCGGCCGCAGCCCCGCATCGCGGCGGACTCGGTTGGCGATATCCAACACCTTGCCGTCGTCGCCAAGGAAACGCGATAGCTGGGCCGTGGAAACGCCGAGCAGGGATGCCGCCTCGCGCAGCCTGCCGCGATGTGTCGCCACCGCATCCAGCACCACTGCGACCACGCGTGGATAATCCGCATTTCGCCGGGAGATTTCGATCCGCCCATGTGGGGACAGGTGAAGGCGAAGAGCGGCTGGCGGCTCGGAAAAGGCCTCCAGACGCTCCCGGAGATTCAGCGCCAGAGCCATTCGAAGCCGCCGCAACGCCCGCCGTTTGTTGATGTGCTGAGAGCGGCTCTCCGTCGCAATCGACAGGATGCCGCTCGGTCCATGACGGAGCCGAACGGCCGAACTGGTCTTGTTCCTTTTCTGGCCGCCGGGTCCGCTCGCCCGATACGTGTCGACGCAGCACTCGGCCAACAGGGCGTCATCGTCCTGACACAACCAGAGTGTTCGCCCAGTCATCACCACATGTGCTCCGCGAGACCTGCGGCTGGCGCACGCCAGCGTCGTCTCCACGCCCACTCGGCCGATAACCGCGCGCCAGCCCACTTCCGATATCGTTTCAGTTGCCGGGGGTCCCGCTCGATACATCTTATGCAGTCTGTCGCCTCCAAACCAACCGGTACGCAAGGGCTGCCCTGAATCGAGCGAAACGCATGGCACACGTCGTCCATAACACTCCTCCCGCGGCTCCTCCACGTCGACGGACCAACACCACCGGACGGGCCGTCGGCGCCGCTCCGCTGCCGGAGGACGCGGCTGTCCCGCAGGCTAACCGCGACTCAACCGCCTCGGCACCGACTCAGCAAAGTGATCGGACCGTACTCATCCTCGCCAGCCGCTTTCCGCCCGTGGCGTCTGTCGGCTCGATCCGCGTTCGTAAGTTCGCCAAGTACCTCTCGCTCTTCGGCTGGCGCCCGGTCGTGCTCACGGGTGCCATGCACACAGCGACCGCGGGCGCGCAGGACACCCGAAGGGCTACCGATATCGAGAGTCTGCGCGACCTTCCGCGGGGCCTGCCGGTGTATCGCCTGTCTCCGATCGTCGACGACTGGCACGGCCATCTGTCTCGCCGATTGTCGACCGCGCTGGCCCGCGCGACCCGGCCTCTGAGTATCGACGAGGGTCGGTGGCTCGGCGCCCTTGGCTGGCGCTTTCAACGTCTGCACGACCGGCTGTCATTCCCCGACCGCGGTATCTGGCGCCTCCTGCCAGCGGTCCGATTGGCACTCCACCTGCACAAACGCTATCGCTTCGACGCGATCTTCTCGAGCGGAATGCCGTTCAGCGATCACCTCATCGCGGGGGTCACCCAGACGTTCCTACGACGACCGTGGCTGGCGGACTTCCGGGACCCGTGGGTCGAGTACATCCACTGGCAACAGTGGCAGTCGGAGCGCGGCCGCTGGCTCACCGAGAAGACCGAGTCAGCCGTCGTCTGCCGGGCAGCCCGCGTCATCAGCGTCAACGACCACATGACGCAGCGTTTTGCAGCCCGCTATCCCGAGCTCCGGTCCAACCGGTTCGTCACGATCCCGAACGGCTTCGATCCGACCGACTTCCCCGCGAAACGCCGCCCGGAACCGCGCACCCGCTTCCGCCTCCTGTACGCCGGATCACTCTACGGCGCCCGCAGTCCGAAACGCGTCCTGCAGGCGTTCCGTCAATTCCTTGATGCCGTCCCCGGCAGCCGGAGACACGCCTGTTTCGAGTTCGCCGGGCGGCCGGGGTCTCACGCCGATGGGCTGAACGCGGACGGCGATCCAACGGTGCGATACCGCGGCTTCCTGTCGCACGTCGCGGCACTACGCGCGATGTGCCGCGCCGACGTCAATGTGGTCCTCCTCCCGAACATTCCCGGCAGCGAAAACGATACAACAACAAAAATATATGAATGTCTGGGCAGCGGACGGCCGATCCTCGCCGTCCTGCCCCCCAACGGAGCCGCCGCTCGTGTGCTGGACGGCGCCGACGGCGTCTGGCAGTGCAACCCCGATGACACGGCAGCTATCGCGCGCGCCATCCGGGACCTTTATCATCAATGGTTGTCGGGGACGCTGCACGTCACGCGAACACCGAAATTCCTGCAACAATACACGCGCCGCCACCAGACGAAGAGATTAGGCGAATATCTGGATGCAGTCGTGTCCGCGCGAACCCGCGCAGCGCCGACCGCCTGAACGAACCGCCGCAACCAGGGCACCCGAGCGGCCGGGACGCCCTCCGAGAACACCGACGCCGCGACCGGAAGACGACCCGACCATGACGCTCCGCAACGCGCTGCTCGTCACCTACCAGTTCCCACCGATCGGCGGCAGCGGCGTCCAACGCGCCGTCGGCCTGACGCGGCACCTCCCCGCCGCCGGGTGGGGTGTCCACGTTCTCTGCGCCCGCGACGCCCGCCATACGCTCTCAGACGCGACCTTGTTCGACGCGCGGAGCGACGCGACCGCCGTGCATCGTGCTCGCGGCTTCGAGCCGGCGGGGCTGGCCGCTCGTCTCTGCCGGCCTTGGGCACGGCACGACGCCCTGTCCGATCGACTCCGATTCGTGGAAGATCGCATCTACTGGCGGCTCGAGCGGGCCTGTTCGCAAGTCCGGCTGCCGGAACCCGAGTTGTTGTGGTGTCTCTCGGCCGTGCGGGCCGCCCGGCGACTGATATTCGACCATGAACTCGATGCGGTCGTGACCACATCCCCGGCGAACGCCACCCATCTCGTCGGCCTAAAGCTCAAGCGACGACTCGGCATACCATGGGTCGCGGATTTGCGCGACCCCATCGTCACTAATTTTGCCTATCAGCCTCGCTCACGCTGGGGCGATTGGCTCCTCCACCGCCTGGAAGCCACCATCGTCCGCGAGGCCGACCACGTGGTCGTCACATGTCCGGAGCTGAGGTCCGACCTGCAACGCCGCTATCCCGGCCTTCCCGAGGAACGCCTGACCACGATCACGAACGGATTCGATCCCGACGACGCGCCGGCTGCCGCTCCGACCGCCGCCGCCGACCGCTTCGTGATCGCGCATGTCGGCGCCTTCTATCGCCAGCAGACCGTTGGACCGATTCTCGATGCGATCCGCCTCCTGCGACGTGACCGCCCCGACGTTGTCGATCGACTCGAACTTCGACTGGTCGGAACCCTGTCCGCCGAACAGACCCGACTGGTACAGTCAGACGATGCGACCTTCCTGAGGCGTCGTGGATATGTGACGCACGCGGAGGCCGTCGCCGAGATGGCGTCTGCCTCGGCGGTCCTGCTCATGACTCCCGTCAACGAGCGAGGCAGGTTGTGCATCCCCGCCAAGGCGTTCGAGTACATGGCCTTCGCTGGACACATCATCGCGATCGTCCATCCCGGCACGGCCCTGGCAGGGATGCTCTGCGATGCCGGAGGCGTCACGCTGGCCCAGGACCACCGCCCCCCCGCCATCGCGAGAGCCATCCGCGACTGCTTTGACCAGTGGCAGGCGGATACATTGGAAGACACGCGAGACCCGGCGGCGGTGAATCGATTCCGGCGCGATCGCCTGGCCAAACGGTTTGGCGACGTCATCAGCCGATGCGCAGGCGTCACCCCGCGACTCCGACTCGCCCCGACGGACTCGGCCGCAGAGGACGCCGCGTGAACATCACCTGGCACATGCCGACTTTGCGCGGTGACTCATGCGGGCTTTCCATTCGCGCTCTGGCGCTGGCCGGACAACTCTCGCGCCGCGGACACCGCGTGGATTTCGTGGTCGACGAGGCCAAGACAGACATGACGGGCGACGCCATTGGAACCTTGCCGCTGCGGCGCCTCCGCGTGCACTCCGCCCGGGTGCCCCATTGGTCGCTGCAAGCCTCGGCGAAACGCCGCAACGCCGACGCCATCGTCCGGAAGATCGGCCGGGACCATGATGTTCTCATCTCGTGCCAGCCCGAGGTCGTCTCTGCATACGCCGACGTCTTCGGCCGGCGGCCGCTGATCTTCGTGTGCGGGGGAACCACCTTGCTCCACGACGCGGCCGACCGGGCCGGGCAGCCGTCGACCGGCCCATCCGCGAGGTTGGCCTTTGCCTTCGATCGGTATCTCAAGCATTGCAATGAGACCAACGCCTTCACCGCGGCCGACCTCACGGTCTTTGACAGCGCCTCCACGCGGTCGCTGGCCGTCACACGATATCGCCTCGATCCCGGACGATGCTTCGTCGTGTACGGCGGAGTGGACTTTGACGCGTTTCAGCAACCCGACGACCAGGACCGCCGCCAGGCTCGGCAGACACTCGGCATTGCCGATGCCGACCTTGTCGTAACCTGGACCGGTCGGATGTCCCCTGAGAAACATGTCGACCTGCTCGTCCGGGCCGTGGCCGCTTGCCGCCGACGACCCTCCGCGGTCCTCCTCATCGGCGACGGACCGCTCCGAGAGGCACTCGCCCGGCGCGTTCGACGGACCGGCCTGCAAGACATCGTTCGCTTCCTCGGCCGGCAACCCGACGTCCACTCGTTCCTGCACGCAGCCGACATCTACGCATTCCCTTCGCGGTGTGAATCATTCGGCGGGAGCCTGGTCGAAGCCATGGCCTGCAGTCTGGCGTGTGTGGCACAGCGGGCAGACGGCCGGACCGTCCGGAACGCCTCCGCCGAGATCATCGAACACGAACGCTCGGGCGTGCTGGTCGACAGGCCCGATCCGATCGAGTGGGCCGCCGCCCTCGATCGACTCGCCGCGGACAGGCCCCTGCGCCGCCGACTTGGATCGGCTGCGCGCCAGCGTGTGGAGCAGCGTTTCACATGGACGGCGGGCGGCCGACGACTGGCCGAACTGATCGACGGGTTGACTTCCGGGACACGGAGCCGTCCGCGTCCATTACTCGAACGAAAGCTGCACGTCGTGTGACGGAGCCGAGGCAACCAAGAGCGATACCATGCGATACATTATTTACATAACCCTGCTGTTCGCGATTCTGCCGTTCGTCTTCACCCGGCCCTTCTTCGGGCTTTGCGCGTACTACGTCGTCTCGATCCTCCAGCCCAAATTCCTCTGTTGGCGGCCGGAACTCCAGGACGCCCTGATCGTGGGCGTCCCCATGATCATGGGAACGATCATCTTTGGTGCTCGGCGCATCGCGGCGGAGCCTAAGTTCAATCTCAGACTTCGACGAGTCGTCGGGATCAAAACGAAGCTGGTGCGGAGTTCCCTCTTCGAACCGTCCTGGCCCATCCTCCTGTTCGGCTGCCTCGTCGTCTATCTGATTCTCAACCGCGTCCTCTCGCCGTTTCCCATGCGTACCACCGCCACGCAGTTCCGCACCCTCTGCAAGGTCATGCTGGTCGCAACACTCACCACCGGTCTGGCCTCCGACTACCGACGCGTCCGAATCCTCATCATCGTGGTCGGCCTGTCCGCCGCCTTCTGGGCCATCAAGGGAGGCATCAAGGTCGTCCTCATCGGCCCCCATCAGGTCTACGGAAAGACCTATGACAACAACCTGTTCGCGCTCACTAGCGGCATGGCTCTGCCCATGGTGTTTTACTTCGGCCTCTCCGTCAAACACGCTCGCTGGCGCGCCGTCCTGCTCGCTTGCTCGGCGTTCATCATCCTGGCGATCATCGGGTCCAAGTCCCGCGCCGGATTCCTCTCCATGGGCGTCGTACTCCTCCTGATGGCCTGGAACAGCCGTTACCGTCTTCGTGCCCTGTTCGCCGTCCTCATCGTGGGCGCGGTCACGCTCGGCATGGCCCGGCAGGAAATCCACGAACGAATCGCCTCCATTCTCGCGTTCCGCGAGGACGTGTCCGCCTCCAGTCGCTTCGAGACCTGGCACTATGCTTGGACGCTACTCCAGAGCTATCCCCTCACCGGTGTAGGGTTCAATCAATTTGAGACGGCCCGGCACGCCTTTGTGGGGGGGAACCGTGCCGCCCACAACATCTACCTTCAGAATCTCGCAGAGCTGGGCCTGCTCGGAAACCCCATCTGGCTCGCCATCCTTCTCGGCACCTTGATCAGCCTCTACCGATTCATGCGGCGCGCGCGCGGGTTTCCACCGGAGTTTCGATGGGCCTACTACTGGTCCCGCGGTCTCCTGCTCGGCCTCACCGCCTTTTGCATCCACGGAATGTTCCACAACGAAGAATACTTCGAACCGATGTTCGCGATCGTCGGCCTCAACATCGCCCTGCAGTTGGCCACCGAGCGAGAACTTCGCGAACTCCGTCTCACCAAGGCGGCGGAACAGACAACGCGACGCCGCGAACAACGCCGAAAGACCAGCCCGAGGCGCCGCGGACGCCGGCGCCCCACCGAGTCGCTCGGACCGCACCCGCCCCTCGCGCTCCATCCCGGACGGGTGTACTAGCTCCAGGGCGCGCTCGGTGGCCGCCGGGTCCGGGGCTAGGGCATGAGCACGGCCTCAATGAAGGGGGCGATGTCCAGTCCGTCGGCGGTGCCATCGATCCATGTGTCCGCGAGTACGATACACTCTGCGGGCTGGCCGGTCAGGAGCATATTGACGAAAGGCGGGATGTCCTCGACGTCCACGCTGCCATTGCCGTCGAAGTCGCCGGGAAGATCGCATTCATCGTGTATGCCGTTGCCGTTGCAGTCCAGCATCGTTCCCGAGACCAGTTGGACGAGATCCACCGATTCGCTGCCAAAAACGGCGCCGGCGAAGCCGTGATGCACGAACGCGATCTGGATACGATCGACGTCTACCGTCGAGGCGCCCGTCACGGTGATCGATGCCGTGCCGACGGGAATGGCCTGTACGACGACGACACCGTTGACGCGACTGATGAGAATGGTGGCGTCACCGGCGGAGGCCGCCATAGCCGGACCCTGGCCAACAGTGTTGTTGCCGGCCGTCACCCAGAATCCACCTGTACTGCCAAGCCAGGCGTCAATGAAAGAGACTTCAGCCACTTTCGCACCGCCGCCGTAGAGGCCGATGATCAGCTGTTGCATGGCCTCCAGGCCGGTGACACCTTCGGAGGTCCACGATATCCGCGCCTCAAAGTCGAAATCGCCTTGGGGTGAAATGGTTCTGATAAGCGCTCCGCCGGCCCCGGGTTCGGGGGCGCCGATGATGTCCGTCACTTCGAAGAGCGTGCCCATCTCGGACGCCACCCAACTCACGCCCGGGTCCATCGCCACACTCCACGTCGGATCCAGAATGCCGTTGTTGAAGTGGTCGTACAGGACGAGGCCCGCACAGGAGTGGTTCTGATGCTCGAAGGCCCCGATGTCCACGATCGGCGGGGCGTCGCCGCTGCCCGTGTCGATGACACCCACATCATCGGCGAAGCGCGGATTGCCCGCGTAGTCCAGCGGCAGGGGCTCCGTGGTGTCGCCGTCGCCATCCAGATCATGCATGTCGGCCGGAACAGACACGTTGTCCCCGGCGTCGATCGCCGGCGAGCCTGATCCGAGCGAATAGTCGTTGTCCGCGATGGTGAGCGGGTTGTTGTCCGGGCCGTCGGGATCGGCGAACCGTGGATCAACGGCCCACACGTTGGTCCCCCCCCAACTCGCGGCCTCGCCGAAGATGGAATTCGCCGGGACGAATGTCGACCCCGGAAGCGGGGCTATCACGTCGCCGTTCGTGTTTCCCCAGGCGATCGAGTCATCAACGGTCAAGGTCGTGCCATAGAAGGCGATGCCTCCACCCGAAGCGGCCTGATTGTCGGCGAGCGTGGAGCACAGGACGGTGACATCCGTAACGGCCGGAGCAAATTCTGTGGCATAGATGGCGCCGCCGTCCGTGCCCGCGGTGTTGCCCGCGATGAGCGAGTTCTTAACGTTCACCGCTGCGGATAGAGCGGCGTAGATGCCGCCGCCATTAGCGGTGGCCGTGTTGGAGAGGATGGTGGACGAGACAATATCGGCTGTTGTGAAAATCGTCGCAGTTCCGCCGATGGTTATGCCACCTCCAAATGTGGCGACATTGCCCGGTCCCACCTCGCACTCGACAATCTGCACGGGACCGCTCATCGATTGTACCCTGATTACCCCGACCGCTCCGCCAGCGTCGCCAACCCCATCAGTCGTAGCATTGTTGGTGAAGGTGCATCGCTCAAAGAGGGCCTGGTCTGCTGCTATGATTCCGACACCGCCACCGCCGCCCACGGCGCGATTGTCGTCAAAGAGGCAGTCGCGACAGGTCGCGGCGCCGTAGGAGTTAATATTCAGTCCGCCCCCCGCGTTCGCGGCGATGTTCCGGGTGAACAGACACTGATCGAATGTGGCCGTCGCGACAAGGACGAGCGCACCGCCGCCAAAAAAGCCGCGATTCTCACGAAACGTGCAGGATTGTATGGCGAGCACGCTGCCTCCCAAGACGAACAGTGCAGCGCCATTGGTCGGATCGCCGCCGCCCGAGATCGTGACCCCATCCAGCGTGCAGGCGATCACCGAGTTCGCTAGCACAACGGTGAGCGTGTTCTCATCCATTCCGGCCACCGCCGGGAATCCCGAGAAATCGTCGTTGTCGGACAGGTCGCCGTCGAGAATGGTCTCGAACGCCGCGATGTCCCGGTCGTCGGGGAGCAGACCCGTGCCGTCGTAGGCGCCGCGGTATCCTCCGAAGACCGTCAGCCCTGACACCAGCGTGAAGGCCTTCAAGGCGTCTCCATCACCGATAACATAGTTCCCGTTCGCGATCTGTCCGGTACTCCCATCGGGCCGGTAGGTCCCCTGCGCGATGCGGATCTCGTCGATGATCGGACAGCCGGTCAGATCGTTCAGCCGCGCAACGGTCAGGGCGCCTTGTGGGTTGTTGAAGGCCGTCGTCCACGACTGCCCGTCGCCGCCGGCCGGTGCGGCCGCGTCCACGTAGAGCACCGGCGAGGTGGCGACGAGGATGGCCTCCAGCCGCTGGTCCATCACTGCCTGCCAACTCGCCACCTCGGCGTGATAGGTGCTGCCGGGCGTCAGGCCGGTCGCGTCGGCGCAGGACAGTAACACGCCGCCGGCCAAGTCCGTGTCGTCGTTGCACGCGATCTCGGTGAGCCCCGAAGCAGGCGGGCAGTACTGGTTATAAACCGCGAGCAGCGAGTCGAAGCCGTTGATCGACGGACTGGTCGGGGCCGCCAGCGTCGCGACGCGGACGGTCGGTGATCCGGCCGTAAAGCGATACCAGTTCGTGCCAAAGCCGGGCTGCGGGCCGTTGACAGCGCAACTGAAGTCCGGTTCAAACGACTCAGTCGTTGCGCGGTCCAGGCCGACATCCACGACCAACTCACGCCCGAGTTCCAATAGCGAAGCGTTCGACCACGGGCAGATGTCCGAGGGGAGCAGCACGGACAAATCGTCGAAGGCCACGATCGGAGCGGTCGCGAGACCGGCAACGTCGATTTGGACCTTGACGTCCTCGCCTGATGGATTGGGTATCACGGCGACAATTCCCCAGGCGCTGGTTAACCACCGAGAGACGATGTAATTGAATCCGGCACTCTTGACACGTAGCCAGCCTTCCGTATCGGTGGTCGGCGTGGTCACGGCCCCCGACGGGGTGCCTGCCCAGCCGCGGTATACATCGTTCCCGGCGGAATCACGGGCCCGATCGATGGCAGCCAGGACATTGCCCGACGAAACACCTCGCACCCAAAGCCCGGCCGCAACGGTGCCATTGGGCGGCGTGGAGAGGCTGTCGAATCGGTAGTGTACCCGAACTTCGTAGTCCCCCGCCGGAACGATCCGCTGGGTCTCATCGAATGTGAGTACCGCCTCTGCCGGGTCCGGCGGAGCCAGGATTAACTCGCCCCCGGTCTCCGCCACCGCACCCGTCCATGAGTATTCATCCAGCAGTTCGCCGTCCTCGAACCGATCGAGGAACGGCCCGGTCTTCTGGCCCCAGGCGATGTTCGAGCTCAATACCACAAGCGACACGACACTGACAAGCGTCTTCCAAGTCATCCTCATTCTCCTTCACTCTCGGTGAGATTCTCCCGCTCCGAGTGATGCAACACACAATCCACGGCGACGTCGTGAACCGGAATCCGCTCGCGGCGGGCAAGATCCAACAGGGCCGGCCCGACACGGCCAATCTGCATCCATCGCGTCGAGTTCAAGATCTTTCACGCCTGTCTCGCGTGGATTCGGTCCGATAAGGGGGCCTGCAAGCCCTTGAAATCGGGCATGCTCGCTGAGTACAATGCCCTTTGGGGAACCCGCCCATCGGGCCGAAGTTCCTCCCGCACCCTTAAGTGCGAGATCTGCGCCCGTTTCCCTGCGCGCCGGAAGAAAAAAACTTTGGGACACCCGCCGGATGCTGAAATCACGACCCTGCTCTCGGCCGCCGGCCGGGGGGATGCGCAGGCCGCGGAAGATCTGCTGCCGCTGGTGTACGAACACCTTCGGCGGGTGGCGCGGTCGATCATGGCCGGCGAGTCGCCCGGCCAGACCCTGCAGCCGACCGCCCTGGTCCATGAGGCGTATCTGCGAGTGGCCGGAAATGGTGACTGGAAGCACCGGGGCCATTTCTTCACCGCCGTCGCATTGGCGATGAGGCGGATTCTCGTCGAGCAGGCCCGGCAGAAGGCAACCCTGAGAAGGGGAGGGGATCAGAAGCGGATCGACCGGGATCCGGCGACGATCGCGGCTCCGATGCCATCTTTGGACCTCCTGGCCCTTGAGGAGGCGGTGAAGCGTCTCGAAGCCGAGGATCCTCGAAAGGGACAGATCGTCAATCTGCGGTACTTTGTCGGTTTGACCGTGAATGAGACGGCCGCGGCGATGAATGTCTCCGTGGGCACGGTGGAGCGCGACTGGCGCTTCATTAAATCGTGGATATCCGCGGAACTGTCAGACGGGGGTGTGGATGTCCCAGACTCGTTACGGTGATCCACCCAGTCGCGTTGAGACGGTCTTCCATTCCGCGGTCGAACTCCCGCTGGATGGGCGAGAGGCGTTTCTCAACGCGCAGTGCGCGGGTGATACGGTGTTGCGCCGCCGGGTCGATCGCCTGCTCGCCGCCCACGATCGCGGGTTGGACACTTTTCTCGAAACGCCTCCGATCACCGCAATGTCCGACGATGCCGAGCGGCTGCCGGCGCGGATCGGTCCGTACGATGTCCTCGCGAAACTCGGCGAGGGCGGCTGCGGCATGGTCTATCTGGCCCGACAGACCCGACCGGTCCGCCGCGACGTGGCCATCAAAGTGATGCACACGGGTATGAACACCCGGCAGGCGGAGGCGCGGTTCGACGCGGAACGCCAGGTGCTGGCGATGTTGGACCATCCTCACATCGCCACGGTCTACGACGCGGGGGTGACCGAGAACCGGCAACCCTACTTCGTCATGGAACGTGTCAACGGCCTGCCGCTGCAGGACTACTGCGCGCGGGAAGCGCTGGACACGCGCGCGGGTGCGGCTGTTCATCTCGATCTGCCATGCCATCGAACACGCCCACCGGCGTGGGATCATCCACCGGGACTTGAAACCGTCGAACATCCTGGTGACCACGATTGACGGCGAGGCGTCACCGAAAGTCATCGATTTCGGCGTGTCCAAGGCGATGGGGGCCAGCCCGACGGAGATGACGTTGGTGACCGAGACAGGCGCGCTGATAGGGACACCGCAGTACATGAGCCCCGAGCAGTGCGCGGGTCGGCCCGACGAGATCGACACGCGGAGCGACGTCTATTCGCTGGGGGTGGTGCTGTACGAAGCGCTGACCGGGCAACTGCCGTACGACCTGGCGAGCACACACTCTTACGAGATTCCTCGTGTGGTGCGTGAGGTTCCGGCGCGGTGGCCGTCCACATGCGATCGGGGCGTTCGCGGGGATCTGGAGACGATCCTGTTGCGGGTGCTGGAGAAGGACCGCGAGCGGCGGTACGCATCGGCGGAGCATCTTCGCGCGGATCTCGAACGCTATCTGAACAATCAACCGATCGAAGCTCGGCGTGACAGCACCTGGTATGTGATGCGAAAGATAATCTCCCGACATCGAGTCGCGGCGATCGTGGCCGCAGTCTTTCTTCTGCTGGTGACCGGCTCGGCGGTCGGCCTGGGTGTGCTGTATCTTCGATCGGAGCACCATCGTGAGCTTGCGGAATCGAGCAAGAGGGAGGCCGAGGCTCAGAGGTCGCGGGCGGAACGAAACCATACCGAGGCCCGATTTCAAGCCTATGTGGCGAGGATTTCGGCCGCAGATTTGGCGATCATGGCCGACGATGCGAACACCGCCCTGAAAAACCTCGAGCAAGCCCCGGAGGAACTGCGCGATTGGGAATGGCACCATCTCATGGGCCGGGTCGACCAGAGCATGGCCACGCTCCGAGGTCATACGGATGCCGTCGGCGCCGTATCCTGGAGTCCGGACGGAAGCCGCCTGGCATCCTGTTCCACGGACTTGACCGTGAGGATCTGGAGTGTCGCTCGCGGTGAGTGCCTTCGAGTCCTGACGGGGCATACCGACCACGTGTTCGACGTTGCCTACTCACCCGATGGTCGTTATGTGGCCTCGGGGTCCAGGGACCATACCGTGCGTTTGTGGGATGCGGACACCGGAGCGCTGCACCAGACACTCCGTCATTCTGAACGTGTCACAGCCGTCGCGTTCAGCCCGGACGGCAGGCTGCTGGCCGCGGCGGTTCCCTATCACCGGAACGCGGTCCTCTGGGATCTCGCCTCCGGTCAACAGATCCGCTCGCTGTCGGGTCATGTCCATCGTCTCTCCAGCGTGGCATTCAGTCCGGATGGGCGGTTGATTGCCACCGGATCGGGCGTCGGCGCGGGCGGAGGCAAGGAGGCCACCATCCGAATCCACGAGACGGATTCGGGCCGACTGTTACGCGTTATTCCTGCGGATACATGGCACGTGTCACGACTTGCATTCAGTCCGGACGGTCTCCGGCTGGCGGCGTCGCTGGGAGGATCATCGCCCAAGATATGGGATCTGGAGTCCGAGCGTCCGCCGCTTGAACTGAGTGGCGTCACCACCGAAACGACCTCGATCCGGTTTGCGCCAAAGGGAGACAGGCTCGTCGGTGGTTCGACAGAGAAGCTGGTGTATGTGTGGGACGCCGTCACCGGACAACGAGTGTATGCGCTTCGGGGACACACGGAGGCGGTGTTCGACGTCGATATCAGCCCTGACGGTCAAACCATTGCCTCTTCCGGGAACGACCGGGAGATCAGGATATGGAGATTCTCAAAACCGCACGGTGAACTGACGCTGCGAGGCCACGCGCATCACATTTATTCACTGGCCTTCAGCCCCGACGGCACACGAATCGCTTCAGGATCGCGCGACAAGACCCTCCGGATATGGGATGCCCACAGCGGTGAGACCCTTGTCGTCTCAGATCACAAAGACACCGTGCGAAGTCTCGTTTTCACCCCGGACGGGAGTGAAATCATATCCTGTGTTCTGGACGACAAGATTCGCTTCTCGAACGCGGACAACGGCAAACACACACACGTGCTTGAGACGCCTTTCAGAGCCCTTTCCATCGCACTCAGTCCCGACGGGAAGCATCTGGCGGCCGGCAACCGCGACGGAACCGTCAGACTTTGGAACACCGCTACGAAACAACCGGAATACACGTTCGATGAATTCCGGGATCGCAGCGGAGATGTGTCGGTGGCATTCAGCCCCGATGGAACCCGCCTCGCCGCAGTATTGGGCAAGGGATCGGTTCACGTCTGGAACACGGCGACACGAGAACTGATTCGAACGCTTGCAATGCGTCATGTCGATGAACAGTGCTATCCGACGAACATCGCGTTCAGTTCGGACGGACGACTGATCGCCGCTACCGGAAAGTTCGGTAGCGGAAGTGCAAGCGGTGAAGTGGCCGTCTGGGATCACGAGCGTGGAAAGCTCCTGCCCGGCTTTCCGAGGCATTTCGCATCGCCCGTTAACGGGGCCGTGTTCAACCCGGACGTGACTCGATTACTGCTTTATGGCGACCGCGTCGCGACGTTGTTGGATGTGGCCACTGGCAAAGAAGTCTATGTTTTTCGTGGCATCGCGAATGTCACGTCCGCGGCTTTCAGTCCGGACGGTTCTCGCATCGTGGCCGGTGTCGGAGACGCCACCGTGCGATGCTGGAGTGCGCCGACTCTTTGCGGCGCGTCGGAACGGACCACTCAGACATCTACCCTTTCACGCTCTCCGTGACCGTCACGCGTGGGCACACCTGCGCTGCGTGACGACGCCGGACCGCCCGGAGGGTGCTGCTCAGGAGCGTAGTGATCCGGCGACTCGGCACTGAGGCGGGCAGACGGCCCGACGACACGATTACTCCGCAATACAGTACAGGTGCTTCCAGCCGCGGAGGAACAACTCGTTGCCGACGATGGCCGGCGATGCATCGATGCGGTCGTCGAGCTTGTTGGTGGCCAGCAACTCGAACTTGGAGCCGTGTCTCAGCACGGCCGTGGTGCCGTTGCGGCCGGCGACGTATACCCGGTCCTTGGCGCCCACGATTGAGGCGTAGGCGCCGTCGAGACCCTCGAGCCGTTGTTTGTTGTAGTACTTTTCGCCGGTCTTCGCATTGACGCACGACAGGATCGGGCGGTTGACGCTCAGGGTGTCCTCATACAGCGCCGGCGACACGCCCTCGCCGAACCCCATGGCGGTCTGCATCAGGCCCAGGTCTTTCTTCCAGATGACCTTTCCCTTCATGTCGAGGCAGTAGAGGCCGCGCGAGCCGAAGAACGCGTAGAGGTGCTCGCCGTCGGTGACCGGCGAGTTCGACGCCTGGGTGGCGTCCGCGTGGCCGCCCTCGTGTGGGAGCTTTTCGCAGACTCTTGTCTTCCAGAGGGTCTTTCCGGTCTTGCGATCGACAGCGACCACCACGAACTCGTTGATCTGCTCGGGCGTCGCACCGCCCATACCGAAGCCGCCCCGACCGCCGCGACGCCGGCCGCCACGTTGACCCCGCTCGCCGCGTTCGCCTCGACCGCCGCGGGCGCCCGGACCACCCCGTCCGCCACGGCGGCCGGAGCCGCGGAGATTGGCGTACTGCTCCGGGTCGCCCTTTCGCTCCGTCTCGATCGCGGTCTGCACGAAGATCATGTCGCCCCAGACGATGGGGCTGGCGTGGCCGACTCCGGGAATCTCGGTCTTCCACTTGATGTTCTTGCTCTCGCTCCATTCCGTCGGCGGGTTGCCATGCGGGGCCACGCCGGTGCCCGCGGGGCCGCGCCATTGTGGCCAGTATCTCTCCGCGTCCTTGGTCTGCCCCACGGCCTCGGTCGATGCGGCGCAAACGGAACACAAAACGGCGAGCACAGCCATTCGTTTCATGGATCAGCCTTTTCAATGTGTGACCGTCGGGGGCCACGCTACCGGACAACGACGCCGGCGTCCGGTCTTGAAGGTCCGGCGGCCCGAACCGAATTCCCGCGATCTCCCGGCATTCACCCGGCCAGAATAGCCGACAACACGGCCACAGTTCCACCCCCGCGCCCACCAGGGATGCCCAGCGTCGATGGCAGCGACCGGACCCTGCCGCCCCCACCCCTCGCGCTCCATCGCGGCGGTGTGGCGTGCGCCGCCGGTCCGGGCGGGCATCCGCCGGCCAGGAGGCTATTCGAACCTCTCCGGCCAATCCCATGTCGAGACTTCCGGAAGCAGTTCCAGATCCGTGACATCGAACTTCATCGGCGTGATGGCGACGTAGCGATCCAGCACTGCCCCGGTGTCGGTGCCGGCAAGACTGGCCTGCTCCGGAGAACCACCTTCCAGCCAGAAGACTTGACGGCCGCCGGGGTCGTTCTGTCTCCGGTAGCTGGCGCGGGCGGGGACGACACACTGCGGGCAGACGCGAACGCCCTTCGGCCAGCCGGAGTCCAGAGCCGGGATATTGACGTTGAGGCAGGTTCCTGCCGGCGGTCGGGCAGCCGCGTACCGCTCGAAGACCCGCCGAGCGATCTGACCGGCGCGATCGAAGTCCATCCGGTCGGAGACTTCGAGAGACACGGCCATCGAAGGTACGCCGAAGAAGACCGCCCCCTCGGCCGCTCCGGCAACCGTTCCGCTGTAGAGTACGTATACGCCGGTGTTGATGCCCCCGTTGATCCCGCTGACGACGAAATCGGGCCTCTCGTCGAGCAGCTCGAGCATGGCGAGCTTGACGCAGTCCGCGGGCCGGCCGCTGACCGCCCAGCCCTCAAAGGTGCTCTTGACGTGCACGCGGTGGGCCGCCACCGGCGCGAGCACGGAAATGGCGTGTCCGACCCCGGAGTGCGACGTCTCCGGGGCGACGACCGCCACCTCGCCGAGGCCTTCCAGGGCGCGATACAGGGCGTCGATTCCCGGGGCAAGAATACCGTCGTCGTTGGTCAACAGGATTCGCATGACGCGGTTGTTCCGGCTTCTCCATTCATCGCTCGCCGATCCCGCTGACCGGCGAGGGCATTGCGCGCGGCCGCCAGTTGTTGATACGCGGCTTCCGGGTTTTCGCCCCAGGTCAAGGCGTGCCTAAGCTGCCTCTGCGCGGCCCGGTACTGACGAACCAGTGCCCGCAAGCCAAGGTTGGGGCCGTCGGTGAAGGCCATCGCCGCGGCGGCGATCTGCTCGTGTTGCAGGTTGTTGACCATCGCCGGCAGGACATCCCGCGACCCGCAGCCGACGGCCTCACGCAGCAGACCCGCGAATTGTGGGTTGCCGTCGAGCGGAATGGGCGCATCGATGTCCGGCCCGCCGGGCTGCGGCTGAGATCGCGCCCAAGGCAACACCGTGAGCACGCCGACGAACGCCAACGCAACGGCGATCGAACCATATCTCGTCATCTTCTTGGCCATCGGAGGCTCCTCTTCCTTCGTTCAGCGGATCCCTGACATTCGCCGCGAACCGCTCACCGGCGAGGTCATCAGCGTCGCGCCGGCGGCCAGCTTGACGTACAGCCAGTCCTGCGGGTCGATCAGGGTGTCCTCGACGACGTCGACCGGTGGACCCACGGTGCAGGGCGGCTGCGCGAACAGCCCGGCCACCACGTTGGCGTCGGCGATGTTCACCAGCCGGTCCCCCGTCAGCTCGGCGTCGCGCTGATCAGCGTGATCACCGGCCGGCCGTAGGCGTCATAGCTGTACCGCTCCACCTCGTGTCCCCGGTTGTTGACCAGCCCCTCGACGCTGTAGAGCTCCCGCTGGAAGTAGTAGTAGTCCGCGTTGTTCGGAACGTCGTGCAGCACAGCCCGCTCGTCGATGTACTGGGTCCCGTGGACGAAGTAGCGTTGCAGGGCCTCGGTGCCGCTCACGTCGACGTACTCCGCGATGACGTTCTGGTCATCGTAATAGTAGCGCATCATCAGCGGCCCGCCCGAGGCCGTGTGGTCGGTGCTGGCGATGCGCCGGCCCAGGGCGTCATAGGTGAACTCCGACAGTGGCGGCTCGCCGGAGGGTGCCTGAAGGCCGTCTCCGTCGGCGTCGGCGAAGACCTTCACCAGCCGCCCCTCGAGATCGTACTCGAAGCCGTAGCCGCGGTCGTCGCCGGGTTCCGGGCGGCGCTGCTCGCTTTCTCGGGCGATCAGGACCTCAAGGTCCGCGTGGGCAACCGCCGTCTTCCCCCGAGTCCCGCTCAGCCGCCGAACGTTCTGTACGCGTTCATCGTCGACATACATAGTCGTTTTCACATGGACGGACGTGCATTCCGAATGCATATCAATCAAGTCGTCGCCCCACAAGCCCGACGCTCTCAACAAAGCCGGCGAAGGGCGGCCGGCGCACTCAATCGATCGGCCGGTAGTAGTAGTCGCGTTTCTGCGGGCGCCAGCCGGCGTCGGTGATCAGGCGGCGGATTTCCGCCTCGTTGAGGTAAAACGTCGTGCCGGCGGCGCTGACGACGTTTTCCTCCATCATGACGCTGCCCATGTCGTTGGCCCCGTAGAATAGAGACAACTGCCCTATCTTGGGGCCCATCGTGACCCAACTCGACTGAATGTTCGGAATGTTGTCCAGATAGAGGCGGCTCAACGCCAGCATCGTCAAGTATTCGTGGGCGTCGGCCAGCAGCAGGTGCTTGCCGTCGTTGACGGGCCGGCGTCGATTAGGGGTCGAGGAGTCGTGGTCGGGAGTTGGAGATTGAGGGTCGCGGTTTGAGGTGAAGGGGCCGGAAGAGGCTTCGCCGTCCATGGGCAGGGGTTTCATACGACCGAGAGGCGTGTCGCCCGGCTGGAAGGTCCAGCAGATATAGGCCCCGAAGCCGCCGCCGTTGCCGCGGGCCAGTGATTCGTCCTGCAAGTCCCGCAGCAGCCGCAAGTGCTCGAAGCGCTCTTCGAGCGTTTCGATGTGGCCGAACATCATCGTGCAACTCGTCTGCATGCCGAGGATGTGGCATTGGCGCATGACCTCCAGCCATTCGCCGGTCAGGGCCTTGCCCACGCCGATCTTCCGCCGCACGCGATCCGCCAGGATTTCGCCGCCGCCGCCCGGCACACTGTCCAATCCCGCCTCCTGCAATCGCGCCACGACGTCGTGGATCGACTGGCCGAAGGTCTGGTGGAACGCGAAGATTTCCGGCGGACTGAATGCGTGGATGTGAATCTGCGGATAGTTCCGCCGGATGAACCGCATCAGGTCGAGATACCATTCAAACGGCAGCCCGACCGCGCCCGTCGCCGGCGCCAGTCCGCCCTGCATGAGCAGTTGCGTGCCGCCGATGGCGATCAACGCCTCGATCTTTCTCCCGATCTCGTCATACGTCAGGGTGTATCCTGCGGGCAGGTCGTCCCGACCGCTGGGCTGCTCCGGCGGGTCAGCCTGGAAGTTGCAGAAGATGCACCGGGCCGTGCACCAGTTGGCATAATTGATGTTGCGATCGACGACATAGGTTCGATAGTCCTCGGGATGCAGACGTTCGGTTATATCGAACGCCTGTCGCCCGAGTTCGTGGATGGACGTGTCGAAGTAGAGGTCGCACAGGTCGTCCGTCGTGAGCCGCGCCGATGTCGTTGCCGTCGCCGAGGTCATCACAGCAGCCCGTCCCGTTCGATGAGTTGGAAGAAGCGATCCATGGCGGTCCGCATGGCATCGGTAAGGCGATATCGCATGATGTCGCAGAGATAGCGCACCGCAAGCGCCTGCGGCCATCCGTGGATCGGGGCCTGCTCGGCGGCGATTCGCTCCGCGTGCGCCACTCCGGCATCTCGGGCCGCCTCCAGCGTCTCGGCGAGTGCCCGGTGGTCTCCGCCGCGGATGCCGTACCACGCCGCAAAGACAAACGGCAGGCCCGTGAGGTGCTGCCACGCCGAGCCGAGGTCGACCTGAAACCCGAAGCCCCGTGGGACATCGCAGACCACCTTGTCGCCGATCAGCAGAATCGCCTCGATCGCTTCCGCGTCGTCGCGCTGGGCATCGGCGTCGTATGGATGGATGTCGAGGCGGCGGTCGTACATCTCGCGCCAGATGGCTCGGGCGAGGATCACGGACGTGTGGGAATGGACGTCGGCGTGGAGGCGAGCCATCTCGTCGGGAGGAACCCTCGAGAACACGCGGACGGTGAGCGTTTCGCCCTCGCTGGCGATGCAGGCGTCGGAGATGCGCTCCAGCCGATCGCGCGATCGCCAGTAGTCCACGACCGGCAGCAACGCGACCTCGCACGCTCCCCGATCCATCATCGCGGCCAGCTTCGCCGGAACCGCGGGCTTCACGATCGCGTCCGCCCGGCCGACCAGCGAATCGACCAAGGGCCGGGCATTCAAGAACGAAACGACCCCGAGCGTCGTCGCACCGGTGCGACTCTGCTTCGGCGACTCGGATATGGAATGCGGCATGACAGCGATCCCCGCTTCGGGCGAATGTTCATTGGAGCCAAGACTCGGGATTATATCGTCCGGACCGCGCCCGACCACATGGCGCCTCCGAACCGCACGCGCGGTGCTATTCCTCCCAATAGAAGCGGCCGCGTTTGTGCGGATGGTTGCCGAGTTCATCCATGGAGTTCGCGTCATACAACCGGCCGTTGGCGATCGTATAGCGGAGCGCTTCCGTGTTGCGGATGTCGTCGAGCGGGTTCTTTGAGAGGACCACGATATCTGCGAGCTTGCCCGGTTCGATCGAGCCGATGTCCCCATCGAGGCCGACGTACTTCGCCGAATCCAACGTCCCGGCGCGGATCACCTCCAGCGGCGTCAAGCCGCCCTGCGCCAGCATCCACAGCTCCCAGTGCGCCGCCAGGCCCGCAAGCTGTCCGTGAGCGCCAAGATGCACGCGCACACCGGCATCCACGAGCTGCTTGCAAATCCGGGCGTTGTTGAAGTGGTTGAACTCGTTCTCCGGCACCATGGTCCGGCGGCGCGAGCGCGGATCGACCACGTCCCTCGGGACGAACGTCATGAGATGCCGGTTCTCCCAGACGTTTGTCTTCTGATACCAGTAGTTCTCACCCCAGAACCCGCCATAACCCACGACGAGCGTCGGTGTGTATCCGCTTCGGCTGCCCGCCCATAGCGCGATCACGTCGTGATAGACCTTCGCCACCGGGATCGAGTGCTCAATGCCCGTGTGGCCGTCGACGATCATGGTCAGGTTGTGCTCGAGCAGCGAGCCGCCCTCCGGCACGACCATCATCTCCAGTTCACGCGCCGCGGCGATCACCTGCTGCCGCTGGTCCCGCCGCGGCTGGTTGTAGCTCTTGACGCTGAACGCGCCCGCTTGCTTCATCCGGCGCAGATGGGATCGGGCGTCATCGAGGCTGTCGACTTCCGCCTTGAACGCCCCGGCCGCCCCGTACAGGATCGTCCCGGTCGAGAAGACTCGCGGGGCCGTGATCAGGCCCGCCCGGCCGAGTTCGCTCGATGCGAAGATCGTGTCCGTATCGTGGGACGGATCATGGACGGTCGTCACGCCGAACGCCAGCTTGGCGTAAAGAGTCCAGTTTCGCTGGGGAATAATGCCGTTCTCACCATGACCGCCGTGGTCGTGGACGTCCACCAGGCCGGGGATGATCGTGTCACCGTGCGCGTCGACGACATAGGCATCCTCCGGCACGGCGGTCGTGCCGCGCGGGCCGACTGCGACAATCCGGTTGCGGTCGATGACCACCGTGCCGTCCTCGATGACCTCATCGCCACGCATTGTGATGATCCGAGCGCCGACCAGCGCGATCTTCCCCGTGGGTCGATCCGCTTCCGCGGTGAACGAGATGTTCATGCCCGACGTCGGCGGCTCCGGCAATTCCTCCGGGGCATCCTCGATGAACGCAAAGGCGTCCTTCAGGTCGCGGGTGTACAGCTGAGGCCCCAGCGACCAGTGGAGCCTCGCGCTGTCTCCGGAAAAATGCAAAAACTGACCGGCGTCCCTTGACACCCGCCGCACCGGCAGGCCCTTCATCTTCGGGCTGACGTGAATCTTCTTGCCCGCCTGCGGAAACGGCATGAGATAAACATTGAAACGCTCCACGAACGCCAGCCACTTCCCATCGGGCGAGACGCGGTATTCCGTGGCGTTCTGGCTGTCGATCTCGATCCGCTCGTCGCTGCCGTCCAGATCGATGCTGATCAGTTCGTGGTTATCCTTGTCGGGGTCGTCCGCATCGAAGTGACCACGCGAGAAAAACACCCGGTCGGACGCGGTTCCAAACTGCGGTTCGACGCCCGTCCGCGTGATCCGGAGCGAGGCGCCGCCCTTGGCCGGCACCTGGTACAGACCCGTGTCGTGAGACCACGTCCGGCGTGTCATCCGCCCGCCAGCGACCTTGCAGTAGACGATGCGCTCCCCGTCCGGAGAAAAAACCGGCTCGATGTAATGGCCGGGCCGGCGGGTCACCACACGCCCGGCGCCGCCCGTCACCGGGACGACCCGAACGCTGCCCAGCGTGTCGTCGTTCCACGTCGTATAGACGATGAAGCGCCCGTCGCGCGAAAACGACGGATAGAACTCGAAAGGATCGTCCGGCTTCGTCAGGCGTCGCGGCTCGCCATCGGGCAGGGCGCGCAGGTACAGGTGCCCCAGCGCCTGATAGACGACCGCGTCTCCCTTGGGCGAGACCTCCACCCAACGAAGCAGTTTCACGTCGAACCGCTCGGGCGCCACGTCGACCGGAAAACGCACGGCGTCGGTGATCTTCTTCGTCACGCCGACGTGAAATGGAATGACCTCCACATGTTTCGTTTCGATGTCGATCCGGCGAATCTTCCCGCCCGCCCAGAACACAATCGACCGACCGTCGGGCATCCACGCCATGGTCGGATAGACACCGTGGATCGCCCACGTCTCCTGCATGTCGCGGTCCAGCTTGTCATAGAGCGGCCACTCCCGGCCCGACTCCACCTCGTGCAGAAACAGAACGCTCTGGTAGCGCACGCGCCGCACAAACGCGATCAGCCGGCCGTCCGGCGAGGGCGTCGGCCGGATCGAGCCGCCCGGACGGCTGATGAACCGTTCCGTCTCGCGCCTCTGGCGGTCGAATCGCTGGATCGCATAGATTTCGTTGTTGGGGTCCTTGTTGTACTCGAAGGACTTGCCGGGTGTCACATCCTGACTGTAGTAGAGATAACGCCCGTCCGAAGAAAATGCCGGCTCGCCGAGGTCCTTCTGCTGGTTCGGCCGCTCGACCATCTGAACACCCTCGCCACCGCTGCGGTGGTAGAGCCATATCTCCCCCGAACCAATCGACCGATGCGACGTGAAATGCTTGCGTGCCGCGATGTACTGGCCATCGGGCGTCCAGACCGGACTGTTCAGAAGACGGAACTTCTCCTCGGTAACCGCCTCCGGATCGGACCCGTCGCGACGAACGATCCAGATGTTGTCGCCGCCACCGCGATCACTCGTGAAGGCGATATAACGTCCGTCCGGGCTGTAACGCGGCTGCATGTTCCACGCCATGCCCGAGGTCAGCGGCGTCGCCTCGCCGCCCGCGATCGGCAGCGTGTAGAGGTCGCCCAGCAGATCGAACACGATCTCCCGACCGTCGGGACTGACGTCTACGTTCATCCACGTGCCCTCGTCGGTCTCGATCGTCACGTCGTGGACCGGCCCGGGCGGATGGTTGACGTCCCACTTTTCCTTCTCCTCGTCCGACGCCTGTGTCGTCGTGGTCGGCTGACGCGTCGCCGGTTGCGTTGCCTGGACCATCGACTGTCCTTCGGCAGCGTCGGCTCCCGCGGGCACCGCGCTCAGCAATCCCACCCAACACAGCATCCATGTTGTCAACAAGCGCATTCGCCTAGACCTCCCGCAACCGCGGCTCACCCGATCGTGCGATACCGGCGTGGCACGGAAGACCGGGCACGCCACAGGCGAGCCAAGATAGTCGGTCTCGACGCGCTCCGCAATCCGACGCCGCGGCGGCGCAAAAAGACAGATTGTGCTGGACCGAGAATCTCTTCTCGGTCCCGGCTGGTATAGAAACGAGAAGGGATTCTCGTTCCAGCGAACGTGTAGTTCAGGAGAGGCGGTTCTCCATTTCACGCTGACCCGGTACAGCCGCCCTACGGCAACCCGACGGCGTGTTCTTTCACAAGCGGCGCCGGAAAGCAGTCGACGCGCCAGTTGGGACCCCGGGCCATGACGGACCGGAACAGGTTTCCTCCGAGACCGCCGCCGGCGCCACGCGTCATTTGGTACATCGTGCCTTCTTTGCGAATCTTGATCTTGGCGGCGTGGCCATCGGCGAAATTCGCCGCGAACTCACCGATCTTTCCGTACCAGCCCGGCACATCCACGGCGATCCCGCCGAACGCCCCGCCGTTAATGAACTCCTGGGCGGAAATGTACGCTTGGCCGAAACGGGATTCGGCAAACAGCACCGTCTCCGAAGTGACCGGTATCAGGGTGCTCGGACGCATAAACGTGCCGAACCGAAGCCCGACGGGGGTGTCGCCATCGCTTGAGTTGATCCAGACGAATTCGCCCTGATAGCTCGTTCCCTTCGAGAGGAACATCGACTTTCGACTGTCGACCCACGAGTCCTCATAGTTCGGATTCGGTGCGTGCCCCTCATCATTGGGCGCCCGGAAGATCCCCGCCTCGGAGAAATCGCTCACCGAGCCGGCGTTGTTCTCCAGGGTGAACGGCCGCGTCACGGCGCGCATGGTGAATTGATCGCCTCGTCTCCGATAGAAGGGATCGGTCCCATTGGTGCCACCCCAGTCCCACGCACCCAGGCCCCGCCAGCCGACTTCACCGCTGGAGCTCATCTGGTGAACGACACCCTCCGGAATCCTCCCATACCGGTCTGCTTCGATACGCTTGGGCAACTGGCTTGTGGACGCGAGGGTCTGGCTCAGTTGGCCGACGCCCTTCAGGTTCGCCAGGCTCTTGACGACCTTCGCCTCGTTCCGAGCCGCCGACAGAGCCGGCAGCAGGATGGAGATCAGCAGCGCGATGATCGAGATCACCACCAGGAGTTCGATCAACGTAAACCCGCCCCCGGTCTTCTGGATATTCTTCATAAGAGCAAGACTCCTTGCAGCGGCCCGCCGCGGAACATCTTCTCAGGCAGACGGGCCAAGCCCTGTCGGAGGCCGGCGCCGATTCGGGTCCCGGCAAGCGCTCCCGTAGTGGCCGAGCGCGCCACCCCCTGATCCTCGCCGAGCCACCTTCTTTGCGCCCGCGAGTCTTTCCGCACCGAACCCGACCCACCTTAGGCCAATGATAGCCGGAATGGCGCCAGAGTCGCAAGCGCAAAGTCGGGCGCAACCCACGGATGGGTGCGTGACAGGATCGGCGGCGGAGTGCCACGGGCAGCTTGCCTGCCCGTGTCCGTGCAAGGCACTGTCCGCCGATGCACTGGCGGACAAGCCGCCAGTGGCACCCATGGGGCAGCCAGGCGTTGCCGCCAAAACTGTCACGCCCCCCCCACGGATATGTCAATCGTCCCTGTGCAGCACGATCCGCCCGTCTTTGATGACCGTGCGGACCGGGTTCACGCCGATTCGATAGGCCCAATGATCGAGGTTCGGAATGTCCAGGATGAGCAGGTCGGCCCGGTGGCCGGGGGCGATGGCGCCGATGTGGTCGGAGCGCCGCAGAGCGGCGGCGGCGTTGGCCGTGCAGGCGACCAGCGACTCGGCGGGGGTCATGTGCAACAATGTTGCCGCTATCGACATGATCAGCCCCAAGGACTCGATCATCGCCGACCCGGGGTTGCAGTCCGTCGCCAGAGCCAACGGCAGACCCGCGTCGATCAGGCGCCGGGCGTCCGCGGCCGGACTACCGAGGAAGAACGAACAGCCGGGCAGAAGCACCGGAATCGTCACAGCGGGCGCCGGCGCGATCAGGTCCGACGCACCACCCGATCGGCCGGCCCGCTCCGTCGGAGCGGCGTGGCTCGCGCGGCCCACCGAAGCCTTCAGCGCCGCGATGGCGGCAGCATCCACGCACTCGAGGTGGTCGACCGAGGCGGCCCCAAGCTCGACACCGAGACACGCCGAACCGGTCCGCGTGATCTGCTCGGCATGAACCTTGGCCACGAGGCCGTGACGGCGGCAACGCATCAGGAAACGCCGCGACTGTTCGAGGCTGAACGCCCCCCGTTCGCAAAAGACATCGGCAAACTCGGCCAGACGCTCGCCGGTGATTCGCCTCAACAGGTCGGACGACGAAATCACGTCGATGTAATCGTCTGGCCGTCCATCAAATTCCGGCGGAACGGCATGGGCGCCGAGAAAGGTCGGCACAAGGTCCATCGGGAGACGCTCGTCAAGTTTGCGAATCGCCTCGAGCATCTTGATTTCATCGTCCGGCGACAGGCCGTAGCCGCTCTTTACCTCGACGGTCGTTGTTCCACCTGCGAGCATCCGCCGCAGTCGCGGTTCCGACTGGCTGACCAGTTCGTCGACGCCGGCGGCCCGCACCGCCCGCACCGAGTCCCGGATGCCGCCGCCGGCCTCCAGAATCTCGATGTACGACGCTCCGGCAATTCGCCGGACAAACTCGCGCTCACGGGAGCCGGCAAACACGACATGGGTGTGACAGTCCACCAACCCGGGGGTCACGACACCACCGCCGGCGTCAATCGCTCGATCAACGGGCCCGCCGGGGGCCTCCGCCGCCGGACCGAACCAGGCGATCGCGTCGTCGTCGATCAGGAGTGCCGCATCGTCGATGATCGGCGAGAGGGCCATCTCCCCGCCGCACACCGGCCCCGGCGGGATGGTGACCAGTTGCGCGATGTTGTCAATGCGTGTCTTCATGGGCGATTCAGCGTGAAGGATGCGTCCGTCTCGCGACGGCGATCGGTCGGCACTACGGCGACCCAGTCGGCCCGGCTTGTGCCAGCCGGGGCGCTTCCGGAGCCGGTGCTACTCCTGCAGCAGTTTCTCACAGATGATCAGATTGTCCTGACGGTCCGGATCCCAACGGATTCCGACGATATCGAACGCGAGCGCGATGGCCATGTGCAGGATGGGGCGATGGGCGTTGTGGCACTCCATACGCACCGATTTGTAGTGGTGCTCGACCGACCAGGCGCACTGTGCGTCCATCAACTGACTGGCCACACCCATGCGCCGAACCTCCGGCAGCACGCCGATCAGCCACGAGAAAAAAACAGTCGGTTTGAGTTCGAACCCCGTGGCGAAGCCCACCGGCCGTCCGCCCATATTGGCGATCAGAAGCAGGGAGTTGTGCCGGCCGGTCAACCGTCGCTGGAAGAACTCGACTCCGCGCGGCGGTCTGAATAGCTCATTGTATAGTTGAGCAATCAGCGTCAGTTCGCCCGGTCCGACCACGACGATGTCCGCATTGGCCATCACAATCACCCCTACTGTCACACCGACAGATGCGAGAGGTATCTTAACGCGGGCACGAATCCTTCGCACGCAGCCGATCGATCCATTGGCGGTCACGGCCGGCGTCAGACGGGATGCCGGAAAGAAGGGAAATGCGAGTCGATCCAACGAGAGGTCAACCGACGCCGGGCTGGGGAAGCGATCCGCCGGCCAGGCCGGGTGGCAGTTCGAGGCTGGGCGGCTGGGGCACAGGCTTGGCCCGCGGGGGAGCGACGGTCTCATCGGCCAGCAACCCCGAGAGGCTTGGCTTGTCGAGCGATTCGCCGCGACAGAGCTTCCAGACTTCATCGGCGTCGAGTGTCTCGTGCTTCAGGAGCGCCTCGGCCACGGCACAGGCCTTGTCCCAGTTTTCATCGATCAGGCGTGTTGCGTCGCGAAATGCCTCGTCGATCAAACGCCGGATCTCGTCGTCGATGAGCCTGCCGGTGTCGTCCGAATAGGGCTTTTCCCCGAAGAGGGTCTCGCGCTTGTCGTCCGGCGAGTACTTGACGAAGCCGAGCACGTCGCTCATACCCCAGTCGAGAATCATCGCCCGTGCGAGGGCCGTCACCTGCTCGATGTCCTGAGCGGCGCCGCTGCTGACGTCCTGGTTGTACTTGCTCTCGGCGATCCGGCCGCCACAGAGGACGCGCATCGTTGCATGGAGCCATTTCTGGCCGTAGCCGTAACGGTCTTTCTCGGGCAGGGACATCGTGGCGCCGAGGGCCTGGCCGCGCGGAATGATGGTCACCTTGTGCAGCGGGTCAGCGTCGGGCAGCAGGGTCTGCAGGACCGCGTGGCCGGCCTCATGGTAGGCGGTGGCCAGGCGTTCCTTCTCCTCGATTTCGCGGCTCTTGTTGGAACGGCCGTAGCGAACCTTGTCTCGGGCCTCTTCAAGGTCGTCCGCGTCGACCGCGTCCTTGTTCTGGAGCGTGGCCAGCAGGGCGGCCTCGTTGATGATGGCGGCCAGCTCGGCTCCGTTGAACATCGGCGTGCCGCGGGCCAGCCGCATCAGGTCCACGCCGGGGGTGAGTTTGACCTTCTTGGCGTGGACCTTCAGGATCTCAAGCCGGCCTTTGAGATCGGGAAGCGGCACATACACGCGCCGGTCGAACCGACCGGGTCGCGTCAGGGCCGGATCGAGGATGTCCTCGCGGTTCGTCGCGGAGATCACGATCACCTGATCCGAGGTATCGAATCCGTCCATCTCGACGAGAATCGCGTTGAGCGTCTGCTCGCGCTCGTCATGCCCGCCGCCGCCATAGGCCGCGCCGCGGCGGCGACCGACCGCATCGATCTCATCAAGAAAAACGATGCACGGCGAGTTCTCCTTGGCCGAGCGGAACAGGTCGCGGACACGCGACGCCCCAACGCCCACGAACATCTCGACGAAGTCGGCGCCGCTGATCGAGAAAAAGGGGACGTCCGCTTCACCGGCGATGGCTTTGGCCAGCAGCGTCTTGCCGCAGCCCGGCGCACCGACGAGCAACACGCCACGCGGAATCCGCCCACCGAGCCGCTGAAATTTCTTGGGATTCTTGAGGAACTCGACGATTTCGAGAACCTCCTCCTTCGCCTCCTCCACACCGGCGACGTCGTTGAACGTGACGTTGGTGAGTTCCTTGTTGCTGATCCGGTGCCGGGAGCGACCGAAGCTTCCCAACATGCCCCCGGGGCCGCCGGCCGACGCCCTCAACTGGCGAAGGACGAAGAACCACAAGAAACCGAAGATCAGAATCCACGGAATGATCCCGATGAGCATGTTCATCCACGGCGTCTGGCTGGGCTCAAACCCGACATCGACACCGGGAGCGGCCTTACGAATCTTCGCCTCCAACTCCGTGAACTGCGGTACAGCAGGATACTCCGCCCGGAATCGCCGCGTCTTGCCCTCCGAAGCAGCCTTCTTGTAGAGACCCTCGATCGCATCGTCGCGAAGGATCACCTTCTCGATCCGTCCGGCCCCCAGATCGCTCCAGAAGCGTGTGATGTCGATCTTCGTCGCAGGCGTGTAGCCGTTCTGGATGATCATGGCGATCATCACGGCGATCAGGACAAAGCCCACCCAGCTCATCACACCCCGCGACATGCGCATTCGCGGAGGCTGAGGCTTATCAGTTCTCTTCGGCCTGCGCCCTTCCGGCTCGTGGTCCGATTCCGGCATTGGAAAGCAACCTTATTCCGCACAAGGCGTTACGTCGAAACTCCACGATGGAGTCCTCACATGTCGCCTTCACTCTATCGGATTATAGCGCGACCGAATCACCAATCGTCGGATTCCATGGCCTCGACGACCCGTTCGGCCATTCGGTCCGTAGCTCGCTGCATGACATGGTGGAAGTCTTCGTCCAGGTTCCGAACGTAATCTACTGTCTGAACGAAGTTTGGGCGATCCATCAGGATCTCACCAGTCCGGAGGTCCTTCCACTGAACACGAACCACCAGGGTGGCCGACGTCTCCCGCGGCAGGATCGTCCGGAAATCACGCCCGATCGTCGACTGCCGGACTTCATTAATCTCGCCGGACAGAACCGTGTCGGCAAACTCCTTGCGCGCGAGCCGATAAGGGGTATCCGCGTGAATCCTCTTCGTCAACGATTCGGTCAACTGCAATTCCAAGTCACGTCGAAACTCTTTGGACTCGAAAACATCCACCGCCACGGTTCGGATGCGATCATGGTTCGCATTCGTGACCCGGAACACGTCGCTGCGGTCGGTGGAATAGCCGCACCCCCCCGCCGACACCATCCACGCCAGCACGGTTGCAACGGCCGCCACGCACCTCGCCATCGCCCTGCCTGCAGCCATCGCCGTACGTCTCCCGAGTATTACGAACGCCCCGTCGTTCCCGCGGACGGTCCGCAGGCCCGCCGTGAGACCGACCGGATTATATCGGCCCAATTCGTCGAGGCAATGCGGTTGCCAACATGAGCAAGGGTTGTAGAATCCGCCTGGCGACGGGAACGCCAGACGCGCGGTTCGTCGACCTCTCAACGAAAGCGAGGGTCACAGGTGAATCGATACATCGCAATCGCATGGATTGTGACATTCCTGGCAGCGCCAGCCGTCTTGGCTCAGCAGGATGAGTCGTACGCCGACCGCCGGGAGTATGACCCCGAGACGGGCCGCTGGGTCTCGATCGCGTCGCCGGTGCCCGGAACCGAGGACGGCGATCTGGAACTGGCCCGGTCGCGTCTGGCCCGCGGGGAGTACAAGAAGGCTCGCAAGCTGTTCAAACACTGGCTGAGAGACTATTCGGATTCCGCACGCCGTGGAGAGGCCTTGTTTTATGCGGCAGACACGGAGGTCTCGGCCGAGGAGGCGAAGCGGCGCAGAGGGGACCTGATGAAGGCGTATGGCTGGTATGAGGAGCTGATCGAGGGCTGGGGGGGAACGGACCTGGCCGATCGGGCCATTCGGCGCGAACTGATCATTGCGGAGATGTTCCTCTTCAAGCATCGCAAGCAGCGGGTCCTCCGCGGTCTGATGTGGCTCGGCGCCACCGAAGAGGCGTTGACGATGCTCGATCGGATCATCGACGAATGGGCACCGAAGACGGCCATCGCCGAACAGGCCCTCCGACTCAAGGCCGATTACCACTTTGTCGAGGGTGAGTTCAAAGAAGCCGAGACCGCGTATGCCCGACTGGCCCGAGACTATCCGCGCGGTCGGTATCACCGCGTGGCGATGCTTCGCAGCGGAGAGGCGGCACTGGCTCGCTTCCCGGGTGTCGAGTTCGACGACGCCGACCTTCTGGAGTCGGAAGTCTATTTTCAGGATTTCCAGCAGCAGTATCCACGTCATGCCGCCGAAGCCGCCGTCGCGCAGACGCTCGCGAGAATCCGAGAGTCCCGGGCACGGAAGGATTACACCGTCGGTCACTACTACGAACGCACCAACAAGATCAACGCCGCCGCCTTCTACTACCGCCTCGTCGTCGAGAGCTGGCCGGAGACGACTTGGGCCGTCGAGGCCCGCCGGCGACTCGTGGCGCTGGGGGCCGTCGAGCCGGATCCCTACGAGGAAGACATGAGCGCCGGCGAAGGCTCGGATGTCACGGCCGGTTCAACCGTCGCGGCTCGCGACGGCGAGTGATCCGCCCTTCAATCGCCCTCAATCCTCTCGTTGCAACCATAGGTCACTCGTCGGCTGGACGACGGCGCTCCATCCCGCGCCCACGCGTGTCTCGGTGTGGCGTTCGGTGATCGTTGCGGGGCCGTGAACGGTCGCGCCGGGCGGCAGTTCGTAACGCCGCACACAGCCACCGGCCGAACGAGACTTTCGCGTTCGGGCTTCCTGCGACGCGCTCGCGGGGTTGGAGCCGCCGTGTGGCAGGTTCGGCAGCGGAAGCGGTGGCTTGGTCGTCGCAACCGTCGCTCGCACCGCTGCGGCGCGGATCTCGATGGGGTGATTGGTCTCAGCGGACCCGTGCGCGGCCGTCCACGTTTGCCGGAACCGCTTCAGCAGCAGGGCCGCTTCCGCCAGGGCATCCGCCTCAACGCGAACCGCGCTTGCTGAACCGGCCGGTGCCATCTCGACCGTCCGATCACAGATCGTGTCGTCCAGGTCGTAACCCTCAGCGGCCACGGCGTCGCACGCAGAATCCATCAGCCGTAGAAACGCTTGTCGCAGGAACGGCATGTTCAACGGGCGCGGCGGCCACGTCTCGCGGAAATCAAGCACGATGTCCGAAATCAGCAACCCGATACAGGCAAGTGTCCCGGCGTGGACGGGTATCACGACCGATGAAGCACCGCAGCAGTCGGCAATCGCCGTCGCCAGAGTCGGCCCGGCGCCGCCAAAACAAACGAGGGGAACCCGCGAGGGCGCAGGTGATCCATCCGGTCTCCGCTCGGCTCGAAACAAGCGGCGCAGGTCCGGATCGAGGCTCTCTCCGGAAGGCGGCGAGTCTTTCAGAGAGGCTGGCAGAGGGAGGTGGCGCAGGCACGCCGCCGCGCCGCGCCGATCGACGCGCGCCGTAGTCGCGCGGGTGGCACCGATCTCCACGGACCAGACCACGCCCAGCCGAAGCCGATCCGCTGCCTGGCGCGCGGCTGCAACACCGGGGTCGGCCGGACAATCGGCCGCCACGATCCGGAGCCATCGCGCGCCGAAGGTCATCGCCGCGTCGCGGAACCGCTCTTCCTGCGCGCCGTCGATACCGTCCCATGTCGAGCGCAATACCAGTTCGAAGCGAGGAGGCGGCGAGAGACGTTCGAGCCAATGTGGCAGCATCGAGATCGGATCGGCGAACGGCACCTTGTCAATCAACAGATTCCCGCCGTGCCAACTGCACAAGTCGACAGAGGCGGTTCCGACGTCGATCGCGACGGAGGGATTCATGAGGTCGAGCTCCTCTAACCGGCGAGGTCGGCTTTACAGCCCGTTGCGCCCCGCGATGATGTTCTGATGATCGTAAACGACGAGCCATCACCCGTAACCCCGGCGCCGCCCCCCGATCGCGAGGGCGGTCTCAGGGCGACTCCACTGGAGGAGGAAGGAAGCCGGGAAGACCGGCTCGCCGCCTGCCTCGTGGCGACGGGGCTGGTGGCATCCGCCGTGTTCGGCCGCCTCGCGCCGGAGGGGGTGGTCCACTTCGACGACCTGACCCATTATCTGTTCGCGCGATGGGCGTGGACGTGGCCGACCTACCTTCTGGATGACTGGGGCAAGCCCGGGTTTACGGTTCTGTATTTTCTGCCGGCCGGGGTCGGCTGGCCGATGTGCCGCGTGCTCTCGGCGATTCTGACGGCGTGGAGTGCATGGTTCGCGTATCGGATCGCGCAGGGGCTGAGGCTGCGTCATGCCTGGGCGGTGGTCCTGTTGGCGTACGCTCAGCCACTGTTCTTCCAATTGTCACAGACGACGCTGACCGAGACGGCGCTGGCGTTCTACCTGTCGCTCGCGGTGTATCTCGCGCAACGCGACCGATGGTCCTGGTCAGCGGCGGTAGTGTCGCTCGCGTTTGTCACACGGCATGAAGCGATCGTCTTTCTGCCGGTCTGGCTCCTTCTTGCAGGGGGGGGCGGCGTGCGCCTCCGGCGCCTGTGGCCTGTCCTCTGGGCTCCCCTGCTCGTAAGCGTCGGGGCGCTGGGCGCGGGTGCCGGACCGACGCTCGACAAGTACTTCGTCGCGCGCCCCTCGTCCCAGTACGGCCACGGGAGCTGGCTGACGTTCTTCTCTCGCTCAATGGAGGCCTGGGGACCGGCGATTGCCACACTCGCCTTGTCGGGCCTGTGGGCCACCTGGAGGAACTCACGAGGTCGGCTGCTCGCCGCATCGGTCGCGTCTTATTTCGCCGCGGAGACGGTCATCCGGGCGATGGGGCTGTTTTCGTCCGGCGGGTACGCACGGTTTCTCGTCGCGCTGTCGCCATTGGTGGCAGTGGCGGCCTTGGCCGGATGGCTGCGACTGTGGCACAGGAACGAACGCCGGCGTCGAAACGCCGTGGCCTTGGTTGCGGGAGCGATGGTCCTGCTATGGGTCGCTATGGAGCGACAGGTCGTCTTGCACGCGCAAACGCGCGATATTCTGGCCGAAATCCCCGATCTGGACCTGGCAAAGAAGGCCGTTCGCACTGCGACGGCAGCGCTGGCGGTCCTGGCGTTCGTCTCCATCTTGGCCGGGCGGCGGCCGGGCGCACGCCGCTGGATTCGCCCACTCATCCCAGTCGGACTCGCCATCATGATGGTGCTGACGGTCGGCAAGCTGTGCGGCCCGCTGCCTCGGCCTCCTGAAGCGGCGGTGATCGACGAGACGCTGCGATGGTTGGATAACAGCAGCTACAGCAACCGGGACGTGATCTCCGCCGTGGTGTGGATGGACTATGCGCAGGGCGTGGATCTTTCGCCGAGGCGACCGTCGGTTCGTGAGCGCCTCGAGCAGGCCCCGATCGGCACCATCTTCGCGTGGGACCGTCAATTCGCCGCATCGGAACAGCACGGGCTGCCTGCTGCCGAGTTCGTCAGGAACCCCTCGTTTCAGTACATCCACCACAGCCGGCCGGCCCGCCCGTGGGAACGACCCTATCTCACCCTGTACGAGAAGGTCGCCCCGTGGAATCGGGAGCGCCCACGGACGCCGAAAACGGCACCATCACGAGCCGAAAGCCCAAAGTTCCGACCGCCCGATCACCCACAGCCGGACCAAAGCGTGCAGCGTTCAATCGGGTGGAACGCACTGCGGTCGTGGTTTCAGTCGTCCTCACACCGTTAGATCGAGATGGGGCATGCCGTCTTCTCCGACGGTGATCTCGTCCGCGGCGCGTGCCGCCGAGGATTCGCCTTCTTCCATCGGGAATTCACGGGTCTCGCGGCCCGAGCCGCCGGACCCTTCGGCATCGGCATGGACTTGTGTGTCGTCATCTGTGGCCTCGACCTCGAGAATGGCATCCTCCCGCCCGCTCAACTCTCTCGAGGTCCGCACACGTTCATTGTGTTCGGCGTCGTCGATTCTCGATTGCTGCCGTTGCGTCACGCCAGCCTGGAGGACGGAGGCAATATTGCTCGGCGGAATGGCAGACATCGTTATATCCGAAACTCGCGATCCCGCTGCTTCAACTGGAACCGCAACCGTTCGATAATCGCCGAGTGCATCTGGCTGACCCGGCTCTCGGACAAGTCCAAGGTGACGCCTATCTCTTTCATCGTCATCTCCTCATAATAATATAGAATCAAAATGAGGCGTTCGGTGGGTGTCAGCCCCTTCTGGATCAGAGCCTTGACGTCCGATTTCTGGAGCTCCTTCAACGGATTGATGGCACGACGGTCCTTGAGAACGTCGATTTCCGTGATGTCGCGCGAGGAGTTCCCGCTGAAGTACTTGCGCGACAGGGAGGTCATGGTAACGGCCGAGGAATCCTTGGCCATCCGAGAGTATTCCGTGCCGGACACACCGATGCGGTCGGCGACCTCCTCCGAGCTGGGAAGTCGCCCAAGTTCACTCTGCAACTGCTTGGTGGCGCTCTGGATTTTCTGTGAACGGTTGCGCACAAGCCGTGGCACCCAGTCCATCGATCGCAACTCGTCCAGGATCGCTCCGCGAATGCGGGGTGAACAGTAGGTCTCGAACTTGACACCCCGCTCGAGGTCGAATGCCTCGATGGCGTCCACCAGGCCGAACATCCCCGCTGAGATCAAGTCATCCAGCTCGACTTCGGTCGGCAGCTTCGAACGGATCCGCTCCGCGTTAAAACGCACGATGTGCAGATACCGTTCCATCAAGACATTGCGAAGCTCATTGGTCGGCTCTCTCTTGTAGTCCTTCCATACCTGCTGAACGTCGATTTCGGTCGTGACGGGCATCCAATATCGCTCCCTTGCATGTCAGTGGCGAGTCAACGAGAGACCGGTTCAGCCTTGGAGGGGCCTGTGGAGGGTTCCAATTGGGCAGAGGCGCTTTGCGCAGTGGCGTCGTCTTCCGCCGCCAAATCTGAAGCGTCCTTGTCGTGTGATGGCAGATTGTCCATAACGACCACGGATGCGATCCGTCCCATGACCAGGCCCAGCACCATTCCGCCGAATAGCCCGATCAGGGCGCGTTTCAAGATGACGTCCGGCGGGTTGTCGACGACCAATCCGCGCGCGATCATCGCGCCGAACAACAGCAACCCCAGACACGCACCGCATAATCGCGCCACGCCAGCACCATTTCCAAAGGCTGTTCTCGGTCCTCACCTTGGAATGCCATCGGCGGGGACCCTTGCCCGATTCACTTGAAAATATCGACGACGCGCCGGAAGAAGCCGGTCTTCCGCGGACCCCGCGACGACGACCCGTCGAACCGCCTTGCCAGTGTTAACAGACACGCAGCCGCTGCGCTGCCCGGATAGCGCACGACCACTGGCACACGCCGGCACACCGCCATCGGGACGTGCTCGTCCTGCAACACATGCCCGGCCATTCCCACGGTCATGCCGAGAAAACGCGCCGCCACCGATGTGACACGCCGGCCGATGCTCCCCGCTTCCGCCACATCGCGAGCCAGGTTGACCACGGTCCCGACGACCGGAGGGTGAGGCGATCGGCTGATGACCTTGATCAGCGCATAGGCGTCCGTCAGAGATGTCGGCTCCGGAGTGGTCACGACCAGCAGTTCGTCCGCCGCCTGCGCGAACGCCAGGACATTCTGCGAAATGCCCGCCCCGCAGTCGAGCAGCAAGATGTCGGCGTGCGTCTCCAACGTCGCCAGTCCGTCGACCAGCGCAAGCCGGTCGCACGGACTCAGATCGGCGACAGAGGCCAGCCCGGAGGCGCCCGCGACGAGCGTCAACCCCGGCACCACCGGAACCTCAACGTCGTCGATCGCGCGTTCGCCGCGAATCACATGCGACAGGTCATAGGGCGTCTCGATGTTCAGGGCCACGTCGGCATTGGCGGTCCCGAGGTCGGCATCCACCAGGACCGTGCGGTGGCCGCGCCGCGCCAGCGCGATCGCCAGATTGGTCGCCACGACAGTCTTCCCGACCCCACCCTTGCCGCTGGCGACCGCGACGCAGCGGCACGACGACTGCTGCACGGAGGGACGGGCCATTGGCACGGACCGTTGATGCTCCATCAACCGCCGCAACCCCGCGGCTTGATCGGCGAGCGCGACACTCATCTCAAGCCCCTTCGCCGACGGTGACGTCCAGGGTCGGCCGGTCGAACCCTTTGTGTATCGCCCGCTCCTCCGGCTGCAGAATCAAACGCGCCACGCGATGGGCCGTCCCCACCTCAATGTCGTCCGGGACCGACTGCCCGTTGGTCAGGTAAGACAGCCGCATGCCTACCGACTCCACCACGTTCAGAATGACCCCCAGCCCAATGGCCTCGTCCAGCTTTGTGAAGATCAGGTGATCGGCCCCGACGGCCGCGAAGTGCTGGATGGTGTCCCGGATCGCGTCCTCGCGGCTGGTCGTCGACAGCACCAGGTGGACCTGGTTCGGTTCGGCGGCCGCGAGGAAGTGCTTCAGTTCCGCAAGACGGGCCTCGTCCTTCTGGCTGCGGCCCGCGGTATCGATCAGGATCAGATCTCGGTCAGACAGGCGGGCAATGGCGGTCTTCATCTCCTCGGGCGTGACGACCGACAGCAGCGGGACGTCCAGAATCTGCGCATAGGTCTTTAATTGCTCGACCGCCGCGATCCGATAGGTGTCGATCGTCACAAGCCCGACGCGCTTGTGTTCCCGAAGTTTCATGTTGGCCGCCAGCTTGGCAATCGTCGTCGTCTTGCCGACGCCGGTGGGTCCGACCATCGCAACGATGGTCGGACCGGCGTCTGTCTTCAGTCTCAGCGGTGATGCGGGCGGGATCATCTCGCTGAGGCACTGCGCCAATTCCTGCCGAATCCGGCGGTCGCGGGCCGTGGCCGCCGCACCGGTCAGCCGCCTGGCCGGGCCGGGTTTTCCGGAGTCATCGAGCCGCCGCCAGACATGACCGACGATTCGGGACGCCAGCTCGACCGCGACAGCCTGCCCGACGAGTTCGGTGTAATAGTCAATCAGCTCAGCCGGCAGCTGAGGCTGCTCTGCCCGACGCCGGTCGCGCAGCAGCTCATCCACCATGTCACGGATGGCCTCCACATCGCGGCGCAGCACGGCATCCGATGTCGGTCCCGCCCTCCGATCGAGGCGCGAAGCCGGTGCCTCCGCCGCCGTCGGCGGATATTCGGGGCGCACGCCCGCAGGCGCCCCCGGCTGTGCAGACGCCGGGGTTTGTGGCGCCGTACGCGACGACCTTTGTGCCCCACCCTCGACCAGGTGAGCATCCGCCGTCGCCGTGATCTCGACCTGCGATCGGGCACCCACTCCCAACACGCCGCCCCGCTTGAGGGTGCGCGTGTGCAGAATCACCGCGTCGCGACCCAGGTCGGCCTTGACGCGCGCAAGGGCGTCAGACATGGACCGGGCTCTGTACGTTTTCAGTTGCATCAGTAATGGCCACCATTCCATGCGTCCGAATCTCGATGCCTCGAACGACTTCGTTGAAACCCAGCACTGCCGCCTTTGGCAGGGCCGCCTCGATCAACCGTCGCACCCACTGCCGCACCTGCGGCGACGTCAGGACCACCGGTTGGACGCCGCGGGCCTTGGCCGCAGCCTGGTCCAGCTCTCGACGCACTGCGCGACCGATCTTGTTGGCCAGCGCGGGCGGGACCGTCAGGAACGAGCCGCGATCCGTGCGCTCCACATGCGAATGGATCGTGTCTTCCAGCCCCGGATCGAGCGTAACGGCGTGGATCACGTGCCCGTGGTCTCGATACCGCTCGCAAAGCTGCCGGGCCAGCGCGTTCCGGACGTACTCGGCCAGGACCTCGGGGTCCTTGGTCCGGCTCGCCCAGTCTCCCAGCGTTTCGAGGATCGTCTCCAGATCTCGGATCGGCACGCGCTCCCGCAGGAGCCGCTCCAGCACGGCCTGGACCTCACCGATCTTCAACTGATCGGGCACGACCTCTTCGACCACCTTGGAACTTCGTTCCTTCAGGTTATCAAGGAGCCGGCTGACGTCCTGGCGCGTCAGCAGCTCGGCCGCGTGCATCTGAATCAGCTCGGTCAGGTGTGTCGCCAGTACGCTCGTAGGTTCTACGACGGTATAATTACGCTGCTCGGCCGTCGATCGCGCGTCCTCGGTGATCCAAATGGCGGGAAGCCCGAACGCCGGCTCCTTCGTGTCGATGCCATGCACTTTCTCGCTCACGGCGCCGGAATCGATGGCCAGCAGGTGTCCGGGCATCACCTCACCCTGAGCGATGGGAGCTCCACGCAGCTTGACCGAATACCCATTCGGTTCGAGCCGGACGTTATCGCGGATTCGGATCGGCGGCACGATGATGCCGAGGTCGGTGGCGATCTGGCGGCGGATGTTTGAGATGCGGTCCAGCAGATCGCCCCCCTGCTTGCGATCGACCACGCGGATTAATCCGTAGCCGACCTCCAGCTCCATCGGATCGACATTCAGACAGGCTTCGATCTTCTCCGGCTCCTTCGAGGGCGCCGCCGCGCGGGTCTTCTTCGCGGCGGCTTCGGCGTCACGTTGCTTGCGTGTAAAATACCCCAGTCCGCCGGTCCCGGCAGCCAGCAGCATCAACGGCGCCGTCGGAAGCGGCGTGAACATCAGGGTGACCAGGAACCCGGAGGCCAGCAGCAGGGCCGTCGGCCGTGACAGGAGTTGCGAGAACAGTTCTTCGCCCAGGTTGGTCTTGCTCGTGGAGCGCGTGATGATCATGCCGGCCGCGATCGACACCAGGAACGCCGGAATCTGCGACACCAGCCCGTCGCCGATCGTCAGCTTCGTGAACACGTCCAGGCTCTGCATCAGCGAGAGGGGCGGGTCGAGCTCGATCATGCCGACGAAGAGTCCACCCAAAATATTGACTATCGTAATAACAATGCCGGCGATCGCATCGCCGCGGACGAACTTGCTGGCACCGTCCATCGCACCGTAGAAGTCCGCCTCGCGCGTGATGTTTTCCCGCCGGCGTCGGGCCTCCGCTTCGTCGACCAGGCCGGCCGACAGGTCGGCGTCGATGGCCATCTGCTTGCCCGGCA
>JBHHVX010000001.1:0-79295 GCA_046754505.1 Phycisphaerae bacterium | reverse complement strand
TCAGATGAGTTTGTCCTGCTCGTGCAGAAGGTGCGCAAGTTCTTTCGCCATTGCGGCCGGCTCGCCCTCCAACATGCGGCCCGGGGGACGCGGCGGGGGGGGGCTGAACTCGCCCATCCAGGTGCCGGCGGCTTCGCGCGACAGGTCTTGGGCACTGAATCCGAGAGCGGCCGCGTCGCGGGTGTCGATCGGCTTCTTTCTGGCTCGCATCAACCCCGGCAGGGACGGATAGCGGGCCTCGCAGAGGCCCTTGTCGATGGTCAGCAGGCATGGCAGACGAATGTCGATGACTTCGTCGGCCCCTTCGATCCGGCGGCGGACCGTCGCCGACTGGAGGTCGTCGGCCCAGTCGATCGCGGTCACCGCCCCGGCGTGCGGCAGGTCGAGAATCTCCGCCAGGGCCGGACCGACCTGTCCGCTGTCGTAATCGATGGCCACCTTGCCGCCAAGGATCAGGTCAAAGCCGGCGTCCCGGATGGCGGCCGCGATCACGCGGGCGGTCATCAGCTCGGTGAGGCCGGAGAAGAGGTCGTCGCAGAGGTGGATCGCGTGATCGACGCCCATGGCAAATGCCGTCCGGAGCGGCTCGACGCAAGTGGGCGGGCCGACGGTCAGGACGGTCACCTCCGCTTTGGCGTTTGGCTGCTTCTCGCGGATTTGCAGGGCGGCCTCGACGGCGAACTCGCAGAAGGGGTTCATGACGAACTTGACCCCCTGCGTCTCTATGCCGGAGCCGTCGGGCTTGATCTTGATCGCCGCCGTGGATTCGGGAACGTGCTTGACGAGGACGAGGATTTTCATGGGTTGCCTTTCACAGTCTTGTCATTCGCGCGGGAACAGGCTAGCGGTATGCGCGTGGGCGCACAAGAGATGCTGCGGGATGTCTCCTCAATTCGCTGATGATGGCGCTACGTTGCGTCATCGGCCGCCGGCGAAACCAAGGATGGTGTCTGTGAGGTCTGGAATCCCCCGCCCCTTCGACGCCACGGTTTGCACCACCGTCCGCTCGCGGCCGAGTGTGTCGCGGATTTGGGCCTCCAGAAGATCGGCGCCGGGCAGATCGGCTTTGTTGATCACGAAGACGTCGGCGACCTCGGTGATGCCGGCCTTGGCGAGTTGTAAGTCGTCGCCGGCGCCGGGCATGAGCAGCAGCACCAGTGGCGAGGCCCAGTCACGGATCGCGATCTCATTCTGACCGGCGCCGACCGTCTCGACGATCAGCACATCGAGGCCCGCACCGCTCATGGCGCGGACCATCGCACCGGTCGAGGGCGCCAAGCCGCCCAGCGCTCCGCGGCTGGCGGCGCTTCGGACAAAGACCCCCGGGTCTTCGGCCGAGAGCGTCATCCTGGCGCGGTCCCCCAACAGGGCGCCACCCGTGACGGGGCTGGCCGGATCGACGGCGATGACGCCGACCTGTTTGTCGCGCCCGCGAAGCTCGCCGAGCAATCGGCCAATCAGGGTGCTCTTGCCAACACCGGGGGCGCCGGTGATGCCGACGACGGCCGTCCTGCTGTCGGCGGCAGGAATCCGCCGGGCGACCTCGTCTTTGCCGGCTCCGCTTTCTATCCAGGTCAGCACGCGAGCGAGAGCCGCGCGATCACCGTCGCGGCCGGTCGTGATCCACTTGTCGAGACCGCCCTCGGCGATCTCGGCGCGGCGGCGATCATGGACCTCACCTCCGAGACGCTTCATCTCGGCGATGATGTGCTCGAGAGAGGCTTCCGGCTCGAAGATGGCGGTGATGCCGGCGTCCTTCATCGCCGGGACGTCGTCAGGCGGGATGATGCCTCCCAGGGCAATCGGGATATCCCCGCGGCCGAGCTTGCGCAGTTCCTTGATCACAATCGGGGCGAGCGTGAGATGTGCAGCGCTGTGGAAGCTCAGGCCGAGAACATCGGCATCCTCCTCGACCGCTGCCTTGGCGGCTGCGGCCGGCGTCTGCCATAGGCCGGTGTAGATGACCTCCATGCCGGCGTCGCGGAACGCCCGGACGAGAACCTTCACGCCACGGTCATGGCCGTCCAGGCCGACCTTGGCCAACACGATACGAGTCGGTGTCATTCGAAATCCGCAATTCGAGATTCGCGATTCGTCCAAGAGTCACGCAAGGACAAGGTGAATGGCAGACCCGCCAAACGTCGAATCCGGCGGAGCGGCCATGCCGCGCGATCGATCATCTTATTCCTGCGTAATTCGTTAGTATAATTGTCCACTGTCAAACCGCCCCAGGGCTTTTTCCAAGGCTCGCATCATCTCGCCGACGCCGGCGTAGGCCTTGGCCCCTTCGATCAAGGCGGGCATGACGTTGCGTTCGTCGGCGGCGTCGGTCGTGATCCGCGACAGGGCAGACCGGACCGCCGCGTCCTCCCGGCGGGCCTTCAGCGCCTTGTGAGTTGCGACCACGTCGGCCTCGACCTCGTTGCCGATCTTGAGCGGCTCGATGCGGGAACCATCGTCGTCGGTGTAATCGGTGACACCGACGAGCTTTTTGTCGCCGCGCTCGACGGCCGCGGCGTAACGGCTGGCGGCGTCTTCGATCTCGCGACGAACGTAGCCGCTGTGGACCGCCTGGATCATGCCGCCGAGGCCGTCAATGTGTTCGATATACTCTCGGGCCTCGGCCTCGAGTTCGTTTGTCAGGGCCTCCACGGCGTAGCTGCCTCCGAGCGGATCGACGATGTTGGCGGCGCCGGTCTCGTGGGCGAGCACCTGTTGCGTGCGCAGCGCGAGCGTCACGGCGTGCTCGGTCGGCAGGCAGATCGTCTCGTCCATGCTGTTGGTGTGCAGCGACTGGCACCCACCCAGCACGGCCGCCATCGCCTGATAGGCGACGCGCATCAGATTGACGTGCGGCTGTTTTGAATACAGGCTGCAACCGGCCGTCTGGGCGTGAAACCGCAGCCACATCGAGCGCTTGTTCTTGGCACCGAAGCGTTCCTTCATGTACCAAGCCCACAATCGCCGGGCGGCCCGGAACTTGGCGATCTCCTCGAAGAAGTCATTATGGCTGTTGAAGAAGAACGACAGTCGCGGGGCAAAATCGTCCACATCCATGCCGCGGTCCAGGCACGCCTGCACATAGGCCACGCCGTCTCCGAGGGTGAAGGCCAGCTCCTGACCGGCTGTTGAACCCTTCTCGCGGATGTGATAGCCGCTGATGCTGACCGGATTGTACTGGGGCAGTTCCTTCTGGCAGAACTCGATCGTGTCGATGACCAGCCGGACGCTCTCCGTCGGCGGAAAGACGAATTCGTTCTGAGCGTGGAACTCTTTGAGGATGTCGTTCTGGCAGGTGCCGCGGAGATTGGCGCGGGCGACGCCCTGCTTGTCGGCGGTCGCGATGTAGAAGGCCAGCAGGATGGCCGCCGGGGCGTTGATCGTCATCGACACGCTCACGTCGCTGAGGTTGATGCCGTCGAACAGCGTCTCGTAGTCCGCCAGCGAGGAGATCGCCACACCGCACCGCCCGACCTCGCCCATCGCGAGCGGATCGTCGGCGTCACGGCCCATCAGCGTGGGCAGGTCAAAGGCCGTGCTCAGGCCCGTCTGCCCGCGCGACAGCAGGAACTTGAACCGCTCGTTGGTGTCGCGGGCCGAGCCGAACCCGGCGAACTGACGCATCGTCCACAGCCGGGCGCGATACATGTCCGGATGGACGCCGCGTGTGAAGGGATACGCCCCGGGGTTGTTGAGGCACTCGCCGTAGTCGATCTCGGCCACGTCGGCGGGGCCGTAGAACGTCTGCAACCGCCGACCGGAAATCGTGGTATGGGGGCCGATGTCTTCGGGATGGTTCGTCTTGTTCCTTGCCGATTTCACGCCTGGTTCCACCACACGGCCATGATATGGCCTACCGATAGTCGTGAAAACCCCGGCCCGCCTTGCGACCGAGATGACCTGCGTCCACGAGCTTCCGGATCAGCGGGCAGGGGCGGAACTTTGGATCACCCAAGTCACGGTGCAACACCTCCATGATGTGAAGGCACACATCGACGCCGATAAAATCCGCCAAGGTCAGCGGGCCCATCGGGAAGTTGCAGCCCTGCTTCATGATTTCGTCGATCGTCGGTGCATCGGCCACGCCTTCCATCAGGGCGAACGCCGCTTCGTTGATCAACGGCATGAGGACCCGGTTGCTGACGAACCCGGGCATGTCCTTGCAGCGCAGCGGATTCTTGCCCATTCGCCGGGCCAGAGCTTCGACGGCCTCGACCGTGGCGTCGTCGGTCTGGATGCCGCGGATGACCTCCACGAGCGACATGAGGGGCACGGGGTTGAAAAAGTGCATACCGATGAACCGCGCGGGTTGGTCGGTGGCGGCGGCGAGCTTCGTAATGCTGATGCTGCTCGTGTTGCTGGCCAGGATCGCGTCGGGTTTCAAGTTCGGTTGAATCTCCCCGTAGAGCGCGGTCTTGGCCTCAAAGTTCTCGTAGATGGCTTCGATGACGATGCCCACACGCGGCCAGTCGATGGCATCGAGCGAACTCTGCATCTTGAGGTTTGACGTCGCTGCCGAGGCCCGGTCGGCCGGGAGCCTGCCCTTTTCGACCAGTTTGTTGAGGCTCTTGTCGATGGCTGTGGAGGCTCGCTCCAACTGGGCGGCGTCCTTGTCGTAGACCCATGTGACGAGTCCGGCCGCGGCCGCCGTTTGGGCGATTCCGCGTCCCATGGTTCCGGAGCCGACGATGACGGCTGATTGGGTTGGCATGGTGTCTCCTCGGTGCGGGTTGGGGTCAGGCGCAAGCCAACGGCGAGCGCGCCAGCGCGAGTCTGCGCCCTACGGTCGCTCGATTACCATCGCGACGGCATTGCCTCCGCCGAGGCACAGCGAGGCGACGCCGCGTTTGGCGTCGCGCTGTTCCAAGGCGTCGATCAGTGTGCCCAGAATGCGCGTACCGCTGACGCCGATTGGATGACCGAGGGCGATACCGCCGCCGTAGACGTTGACGCGGTCGGTGTTGATTTCCAATGTCTTCATGCAGGCCACCGCTTGTGCGGCGAAGGCCTCGTTGATCTCGAACAGGTCGATGTCGCCCAGCTTCAGCTCCGCGCTCTTGACCGCCTGACGAATTGCCCCGACCGGTGCCATGAATAGTTCCTTCGGCGCCACGCCGAAGGTCGTATGCGCCAAAATCCTTGCCCGCGGCTTCCAGCCTCGTCGGGCGGCCTCCTCCTTGGAAGCCAGCAGGGCCATCGCAGCGCCGTCGGCCAGTTGCGAAGCGTTGCCCGCCGTGACCGTGCCGTTCTTGTCAAACGCCGGCCGCAACTTCGCCAAGCTCTCGATCGTCGCATCACTGCGGATGGTCTCGTCCTCATCGAAGACGAAAGTTTCTTTTTTGCGCCGAATGTCGATCGGCGCGATGGCGCTCTTGAAGGCGCCGGCGTTTCGGGCGGCCGCCGCCCGGCGATGACTCTCGACGGCGAACGCGTCCTGATCCTGCCGGTTGATGCCATGCTCTTCCGCCACATAGTCTGCGGCGCAGCCCATCGCCCAGCCTTCAAACGCACAGGTCAAGCCGTCGTGGAGCATGCCGTCGACCAGTGTCGCGTCACCGAACTTGACCGCCCCCGTCCGAAGTCCGTAGACGTAGTGGGGGGCGTTGGACATACTCTCGATGCCGCCGGCGAGCACGACGCTCGCCTGGCCCAAGCGCAGGTTGTTGTCCGCATCCATCACGGCCCGCATCCCCGAGCCGCAGACCTGATTCACCGTGATGGCCGTGACCGTGTCCGGCAAGCCGGCCCCGAGCGCGACCTGCCGAGCGGGATTCTGGCCCACACCGGCCTGCAGCACCTCCCCGACGATCGCCATGTCCACGGCGTCCGGCGGGCACCCGATGGCTTCCAGCAGCTTGCGGGCCACAGCGGCGCCGATGTCCGGAGCGGTCAGCGTGGCCAAGGTTCCCAAGAACTTGCCCATGGGGCTTCGCTTGACACCGACAATAACGCTTCGTTGAGGCATGATCTCGATCTCCATGACACGCCCATGGCGTTCCGCCCGCTTCCCCGATGTGGCGATTCTCGCACCGAGGATTCGCAGGCCGCCAATCGGACGCGCCCGCTCGCCCTACACATCCCGCAGGCGGTCGGGGCTCTTGATCAGCGTCCCACCGATGGCGAGGCGCTGCATTTCACTGGTGCCTTCATAGATCTCCGTGATCTTCGCGTCACGGAGGAGACGCTCGACCTCGCTCTCGCGACAGTAGCCCATTCCGGCGAATATCTGAATCGCCTGGTTCGCACAATAGGAGGCGGTTTCTGACGCGTAGACCTTGGCCATCGCCGGAACATGCAGCGATCGGAGGCCCCGATCCTTTCCCCAGCACCCCTTGTACAGCAGCGCCCGCGAAGCGGCGATCCGCGTGGCCATGTCCGCGATTTTCCACTGGATGGCCTGGTATTCGGAGATCAGTCGGCCGAACTGCCTGCGTTGCAGGGCATAGTCGGCGGCCCTGTCGAGAGCGGCCTGCGCGATTCCGATGGCTTGAGCGGCGATGCCGAGTCGGCCGCCGTCGATCGCCGTCAACGCCAGTCGAAGGCCCCGGCCACGCTCGCCGATCAGGTTCCCGGAAGGAACACGGCAGTCTTCGAAGATCAATTCGACGGTGCTGGTTGCGCGGATGCCGAGTTTGTCTTCATGCTTGCCGACCGTCAGGCCCGGCGAGTCCTTCGGCACGAGCAACGCGCTGGCGTTGCGTTGGTCGGTGTTTTCGGTCCGCACGAATAGCAGGATGATGTCCGCTTCGGCTCCGTTGGTCACCCACATTTTGGTGCCGTTGATGACCCACTGGTCTCCCTTCAGGTCGGCGCGACACTGCATTGCTCCCGCGTCCGACCCCGAGCCGGCTTCGCTGAGGCTGAAGCAATTGAGCCACTCGCCGGATGCCATCCGCGGCAACCACGCCCGTTTCTGCTCCTCGGAGGCATGTCGAACGATCGGGTCGATCACGAGCGAGTTCTGGACACTGTTGATGACGCCGACCGAGGCATCGGCATAGGACAGCTCCTCGACCACGATGGCCGAAGCCAGCGTATCGAAGGCCGAGCCGCCATACTCCTCGGGCACGCAGATCGCCTGGTAGCCCATGTCCGCAAGCTGCTTGATGATGTCCGCGGGAAACTCGCCCTTGATGTCACGCTCCATGGTGCCCGGAGCGACCACGTTTCGCGCAAAGTCGCGTATGCTGTCGCGCAGCGTCGCGTGATCTTCGTCGAGTTCATATCCGAAGGGAATCGCAGAAGATGTCTCGGTGTCTATATCCGCCATGCTTTCAACTCTCGTGTGCGCCTCGCGGCCCTGCGAAACGGACGAGACAGACGGGAGCCTCTGTCACCCTCCGCCGCCGCCCCGTCATCGGTCAGGCGCTGCGCCGCCGGTACTCGGCCCGGGCGATCAGGATTCGCTGTACCTCACTGGAACCTTCGCCGATTTCGCAGAGTTTGGCGTCGCGCAGCAGGCGCTCGACGCACACGTCCTTGGTATAGCCCGCGCCACCGAAGATCTGAATCGCGTCCCAGCCCACGCGGCTCGCCATTTCCGTGGCGAACAGTTTCGCGATCGAACTCAGCCGCTTGTCCGGACGACCGGCTTCATAAGTTGACGCCGCTTGCCGCACGAGCAAGCGGGCCGCTTCGATCTGTGTCTCCATGTCCGCCAGTTTCATCCGAATCGCCTGGTGATCGTGCAGCGGCACGCCAAAGGTCTGACGTTCGCCGGCATATCGCACGGCCTCTTCCAGGCAGCCGCGGGCCAGACCGACCGACAGCGAGCCTACGGACACGCGGCCCCGGTCGAGCACCTTCAAGGCATCCACATATCCCTGATGCAATTCGCCGACGAGGTGGTCGGCGGGAATCTCGCAGTTCTCGAAACTGACCGGCACGGTATCGCTGCCGCGCATGCCCATCTTGTCTTCCGGCTCGCCGATCTCCATGCCGGGGGTGCCGCCCTCGACGATGAATGCCGAGATGGTCCGCGTGCCCGGTTCGGGCTTCGTTTTCACCAGCACGACGAAGACCCCAGCGCGTTTGCCATTGGTCACCCAGAACTTTTGGCCATTCAGGACCCAGCCCGCCGCCGACTTTTCGGCGCGCGTCGTGAGGGCGGCGGCGTCGCTGCCGCAGTGTGGCTCACTGAGACACCAAGAGCCGAGCATCTCTCCGCCGGCGAGCTTCGGGAGAAACTTTTTCTTCTGAGAATCGCTGCCGGCGATGTTGAGGTGCCCGCAGCACAACCCGTTGTGGGCCGCGATCGACAGCGCTGTGGCGCCACATTGGCGAGCAAGCTCCTCGATGATAACGGTCATCGCCAGCAGGCCTTGACCGGCGCCGCCGTAGGCCTCCGGCGTGGTCACGCCCATCAGACCGATCTGGCCGGCTTCCCGGAACACCTCGTCGGGAATCCACTTGTCGGCATCCCACTGTCTGGCGTTTGGGCGGATCTTGTCTGCGGCGAATGCCCGGGTGACATCTCGGAACGCGACCATGTCCTCTGATAGCTGAAACTCCATCGGTCCTCTGCTCTCGCGAAAAACGACTCTTGCGACTCGATACAAGGAGGCGATCGCCCCGGCCCGTCATGCCCGGCAATCTGATTGCGTCAGGGGCGGCATTATACCGCCGCGGCCCGATTGCGTCATCCGCCACATGACGTCTAGACCGACGGGCACGCTCAGTCCGCGGGTTCAAGCGCGAAACGGCCGCGTGCATCCTGTCCGACCGTCCAGGCGGTCCGTTCGGGATCGTGCCCCAGCAGGAGGGTAAAACGTTTTTTCATCGCTTCATCCAGGAGTCGCTTCTTGTTCTCCATGTTTTCGTACGGCAGCAGGTCGTAGGCCATGTTGTAACGCAGGCCAACATGCGCCGCGGTCGGCATCAGGTCCGCAGGCAGGATTGCGCGGACGCCACCGTCCGCGAAGACGACGCCCTGTTGATGTCGCGTGTGCCCCGGCATCGGCGTCACGGACACACCGGGCACGATCTCCGCCTCGCCGTCCACCAACGACAAGACGCCCGCCCGCTCCAACGGAGCGAGATTTTCGCTCCGATACGTCCCGTTCATCACATAGTGGCCGCTAACGGCGTCGTCCCATTCGCCGCGCTGCACTACATACCGGGCATTTGGAAAGGTGGGGACGCACCCACCGCGGCCGTCCGGCAGCGTTCCACCGCCGGCGTGATCAAAGTGCAGGTGGGTCAGGATCACGGTGTCGATGGACTCGCGCTCGACGCCGGCGGCCTGAAGCGAATCCAGAAGCCAGTTGTCACCCAATCGAAAGAACGCCCGCTCGCGGTCGTCGTATTTGTCGATCATACCGGCACCGGTTTCGACCAGAACGCGCCGATCGGCCGACTCGACCAGAAAGCAGGTCATGGCGAGGGGAATACGGTTGGCCTTGTCGACCTCCACCCGTTTGGACCACAACGGTTTCGGAATGATCCCGAACATCGCGCCGCCGTCGAGCCACAATTCACCGCCGTCGAGCAGCCTGAGCGTCATATCTCCGACGTGGACACGGCGAGGTTGCGCGGTGGGTCCTGATCCGTTTGTCGTCATCACCGATCGTCCGATTGTCCGACCGCGCGCGACAGGTACGAGCGGTCGATAGCTTGTCGCCGCGGCGGCGAAACCCCTCAGCGATCTTCCTGTGGCAACGTTTTATAACGGTACGCCGGCAGCCGGGCAAACCCGCAACGCCTCGCGGCGGGGACACGCCGCTTCCGTGCGCCCGTCCGATCGATATAATCACGCCCCGCGCCGACGATTCGGTCTCGGCGTTTCGATTCTTCGGAGGAGCCTACATGCTGCTGGCAGAGAAACTTGCGAACTGGACACACCGGCTGAAGACGCGTGACCTGACGAAGGACGCCATCCACGAAACCAAGCGTCGTTTCATCGACTCGCTTGGGACGGCCCTCGGAGCGTATGCGTCGAAGCCGGCCACGATCACACGGCAGACCGCTCTGGCCCTGCCGGTGGATCGCGGAGGGGCCGTGATCGTCGGCACCGGACGGCGAACGACGCCGGACATGGCGACGTTCGTGAACGGCGCCCATATTCGCTACCTCGACTTCAACGATACCTATCTGTCGAAGGAGCCGGCCCATCCGTCCGACAACATTGCGGCAACGCTGGCCGTCGCTCAGGCGGCGGGGCGATCGGGCCTGGACCTGATCCTCGCGACGGTCATCGCGTATGAAATCCAGTGCCGGCTGTGCGACGCCGCATCGCTCCGGGCGCACGGCTGGGATCACGTCACCTATGGGGCCTTCAGCGCCGGCTTGGGCGCCGCCAGGCTCTGGGGCCAGACACCCGAACAGATGGTCCACGCCCAGGGTCTGGCGGGCGTGTGCAACATCGCCACACGGCAGACCCGGACCGGACAGATTTCGATGTGGAAGGCCTGCGCGTTCAGCAACGCGGCCCGCAACGCCGTCTTTGCGGCCAACCTGGCGCGTCAGGGTTTCACCGGCCCGCACGAGATCTTCGAGGGCCCCAAGGGCGTGTTCAACCAGCTCACGCAATGCCGTTTCAACGTCCGGCTCGGCTCGCGATCATCGGGCTACAGGATCAACAAGACGTACATCAAGTTCTGGCCGGCGGAGTATCACGCCCAAAGCTCGATCGACGCCGCGCTGCAGATTCGCAAGCGATTCGTGGCGGATGGCTACAGATGGAAGGATATCGACCGTTTGGAGATGGAATCGTTTGAGGCCGCCGTGTCGATCATCGGCAGCGAAAAAGAGAAATGGCGGCCCACGAGCCGCGAGACCGCCGACCACAGCATGGGATACATGACGGTCGCCGCGCTGATCGACGGCGACGTGACGCGGCAGACGTTCGAGCCGCGGCGGTTCAAGAGCAAGAAATACCTGAACCTCCTCGATCGAACCACGATTCGTGAGGCGGCGGACCTGAACCCGGGCTATCCCGATGGCATTCCCAACCGGCTCACGCTGCACATGAAGGACGGCACGGTCTATCGCAAGACGGTCAAGTATCCGCGCGGGCACGCGGGCAACCCAATGAGCGATTCGGAGGTGGAGGCGAAGTTCCGCACGCTGGCGGAGGGCGTTATCTCCACGAAGGTACAGGACCGGTTGCTCCGGCAGATGTGGTCCATCGAAACGGCGAAGACCGTGCGGAACCTCTGGCACTTTGAGGTGTGAGTCGGCGTTCCGGCCAGTCTGCGCAGCGCGGTTCGTCGCGCAGGCGCCTCAGTTTCCTTCCACCAGCATGATGATGTGCGTGTTCAGGCAAGGCACACACAGGCTGGCGATGTCGGCAAACGTATTGATCCCGCACACGGGGGCCTTCAGATAGCCGGGTGCGGATTGTCCGGCCGAGTTGGCGCCGATGACGATGTTCGTTCCCTGCGGCTCGACGTTGCTCCCATCGGGCGTGAAGATTTCGACAACGAAGAAGGTCGTCAATGAGACGTCGACCGGAGTCGTGAACTCGGCTCGGAGCAGTTGATTCGCCGTACCGCCCGGGATGCTCTTCGGAGTCATGGCGAGCAGGACCAGATCGGCCTCGGCCGGCAGGTCGCCGGGGGCGCCGCCGTTGGTGTCCTCGTAGACGCGGATTTCAACCGGAACGCCGGCCTGAGCGACCGTGCTGTCCCGCGCGAACTCAACGCCGAACGTCACACATCGCACCTCAAGCAATCCCCCCGTCGCGAAGAGCCGCGCGAAGTGGTTGTCTCGGTTGGTCGGCTGGACGATGTTGCCATCGGTGCATGAGACACTTGTTCCCTGAACGACGACGTTCGGGTTCGTGTTCTGCGTGATCGCGACCGCGCCGCAGTTAAAGGGAGGCGGACACGCAAAAGGCGGGACGGCGGCGCACGACTGGCCCGCGTGAAACGTCCGCTTGGGTATCGCGAGGCACGTGGCCTCGGTCATGTCGCCGAGGCATGCACCGGTGTTTTGGTCACAACAGGCGCCGGTTGGCAGACAGAACGTCCCGCCGACCACCGGCAGATCGACGCAAAAAGACATATCGAAGTCGTTCCGATCGGCGAGCGTGTAGGGCGGGGCCGCCGCCTGTACCGACAGGGCGTCGCCGAGGGGCGCCGTTTCCCAGCAGAAGAAGCACGCCCCGCCCGAATCGCCCTGAATCTCGACCCAGTAGCACTGGCCGGCCAGGACCGGCACGGGGGCATGCAGGGCGGTGAAGCGGATTTCGTCGAGCGTGCCGAGGGCCGCCCCCAAGACCTGGCCGGTCAACTGCAGGGTCGGCGCGACCCCGAGGAACTGGGCGATCTGCACGCCCGGCAGGCCGGCGTTGTCGTCGTAATAGGTAATGTTGAAGAGGCTGGGCGCGTCGCCGCTGCTTGGAATACAGACGGCTGCTCCGTCGCTATAGCCGCCCCACCAGCAGACCTGCGAGACGCTGCCGTTGGCGACCGGCGAGAAACTGTCCGCGGCGACCCGCCCCGTGCCGCCGGCGGCCGGGTTGGTGTCGTCGGCGACACAGACGACGGCGCCGGCGCCGTGGCCGGTCTGCGTCGGGAGCTGACATCGGGCCGGATCCTCGTTGCAGAAGAGCGGGCACGTCGCACCCAGGTTTAGCAGTCGGTCGACGAAGAGCGGGAGGTCCGTGAGATCCATCACGCCATCGGCGTTGAGATCGGTCGCGCAGAACGCGCCGCCGCTGACCGGGTCGCCACAGAGCGGCCCGCCGTTCACGAGGTGGTCGATGAATGCGGCGATGTCGGTCCCGTCGCGGACGCCGTCCTGATTGGCGTCGGCCTCACAGCAAGGCGGCGGCGGCGTCCCGCAGGCGTTTTGCGCACAGGACGTTCCGGAGCCCAGGGGAATCCCACCGAGCGCCTGGCAGGCGGCGGGCAGGAGCTCAACGCACGGGAACGGGCACTGCTGGTTGTTGAGACAACAGGCCGCGATGCACGACAGGCAATCGAGCGTGCCGAAGTAGTCGTTGGCATAGCGACAGATCGAGCTGCACAGAAGCTCGCCCTCGATGAACTGCGGCGCGATGAACAGGGCGTACTGGCCCGGTGGTAGACAATCGTCGGATTGCAAGCAGGTCTGAACGCAGGCGCCACCGGTGACGGTTGTCTGTCCACCGTTGACCGGCCGGATCACCATCGGGCTGAGGCAGTTTCCGGTCGCGGCGTCCAGCTCAACGAGCGACATTTCGACCGGGAACTCGGGCGTCAGGCACAGTTGGAGGACCTGGCTGGTGGCGAGGGTCAGGCGGAACCAGTCGGTGTCGCGTGTGAGGCCGTCGAACTGGGCGGTGCCGCTGAGGGTGATCGGCGTGGCGCACGCGAGGGTGCCCAACTCGGTGAAGGTTTGCATGCCCAGCAGATTGTCGCAGCCGCCGTTGGCATCACCGCCGCAGACCTCCGGGTTGGCCTGCGTCGGATCGGCCTCATCGAACTGGCCGGGCAGCATGGCGTCGACACACTGGGAAGGAATCGGTGGGGTGCAGTTGACCGCGCCGACACACGGGACGCCGTCGTCGATCACCGTCAACTCAAAGGCTCCGACCGAGGCTGAGGTCGCACCGTGGACGAACATGAAATAGGTGACGCCGAGCGAGCTGCACCAGGAAACGGTCGACTCAAACCCCGAGCCGGCGATGCAAGCGGCGTCGTTGTCGTTGCCGTCCACGCAGACCATGCAGGCGCAGTTTCCACAGAAGATGCTCAACTGGGTGTCGAAGTCGGTCCCCGGATTGCACAGGCTGGCCGTCAGGGTGTTGCCGGTTCCGAACACCGCGAACCACACGCCGGGCGCTCCGGTGTTTGACGAGGTCCCGCAGGTGCCGGGCAGCAGATCGGGCAGAGCCAGGGTCGTGTTTCCCGTCACGGTCGCCGGAGGCGACAGACCGATGGCAGTCTGGCAGGTCTCGTTCGTGGGGATCTGCGGACACGAATTGGGCACACAGGTCGGCCCGCCGACGAACGTGCCGCCCAACAGGACACAGTTGGCGGGCAACACGAACTGGCAGGTACCATCGGCGAAACAGCAGCTTCCCGGAGTGACGCCGAGCGGGTTCCCGTCGAGCCGGACGATCCAGTTCATGGCGTCAAAATTGCCCAGCCCCACGACGTCCTTGTAGGTGGAAAAACCGCAACTGGCGGCCGACATATACGTCACGCCGCTGGGTTCGAGGGAATTGCTGCCCACGAAGAACCCTTGGACCCCCGACACATCGGGGGCCAGCAACTCGACCACAACGTCGCCGGCCGGCAGGACCAAGGGCGGCGAGTAGTTCACCGTGACGAAGCCCGGCCCCGTGTTCGGCGCGACCGTCACCACGCGGGAATCGATCACCGCCAGATCGGCGCCGCCGGGGGCCGTCGGCGGACAGCCGTTGGTGTCCTGCGAGATCACGATCGTGACGTCAATGCTGAGCACCGGGTCGTTCGCCTCCACGCCGAAGTCGAGGCAGAACACCTCCATCGGACTGGGCAGCGTGAAGCAACGGGCATATTGGGTGGCAAAAGTGGTCGTATTGTCGGGCGGAACGGCACAAGCGATTGCCGTGCCCGGCTCGACATTGAAGCAATCTGCGTTCAGGCATTCCGTGACGCTGCCGCAGGCCCCGGGCACGCCGCCCCGAGGAGCCGGACCCTCGCCCGGCGTCGCCGGTCCAAAGATCGCTCCGCGGGGAGCGCCCAGCGAACCTCGCGTGCCGACCTCATCGATCACCGCGTCAGCGGAGGCGCTGGTCCGAATACGCGAGGGCATCTCACCCGACGCTTGCGGACTCGCGGCCAGATCGCCCGAGGCGGCGGCCATCATCGCCCAGCCGAGGCCCAAGCACGCAAAGAGTCCGGCAGCTTCCTTCCACACGTCCTTTTTCATTCGTCTGGCTCCTTTCGAGCACGTCCCCGGCGCCGCCGGTCCGTGCCCCCCTCGACGCGGTCACGACCGACCGCAATTGCGTGTTGCTCGGACGCGCGTAGCGATCGACGGCTCCGGGCCGACCCCTGCGCTCGTCGGTCGAGGCGGCGAAGCGCGTTCTCCGTGACCGGCATTTGCCGGACCGCGCAACACCGCCGCAGCCGTCGAACCCGAGGAACTGGGCTGATGAAGAGAATTCGGAGCCGCCGTCGTGCTGCGTCTCGGCCCGCGACCGGCCCCCGGCTTCTTTCAGCTTGCCCCATAATGCTACTCGATCGTCGAAAACGCGTCAAGCCGCGTCTGGGCCGTTGTGCCGGACGGGGTGCATGACCGTTTTGGCGGCAACGCCCGGCTGCCCCGATGGGTGCCACTGGCGGCTTGTCCGCCAGTGCATTGACGGACAGGGCCTTTCGCGGACACGGGCAGGCAAGGCGCCCGTGGCACCCCGCCGCCAAGACTGCCCCGCACCCTGCCGGATGGCGTCGGGTGAGAGGGTCCGTAACAGAATTGGCGGGCATCTTTCTTGCCGTCTCTCATTGAACAGGCCCCGTAGGAGCGTTTGATGGTAGCCCAGCACGAAGTGCCGGGCTTGGATCACTTCGTCCCTATCGGGACGCCACGACAGCCGCGGCCCAAACGGTCACGGACCCCGGGCGAGAGGCCACTGTGCGGCCCACGTCGGTCACGGGGGGCCGACGCTCCATCTCCGCTTGAGCTGTCGCGATCGGTCGCAGCAGACGGAAAGTGTCGACAGCGCGGCCCGCGACCGCCCTCATATCCGGCGCAATCCGCAAAACCGGACACCAAGACCGCTGAGCGAACACGCCCGCGGCCGCGTTCCGCGGCGGGACAGCGCGTGCAACAGACCACGCCTGCTCCCGCTGCGCGAAGGGCGATCCTCAGGCTCTTCGACGCCCAGGCGGGTCTGCGTGAGGTAGCCGGGGTGTTCATCCGTCGGATACCGCCGCGTATCGATGGGGGTCCGGCAATACTGAGGAATCGGCACGCTGGCGGCCCGAATGGAACGCGCCACGGGTAAAATGCAAACTGCTGAAAAAAGGGGTTGACGCACGGCTATCGTTGCGTTTAATATGGGGCAAAGCCCCGAGGGTGTAGTGGGAATCACCGGCGGGGTCTGCAAAGGAGTGGAGTGGTTTCTCCGTTGTCCGATTGAATGGAGGGGGACGAGCAGGTGCGCGGTGCGTGCGCGTACGCCCGGGAGTGGCGAGCGTGTGCATGGGCAACCCTGGCTGCGAGAAACCGCAATCGTAATGCCAAAGGCATGTGGAACAAGGAAGTCTTGGAATCGCGTAACGGGAGCGGTCCGCGCGCTGTGGGTCGTTGAGTCTTTTTTCGTACGTTCACTTTTTCTTTTTGGAAGGAGCAAAGCGGATGAGAACGAAAGTGTTTAGAGGAGCCGCGGGGCTCGTCGCCTGTATCTGTTTCTGTTGGGCCATCAGCGGAGCGACCGCCGATCAGCCCAAGGCCCAGTCGAACGCGATCAGTTCGAAATCGGACAACTCGAAGGTTCGAGTGCCGGCGCCGACAAACGCGTCCGGCGAACATTCGTTCACACGCGCGGCCGGTGCCGAGTTGAGTGCCGGCGGCGGTGCGGCGGCCGGCGGCGTGCCGACGCCTCGCGGCGGTGTGCCGGGGGTGTGCGGAACGATCACCGTGACCCAGAACAGCGACCCGGTCACGGTCACGCCGGGCACGTCGGTCGCCTGCGCCGCGGTCTTCACGACCGAAAACGCCTATGCCCGGTGCTTCCTGGCGAGCGAGTTTCCGGCCGGTGGCTTCACGATCAACTGTGTGGACTTCGGCGTCGAGCAGAACGACGACGCGACCGGCGTTCCCGGCGGCTCGCCCTATGACGTCGAGCTGCACATCTCGCCGATCGCGGCCTTGGGCTGCGGCGGCGGCTGGGCGGCGGAGACGCCGTTCGTCGGCGGCATCCAGACCGTGACGATCCTGGACCCGGCGACGACCGCCAACATCATCTCGGTCACGCTGACGACGCCGGTTGTCGTGCCGGCCAACACCGACGTCATCGTCGAGTTGCACGCCCCGGATCGCGATCCGGCTGCGGTGCCGCCGGGTGACGGTGGAGCGTTCCGCGTCGGCAGCAACACCCTCCCGGAGACCGGCCTGACCTACCTGTGGGCCCCGGGCTGCGGAATCGCGACCTACACCGACACCGCTGGCATCGGCTTCCCGGGTATGCACTGGGTGGTCCGCCTCGATGGCGACCCGCTGGTGGGCGGCCCCGGCGCCTGCTGTATGCCTGACGGCACGTGCGTGGATGGGCAGACCCCGGCCCAGTGCGGCACCCTCGGTGGAACCTGGCAGGGTTCCGGCACGCTGTGTGCGGCAACGGCCTGTCCGACCCCGCCGCCGAATGACCAGTGCATCAACGCCATCGCGTTGACGCCTCCGGCGACCGTGACCGAAGACACCGGCCTTGCCACGGCCGACCCGCTGGCGCTGGACTGCGGCACATCGCAGATCACAGGCGGCGGACCGGGCGTCTGGTACACCGTGACCGGCACCGGCAACACGATGACGGCCACGACGTGCAGCCTTGCGACGACCTACGACACGCAGATCAGTGTCTATTGCGGGACGTGCACGTGTCTGGTCTGTGTCGACGGCAATGACGACGACGCGGCCTGCCTCGGCCCGACCCAGTCGACCGTATCGTGGTGCACCAACGCCGGCGACACCTATTACATCTATGTGCACGGCTTTAACGCCACGGGCGTCTTTGAGTTGACCGTGACCGACAGCGGCACGCCCTGCGCGGGCGCGGTCGCCTGCACCCCGCCGGTTCCGGTGGATTGCGTCACACTGGGCGCCCAGCAGTTCCTCGAGGTCGAGGCCTGTGGTCTGGACACCAACGGCGGCTGCAACAGCACGCCGGCGGCCTTCACCGAACTCGGCACCCTCTTCCAAGGCACGCCGGTTACGCTTGGCGGAACCGGTTTCTCTGACTCGGCGCCTGGGGGAATACGCGACACCGACTGGTATCGCTTCAACACCTTCAGCCCCCAGGTCATTCAGTTCGTGGTCACGGCCGAGTTCCCGGCGTCGATCATCCTGATTCAACTGGACGCGATCAACGGTGCGTGCCTGAATCCGGCAGTCCTCCTGCCGGTCAACGGCGGGCTGAATGTCGCCGTCGCGCCGGCGTGCGTCACGACGACCGTGACGTCGGACGACTGTCTGCCGGCAGGCTTCTACGTGGCCTTTGTCGCGCCGAACTTCCCGTCCGGCGGGCTGCCTTGCGGCTCGACCTGCCGCTTCGGCAACGACTATGAAGGCACGCTGAGCGCGTTGGAGTGCCCGCAGGGCTGCTGCCTGAACAACGGCCAGTGTCCGTTCCCATGCCAGGACCTGACCGTCGCCGACTGTCAGGCGTTGGGCGGCTTTGGGCTGGGTGCCGGCATCACGTGTACACCGGGGGCGTGCTCGTTCGGTTTGCCGCTTCCGGCTCCGTGCTGCAAGGCTGACGCCAACCAGGACGGTCAGCGCGACGGCAGCGACATCGCCGTGTTCATCAACGCCATCATGACCGGTGGCGGTGGTGCGATTTGTGGCGACCCCGTCACGGGTGGCGCGTTCTGTGCGAGCGACATCAACGACGACGGTGCGTTCGACATGGCCGACGTTCCCGGGTTTGTTGACAATCTGCTCAACAACCACTTCCACTGCGTGCCGCCGCTCGAGTGCCCGGTCTGTGTGCCGGCGATTCCGCCGGGGTCCAGCCAGGAGACCGAGTTCTGCGGCGATGACACCAATGGCGGATGCAACTCTGTCACGAATTGTCCGGCTCCGCCGCTGGTCTGTGGTCCGCCGCCGACGAGCCTCCTCGAGCCGTTGCCCAACAGCCCGTGCGATCCGGGCGGCGTCTCGGTCTGCGGTTCGCTGTTCGGCTTCGATCCGGACGGTGCCGGCCCGCTGCCGGGTAGCCGCGACACCGACTGGTGGGGTCCGTTCACGCTGACCACGGAGATGGAAGCCACCGTGACCATCACGTCGAACGGCATCCCGGCTGGGACGTTCCTGATCGAGATCAGTGACTGCAACAACCTGGTCGTCGCCCCGGGCGGCAGTGCGGGTAGCAGCCTGTGCACGCCTGGTACGTTCACCGGTGTGATTGCGGCGGGTACCTATGTCATCTTCGCGGGTACCGGAACGCCGGCCGTGCCGGTGACCGCCGGCTTCCCGTGCAGCTTTGGCGACAACAGCTACAACCTCACCATGACGTGCGCTCCGGCACCGGTGGGTGCGTGCTGTGACCTGGCCCAGGTTTGCATCGGTGACCTGACGCAGTCTCAGTGTCTGGTGACCGTGGGCAACCAGTGGCATTCGGGTCAGAGTTGTGCGGCCGGGTTCGTCTGCCCGCCGCCATGTCCGATCGACTGCGCGCTGTCGCTCCCCGAGGGTGAGGTGTGCGGCACGGACACGAACGGTGGCTGCAACTCGGTCCCGCCGGTCTTCACGCTGGGGGCCTGCAACCGGTCGTGGTGCGGGACGATCTCGGCGGCGGCCGGGACGCGTGACACCGACTGGTATGAAGTCACGCTGACGACCACGCAGTTGCTGACCGCGACACTGACGGCGCGGGTTCCGGCGGACGTGTTCATCCTGGGCAGCACGCCGGTGAACAACGACTGCGCCGCCCCGAACGTCATCACGTTCTTCGGGACGGGGAGTTCGCTGGGCGACTGCACGACCGGTGTGGCCGAGGCGTGTCTGGCGCCGGGGACCTACTGGGTCTTCGTGGCCGACCAGCAGTTTGACTTCAACCCGTGTGGCACGCCGTTGAACGATTACAAGATCGACATCGCGTGCACCGCGTGTCCGACCGTGCCGAATGACCGGTGCACTCAGGCGCTTCCGATCGCGACCGGCGTGATTACGGCCGGGTCCACGACCGGTGCCAGCACCGACGCCCCGGCGAGCACGTGTGCCACGTCGGGGGCCAGCCCGGATGCCTGGTATTCGTGGACCGCTCCGGCCACCGGCCCGACGACGGTCACGATGTGCTTCGCCGCGACGACGTACGACGGAGCGATCGAGATCTATGACGCATGTCCGGTCCAGGCCGGCGGCATCTCACTGGCCTGTGACGACGACGGCTGTGCCGCGTTCGATCCGGGCTGTGCCTGCTGCCCGCAGGGCTTTGGCTGCGGCGGTGTCATTTCGGCCTTCCAGGCGACCGCCGGTACGACGTACTTGATTCGCGTCACCGGCTGGAACGGTGGACAGGGTCCGTTCGAGGTTGAGGTGACTCAGCCTTAGGTTCGGACTCTAAGTTCGCAACAACACGGCGGCCCCCGGAGCTATTGCTCTGGGGGCCGCCTTTTTTGCGCGCTGTTGGACCGCGACTCGTCTCTCGGCACGTCTGTCGGTGGCGTCGGGGCTTGTCCCCGACGTTCGCCGCGTCGCTCACAAAGGGCTATCCTACGGGCCGGATGCCCCGATCGGCCCCCGGTGGTGGGTCAGCTTGAGTTGGGGAGCATCGGCGTCTCGCCGGAGCGTCAGTTGAAGATGTCGATCTCGCACCGGCGAGACGCCGATGCTCCCCGGACTTTACCCGCATCGGGCGAGGCCGAAGCAACCTGGCTGCTGGAGAGCGAACCCGTTCTCGGTCCTGGCGAGACGGGGTGCCTTTGGGACGCAGGGACGAGAAAGGACTCTTGTTCGAGCGACGTTATCGGGGGAGCCAGCCCCGAACTGCAACCGGCGCGGCTCCGCCGGCGTAAAACGAAGGTGGACACCGCGCCGGTCCGTGGTGTGAGGTGCGCCCGGCGGCGTGAGGTCGGTCCGAACGGGCGAGTGGATGGGCTGCGGGCCGCAGGTGAGGAAACGCACCGGCGAGACGCCGAGGCTCCCCACGCGATAACGAATGGCTGGAAAGGACGGACGACCGTGAATCTCGGCAGTATTCTTCTGGAACGCAAACTGGTCACATCGGATCAGCTCAAAGCGGCCGGGGAGCAGTGCGGGGCGAGCGAGCGCCTCGATCACGCCATCGTTCGCCTGGGGGTTTGCAGCGAGACCGACGTGCTGGACGCGCTCGGTCGGCTCTATCAGATGGACGTTGTGGATCTCAGCGGTACGGATGTAAGCGTCGACATAGAAACGCTGAAGCAGATGCCTTCCAAGCTCGTGTTCCGATCGAAGCTGATCCCGCTCGACCGAACAAACGGGACGCTCCGGGTCGCGACGTCCGATCCGTTTCAGATCTACGCCTTCGACGAGCTGCGCATGCTGACCGGGCTGGAGGTCAAGCCGGCGCTGGCCAAGGAAAGCGAGATCAACGAGATCATCAAGAAGCACCTCGGCGTCGGCGGCGGCACGATCAGCCAGTTAGTTGATGAGGAATCGGTCGAGGTGGTCAGCGATGTGGGAGAAAGCGCGGGGGACATCGCGGAGATGGCCGAGGACGCCAGCGTCATCAAGCTGGTGAATGACATTCTGCTGGAGGCGATCACCGAGCGTGCGAGCGACGTGCACATCGAGCCGTACGAAGACACCTTGAAGATTCGCTATCGGGTGGACGGCGTCTTGCGGAATACGAATGTCCCGCCGCAAATCCGGCACTTTCAGGCCGCCATCATCAGCCGCATCAAGATCCTGGCGAACCTGAATATCGCCGAGAAGCGGGTGCCGCAGGACGGCAGCTTCAAGATCAAGGTCCACGGGCGCGAGATCGACCTGCGTGTGAGCATCATCCCGATGATCCACGGCGAAGGCGTTGTCATGCGCATCCTGGACAAGGCGTCGATCCTCCTGTCCTTGACGGACCTGGGTTTCAGTGACGACACTCTGAAGGTCTTCCAAGAGGTCATCAGTCAGCCGCACGGCATCCTGCTCGTGACCGGACCGACCGGTTCCGGCAAGACGACGACGCTGTACGCTGTGCTGGGGAAGATCGTTTCCGATGAAATCAAGTGCCTGACGGTCGAGGACCCGGTCGAGTACGACCTGCCGAGCATCAACCAGGTCAACGTCAACCAGAAGGCCGGACTGACGTTCGCCTGCGGCATGCGGTCGTTTCTGCGGCACGATCCCGATGTGATCATGGTGGGTGAGATCCGCGACCTCGAGACGGCCGAGACCGCCGTCCAGGCCTCGCTCACCGGCCACTTGGTCCTGAGCACCCTGCACACCAACGATGCCGCCAGCGCGACGACCCGGCTGCTGGACATGGGGGTCGAGCCGTTTCTCGTGGCCAGCAGCCTCGAGGCCATCCTCGCGCAGCGGCTGGTGCGGTCGCTGTGCCAGCACTGCCGCGAGGCGTACGAGCCGGACCTGCGAAAGATTCCGCCGGACTTCACGCTCGAACCCGGCCAGACCGTCTACCGGGCGACCGGCTGCCGGGAGTGCCGAAACACCGGCTATTCCGGGCGACAAGGCCTGTTCGAGCTCCTCGTTCTTGACGATGACATTCGAGATCTCGTCCTTCAGCGGGCATCGTCCGGCAAGATTCTCGGTTTCGCCAAGGAACACGGACTCGTGCTGCTCCGCGAAGACGGCTGGAACAAGGTCCGCAAGGGCGTCACGACGATCGAGGAGATCGTCCGTGTGTCGAAGGCGTAGGTGCCGGTGCGGACGCGGGCGGTGCAGGGGCGGCCTGGGGAGGACTGTGATCGTCAAGAGACGGTCGATCTTCGCGGGAGATACAATCCGGGCGGCGTAAGGCCGGGCTGGCAAGAAGGGATTCTCGTTCGAGCGGGAGCTTGGGCGAACGAGAAGGGATTCTCGTTCGAGCGGGAGGAGGGACTCTCGTTCGAGCGGCGAACGGGATTGACCGTTCGGCCGAACGGCCCGGGTTCGTCGTTACGGGTTCAGCAGGAGACCCACGAACACTGCCACGTCGCCGCCGTCGGTGAAGCTGTCTCCGTTGACGTCGGCTCGATTCGAGTCGCAACCGGGAAACGCCTGCTGATAGGCCGCCGGATCGCTGAGGGCCAGGACAAACGGCTGGACGTCGGCGACGTCGACGGTTCCATCACAATTCAGGTCGCCGACGGTCGCACCGGGTGCCAGTCCGCTGACAAACGGCATGAAGCTGAAGGCGTCGTGAATCTGAACGCCGGGGCCTTGGACGACGGCCATGCCGAACCCGCCCGCTCCGTCACTGAAGACCGCCGTCCCGACGATGGGGAACAGCTCGCCCATGGCGACGGCCGTAGCGGGCAGCAAGGGCACGCCGCTGGTGTCGACGTTGTGGAATGCGCCGCCGCCCTGGAGCAAGTCGGCACAGAACGTGTTGGCGTCAAAGGGGTGGTAATCCAGGCTCTGCGCCGCCAGGCTGCTGACGAATAGCACGCTTCCATCCGGCGCGATCCGCCAGAGGCCATCCGTCCCGAACGCACCGAAGTAGCCTCCCTGATACCAATCCAGCGCGGTGGCATTTGAGCTGGCGCCGTTGAGAACGATGACGTTTGTCGTTGTCCATGTTCCCGCCGACACCTGGCCCTCGATGAGGGCTGTTGCCGTGCCGAGGGTCAGGCCGTCGGGGGTGAGCGTGATCGATCGAGCTTCGCCAAGGCCGGTGTCGATGAGGGTGTCGGGCGTCGCATTCGGTCCGGTGAAGCCGAGCAGAACGCCGACATCGGTGACGGCCCACCAGCGGTCGGTCGAAACGTCGCCGGTGGCGTCGACATAGAGCCCGACGCCCCCGGGGACCGCAACGGTGTCGATCGGAACCGACTGAGCCGGCAGCGTGTCCGTCGCCAGACCGAGCGGGCACCCGGCGCGAGCCGAGCGACTCCACACGACGCTCATCGCCAACACGACCGGCGCGACACGGCGCAAGACTCCCCGGCCGGCCTCCGCGTTGTGACGTCTCGGCTCGACACGTTCCATGGCACTGTCGCTCCGTCACCGCCGTCTCTCTCCCCGGAGCGGTGAGCGCGTCCATTCCACGATAGCGTATCGCGCCTGCCGGCGAACTGCAAGAGACAGTTATTGTCGCACATTGAGGAATCTGAGCGGGTGTTTGAAAGCCGCGACGCGGTCAGAGTCGCGACCGTGAGGGAGTGGGTGTCGTCGTATGCCTAGCGCGGCCCGCTTCCTCACGGGCGCGGCTCTGAAGAGGCTCTATACACACTCTCTAAGAGGGTTCACTCTCCGGGCAGCAAACGAAGATGGCTGAACAGCCGACGGTGGGATTCGAACCCACGGCCTCAGCTTTACGAAAGCCGTGCTCTACCACTGAGCTACGTCGGCGTACCGGCTTGCGTCGGGTGCGGAGCCGGACGCGGCGATGCAGCCTGCCGAATCCGTCGCCAGCCGTGCCGCGTCACCGGCCGTCCATTCTAGCCTGAGTTTGCGAGAGGACAATCCGCGACGTCAGGGGGGCGAACAGACCCTGCCGTACCACGCAAGCTGGGGAGCTCTGAGCCGAGAGGCCGCTGGCGCGAAGCCGCCGCCGCGCCCGATCCGACCCCCTCCTATGTCGCTTCGTTGGCGTCGCCACCGGCAGCGCCGGCGCCGGCCAGTTCGCTCTCGCTTTTGGCCGTCTCGAGGGCTTCGAAGGCGAGCTTGCGGTCGCTGCCTTCGCCGTCGGTCGTTACGACGAGCTTGTCTTTGCCCTTGAACCGACCCCGAAGGAGGCTCTCGCTGAGCGGGTCTTCGAGGTGATGTTCGATGGCCCTGCGGAGCGGCCGAGCGCCGAATTTCTCGTCGGTCCCCTTGTCGATCAGGAATTCCCGGGCCTCTTCGGTGACCTCCATGGTCAGGCCGTGTTCCAACAGGCGGTTCGCGACCTTGCGAAGCTCCAACTCGACGATCTGTGTCAGGTCCTTCTGGCTCAGCTTGTGGAAGACCACGATCTCGTCGACGCGGTTCAGGAACTCGGGGCGGAAGTGGTTTTCCAACTCCTGCTTGAGCATGTTGCGCATCTTCTCGTAGGTGACGTTCTCATCGCGTTTCTCAAACCCAAAGGTTGCCTGGTGGGTGATCTTGTCCGCTCCGATGTTGCTGGTCATGATCAGGATGACGTTTCGGAAGTCGACATGGCGACCGAACGAGTCGGTCAACCGTCCTTCTTCCATGATCTGGAGCAACATGTTGAAGACGTCGGGATGGGCCTTTTCGATCTCGTCCAACAAGACGACCGCGTAGGGCCGGCGGCGGATTTTCTCGGTCAGTTGGCCGCCTTCCTCATAGCCGACATAGCCGGGCGGGGCGCCGATGAGCCGACTAACGTTGTGCTTCTCCATGTACTCCGACATGTCGAGGGAGATCAGGGCTTCCTCGTTTCCGAACATGAACGCCGCCAGGCTCTTTGCCAGCAGCGTCTTGCCGACGCCGGATGGCCCGATGAAGATGAAGCTGCCCATCGGGCGATTCGGGTCCTTGAGGCCGCTGCGAGAACGCCGGACGCTTCGGGAAACGGCGTTGATCGCCTCTGCCTGGCTGATGACGCGGCGTTGCAGTTCGTGTTCGAGCTCGAGCAGGCGTGCGGCCTCCTCTTTTTCGAGTCGCGTCAACGGAACACCGGTCATCTTGCTGACGACCTCCGCGATCACTTCTTCGTCCACGACGCCCTCGATCTCGTTTCGCTGCTCCTGCCAGGCGCGCTGCACACGGTCCTTGTCCGCACCGAGCGAAATGGCCTTATCTCGCAGATCGGCGGCCCGCTCGTAGTCGGCGTTGCGGACGGACTCGTCCTTCTCGATGGTCAGGCGTTTGATTTGCTCTTCGAGAGCAGACAGATCCGGCGGCTTGGTCATGGACTTGAGGCGGACGCGGGCACCGGCTTCGTCGATGACATCGATGGCCTTGTCGGGCAGGACGCGGCCGGGGATATAGCGCATTGAGAGGTCCACGGCGGCCCGCAGGGCGTCGTCGGAAACCTGCACGCGGTGGTGGGCTTCGTAGCGATCGCGCAGGCCTCGCAGGATCTCGTAGGTCTCTTCTCGATTCGGCGGCTCGACGATGATTTGCTGGAAGCGGCGTTCGAGGGCCCCGTCCTTCTCGACGTACTTGCGGTACTCGTCGAGCGTGGTGGCCCCGATGCACTGCATTTCGCCGCGGGAGAGCGCGGGTTTAAGGACATTGGAGGCGTCAATCGCGCCCTCCGCCCCGCCGGCCCCGACGAGCGTGTGCAATTCATCGATGAAGAGGATGACGTTCTTGGCGCGGCGGACCTCGTTCATGACGGCCTTGATGCGTTCTTCGAACTGACCGCGATACTTCGTGCCGGCGACCATCATGGCCAAGTCGAGCACCACGATGCGCTTGTCGGCCAGGATCTCCGGTACGGTGTTCGAGACGATCTGCTGAGCGAGTCCCTCAACGATCGCCGTCTTTCCGACGCCCGCTTCGCCCAGCAGGACGGGGTTGTTCTTGTACCGCCGACAGAGCACGACGAGCAGCCGTTCGATCTCGTCCTCGCGTCCGATCACGGGGTCGAGCTTGCCTTCCCGGGCCATCTCGGTCAGGTCGCGACCGAACGAATCCAGCGCCGGCGTCTTGGATTTGCTCTTACGGGACGATTCCGCGCCGCCTCCGCCCGCGGTTGCGGTCGCCTCCTCCGCGTCGGTGCCGGCACCGAGGAGATTCAGCACCTCTTCGCGGACCTCCTCCAGCTTGATGCCGAGATTCATCAAGACGTGCGCCGCGACGCCGTCCTGTTCGCGCAGCAGACCGAGCAGGAGGTGTTCGGTGCCGACATAATTGTGGTTGAGATTACGCGCTTCTTCGATGGCGAACTCGATGACCTTCTTCGCGCGCGGAGTCTGCGGCAGCTTGCCCATGGTGGCCATGTCCGGGCCACTCTTGACGAGCTTCTCCACCTCGAGGCGAACCTTGCGCAGGTCGACGTCGAGGTTCTTCAGGACGTTCGCGCCGACTCCGCTTCCCTCCTTGACCAGCCCCAGGAGAATATGCTCCGTGCCGATGTACTCATGGTTGAAGCGCTGCGCCTCCTGGTTCGCCAAGGCCATGACCTTGCGTGCTCGATCCGTGAATCTCTCAAACATCGTTATTGGGCCTTTCGTCGATCACCGCTCACCAGCGGCTCAGGTCCGCCCCCTCGTCGTGCTCCGACCATCCTCGCGGCTCGTTGGGACGCGAATCCCTTCTCATTCCGACGCCGGCCGGGAGGGAGAAGAGAGGCTCGATCCAGCACACGAAGCTCCGATGGCGATTCTCGTGCTCGTATCCTCGGATCATCGTCCGCTCTGCCATGCCCGTGACGGCTCGCCATTCGCCGTTTTCGCGATGGCGGGTAGTGCGCATGTCGCTGGATTCTAGTTGCATTTCCACACCCTCGCCACGCGAGCGCAATACGGCGCGTTATGACACGTCAGAGGCACAATCCATGTATCGGTCAGGTCGCGCAGACGATGCAACAGATTCGGCGGCAGGGTCCGGCACCGGGTGATGCGAGCCCGATATGCCCGGTTCCGATCATTGTGAGATGCAACCAACCGCGTCATCGGGAACGCATATCGGCGCGACGGCTGGCCCGAGGGACGAGCTCGCGGCAGTTGCCGAAGCGGCTGCGTCGGTTCGTGAGCAAGACGGGCCAGCGTGACGGCGACTCACGCTCAAGTCGCAGTCTCGCGTGCGACGGCGGGATGGGTTTCGGAGTTCTCGGGCGCGGCGATTCGCTCGCGCTCGACGGATTCCAATGCGCGCGTCAGGTCCTGCAACTCCGCGCGTTCATCGTCCAGGGCCAAGCCGCTCTCCAGCGCCCGCCGCGCGGTCGCAAGGTCACACGATTGCAGTGCCGAGCGCGCCTCGCGCAGGAGAATGTCCAGACCTGCCGCCCGCTGTTTCAAGAACAACTTCTGCCGCCGGTACAGCCATTGTGCCAAGATCCAGGCCGAGATCGCCAGTGCCAGCGCCAGACCGGACCACCGGGTTGGAATGGTCTCCGGCGCGATCAGCCAACCCGCGACGGCCACATGGCCGCACATGCCGAACAGGACGACCAGGCAGAAGCCGAGCCATTCCCGCCGCAAGACGATCAGACCCGTGCCAGGAAGCAGCATGTTCAGGAAAAAAGCCACCACAATCCGGGGAACGAAAAGACTCCGGCTCTTTCACGAAACCGGAGGCGACTGAAGAGCCGGCTCAGATCAGAGATTCCTTCAAGACTCGCCAGAGAAGCCAGAGTAAGGGTGAGACGGCCACGACGGCCGCTCCGAGCATCAGCCCGAGCCATGACGATCGTTGGTTCGTGTTCCGCTTCTGTCCCAGGCTTGTGAAACCGAGGATGGCCGCGATGCAGCCGACGACGACACAAAAGGCCGTCAAGGCGTTCACGATGTACGGTCGGTACTGCCCTCGCGTGCCCTCCTGTGGGTTGTAGGGAATGGCCATTTGCTCCAAGTCAATTCCGTGCAGCACGCAAAAGGCCAGCAGCGCGAGAAAGCACACACCCGCCACGCCGGCGATCGCGCCCAGACTTGCCTGTGTGTTGTAGAGCCTCAGATTCGGCAGCTTCATGATAACTCGATCCTCCGACTGCAAGACACAGAACGCTCGCCCTGCTCAAGACGCTCGACATCACTTGTCTAACCCTTGCCATCGTGCTTGTCAATATGGGACCGTGACGCCCTTAGGTCGGCCACCGGGGTTGGGGTCCGTGACAGAATTGGCGGGCATCTTTCTTGCCGTCTCTCATTGAACAAGCCCCGTAGGGACGATTGAGCCCTCGATCGTTCCTACGGGACTCGGTTTTCTCGGTTTCGCGCAAGCCCCAGCGCGGCGTGCTGGGCTTGGATCACTTCGTCGCTACGGGACGCCACGACAGCCGCCGCCCATTCTGTCACGGACCCCCGAGGCCGCTGTGGTACCCAGGGACCGAGGGGTCTGCTGGAATCCGGAGGGCGTCTTCGGCACGATGCGCGACCGCGGCGGACGATGGTTGCGCCCTCGACAGCGTACAACGGTGAGGTGTGTGCTAGAATCCGAACGTGCCCAAACCCGACGGAGGAACGACATGAGCGATTCGACAGGACAGAACGACGCGGCAATTCGCGTGATGATGATGCCCCGTGACACGAACGCCCAGGGGACTATCTTCGGCGGCGTCATCCTGAGCTACCTGGACCAGGCCGGAGCGATTGAAGCTCGCCGACAGGGCTGCGACCGTGTTGTGACGGTGGCCTTCGATTCGGTCGAGTTCAAGGAAGCGGTCTTTGTCGGCGATGTCCTGAGCTTTTACGTCGAGACGACCCGGATCGGCCGGACCTCGATCAAGGTCCGTGTATCCGTTTCGGCCGAGCGCTTTGATGAACCCCGCTCCCATGTTCCGGTCACCAGCGCGGAAATCGTCTACGTCGCAGTCGACGCACACCGTCGCCCGGTGCCCGTCGTCCGCACTGAAACCGCGTGATCCTCAGTCGACCGGCCGACGACCGATCTTGAGGCCGCCCGAAGACGGCCCATCGCGGCGCGATCTGTGCCGAGCGGCTTCCTGAGCGCCGTGGGCGTGTCGCGGGCCTTCGTGCCGTCACCGTGCGCGCCGCATTCGATGCGGCAGCAGTCGTCAGCGCCCCTTCGGCTGCAATACACGAGACGCCCGAAGCGGATGGCTCGCGATTCTCTTTTCCAGGAACTCGTCGATCACGGCCCCCTCGTATGCCGAAGCCCAGATGCCGGCGAGCATCGCGCCACCCGTCAACAAGCGGTTCTCGATGAAGGTCTTGCCCTCCGCCTTGTCGAGGCGACCGGACTTTTCCATCGCATAGAGCGGTTCCATCTGGTCGTGAGTTCGCTCCAGGTACCGGCAGATATCCTTCCAATAATCGCTCGTCGAGACGTGCGCTGCCGGGCGAGCGCGGCTGAGCAGGGAATCTCGTGTGATGCCGTGATGCCTGAGTACGCCGCCGTCAATATACTGATGAAACTTGTGGCTTGTGGTGTAGCCGTGCGGGTTCGGCTCGCCCCAGCCATTGTAGTGGACCGTGGTATGGAGAGGCTGGGCGCCGTCTGCGACGAAATGGCTGAGGATGCCCATGTGAAAAATGACGTTTTCTCTGGCGTTGCGGAGCATCTCGTCCGTGACGTCGGCGCGATGTTTCTCATAGGTCTTGAGCGTCGACCAGCTTGACGCCGCTTTCCACTGCCACTCGGCGATGGTGTAGGGGAGGAGGCCGGGCACTCGGTGGGTATAGTCCGCATCACGCTCGCGCGCATACGGCCCGAACTTGTCCGGATGCAGGGCACGCTGGGTGGCCAGGACATCCGTGAACTCCCGTCGAAGCGGCGGCAGACTGGCGAAATCCAATCCGTATGGCAAGAGCAATTCGCGATCCAAGAAGTGGTCCGGTTTGTTGATGTGGTCGAGGTGGACGTTGTTTTGTCCGCGCCAGCGATCCGGCTCGGCGGACAGATAAACGAGGCGTGATTCGACAGAGGCCGACCGCACCCATTCCGGCATGGCGGCGGGCAGCCCGCGCAGCGCCACGCGCGTCACGATCGCGTGCCCTTCCTCGTCCCATCCGAGGGTCGAATCGACGGATGCCCCACCGAGCACGGCCACCGCCATCAAGGCGGCGAGCGTACCGTTCCCAACCCGCCTCCGAAATATCCTTTGCCGCGTCACGCCGAAGACCTCCCAATGCCGTGTTTTCGGACTTGCGAAACCACCGATTGTAACCGAAAGCGGCGATGACCACCAAAAACGGCACGGGGGTTTGCCCGGATCTTCGCGAGACTTGCGTGTTGCGGCCTGTTCGGGGATAATAAAGCTGTGCTTGTCGCCCTTGTGTCGTCTCCCGGTGGGTCGAACCTGATCGCCCCGGGTGGGGGAATGCCCGGGCGACGGCCGATGCTCTTGGACACCCCGACCCATGGAAGAGGTCAGATTTGTGGACACGATGCGAACCGTTTTGATCTCGGTGCTTGTGGCTTTATTGGCAGCGGTGAGCACCACCCATGCCGAGGCTCCCAAGCCGTCTCCGACGCCGGTGTCGTGGGAGCTGGAGATCAATGTGTCCTCGCCGTCCCGAATTGTGGTCAACACGGGCCACGAACCGCAGGTCTTTTGGTACGTCCTTTATACCATCGTCAACAACACGGGGCGAGAGGTGACGTTTCGGCCAGAGATCGTTCGCGTCAACGAGATTGAAAGCGAGGTTCCTGCTGAGCGGGCGAGGGCGATGCCGAACAAGGCCGCCCGACTCACCGTCGATTCCGCTCTCATGGGTCCCGACCCGCGGGTCTACCGCGCGATCCGGCAGCGCCATGCGAAGACGCATCCGTTCCTGGTGACTCCTGTGGACGTGATGGGGCCGTTGCTCCAGGGTCGGGACAATGCCCGCACCGGCGTCGCCATTTTTCCCGACCTCGACCCTCGGGTGAGTAAGTTCACGATCTATTTCAGCGGGCTGTCGGGCGAAACGATCAAGCGGCGCAATCCGGCGTATGACAAGAGCCGCGGCCGCTCGGGGGATGCGGGTGATGACGACACCGGAAACCAGAAGTACTTCGTCCTGCGAAAGACGCTGGCGATTCCGTATACTCTGCCGGGTGATGTCCGCACGCGAGGACGGGCGACACCGGTGCTTGGCAAGATGACATGGGTGATGCGATAGCCGGCAATCACGCGGCACGCTCGCGAATGTGAAAACCCCCGACTCGTTGAAAGGCTGGAAGCGATGGCACATAAGAAGGGACAAGGCTCGACGCGAAACGGACGGGACAGCAACCCCCAGTTTCGCGGCGTCAAGCGATATGCCGGCGAAGTGGTTCGGACCGGCACGATACTGGTGCGGCAGTGCGGGACGCGATTCAAGCCGGGCATCCACGTCGGCCGCGCCCGGGATGACACTCTGTTCGCGCTCAAGGATGGCAAGGTTATTTTCCGGGGTCGCCGCGTTTGCATCGAAACGGCTCTGGTCGGAAGCGACTGAGTCCACATCGAATCTCTGTTCGACAGCCGTGTGCCGGAACCCCAGCCGTGATCTTCGTTGACGAGGTCGAAATCTGCGTCCGCTCCGGTCGCGGGGGGGATGGGTGCGTGAGTTTCCGGCGCGAGAAGTACGTTCCCAAGGGCGGTCCGGACGGCGGAGACGGTGGAGACGGCGGCGGCGTTTTCATTGAGGCTGACGCCCACCTGAGCACCCTCGTCGAACTGAGCGGTCGTCATCATTGGAAGGCTGGTTCGGGCCGACCCGGGCTGGGCAAGAACCGGACCGGCGGGAAAGGCCGTGACGTCGTGATCCAAGTACCGCCGGGGACGCTCATCTACGACCGGGAGACCGGCGCGTTGCTTCGGGACCTGGTGAATCCGGGAGATCGTGTGTGCGTGGTTCGCGGAGGCAAGAGCGGCCGAGGCAACGCCCGGTTCGCGACGCCGACCCACCAGACGCCGCGGGAGTTTGAGCAGGGCGGTCCGGCGGAGCAGCGGTGGCTGCGTGTCGAACTGAAACTGATCGCGGACGTGGGCGTCGTCGGATTGCCCAACGCCGGCAAGAGCACGTTGCTGTCGCGGCTCTCCAAGGCGCGGCCGCGAATCGCAGACTATCCGTTCACGACGCTCACACCCAATCTCGGCATCGTCGATCTACCCGGCTACCGGCGATTTGTCATGGCAGACGTCCCCGGCCTCATTGAAGGCGCCCACGAAGGCGTCGGTCTGGGACAGACGTTCCTCCGGCACATCGAGCGGACGCGCGTGGTTCTCCACCTCGTCGATCTGTACCCGGCCGCGGGACAGGACGACCCCGCAGAGGACTATCGAACGATCCGCAGCGAGCTGGCGCAGTACAGCCGGGAGCTGGCCGGCAAACCCGAACTTGTGGTTGCCAATAAGCTGGATCTCGCGTCCTGCGAATGCCCCGCAGAGTTGGACGCGTTGCGGAAATCGATCGGATGCGAGGTGCTGGCGATCTCCGCTGTCAGCGGCCGCGGCCTGGAGATCCTGGCCAATCGCCTCTGGCAAATGCTTGAGGGCGAACGAGCAGTCTCATGAGACCGGTGGGCCTGTGGGCCCGACCCGATGGCCTCGGACGCTGTCGAGGACCCGGCCCGCCCGTTTCTCGGTCCATGGCTGATAAGCTCGTGGCATTTCCGACGACCCGCAGCCGCGTGCAGCACGTCGCGTCCATTCGCGCAAACGACGATGCGGCAGGTTCTTAACTCACAGCACATCCGATAGCGAATCGCCGCGCCGCCACGCACCGGCACGACCCCGACGATCCCTACAGAACGCAAGCCCATGCGTGTTGCTCGGGCCAGCGTGGTCGCGGTCGGTTTTACCGGCAGCGAACTCGCCTTGGCACAGTCTGGGGGGCCGGGTCCGCCCGTTGCAATCTGTCTGGCGGGAAAACGGGCCTGACGCTCCTCAAGGGCGTGAGGCCGGCAATCAGCGCAGGGGCCGAGCTCGTGCGCCGGGGGGAGTCCGTATGAGTACTCGTATCAGTCACGTCATTGTTTCTGCCGTCCTGACGATCGCCAGTGGTGCAGGCGTCGTGAGCGCTCAGGTCGGCGACCCGACGGGCACGTTCGGAATCCGGATCACGCAGGGGAGTTCGGTCGTGGTCGACAATCCGAGCGTGACGGTTCCGGCCGACATCTTTCTGCCGATTCGGGACGGTACGCCGGAGGGGTTCGTTCAGATCGGCACGATCGGACCGCTCAATTCGCCGATCATCCTGAAGATGGTCAGCGACCCCGACCCGGACTTTCGCATTGTCCACTGGTACGTCGACGTCCCGCTGAGCGTCGGCAACATCGATCTTCCGGGTGCGACGTCGCTCTTCGATCCGAGCAACCCGGCGTCGATCGACGTGGAGATCACCGGGTTGGACTTTGACAACGGCGCCAGCGTGGTCCCGCTGTTGGTGAACAACGACACTTACCTGACGGCGTTCATGCGAGACCGGGGCGGCGTCTTCTACAACCTGCCGAGCGGCAAGACGCTCAACTATCCGGGGCCCGCAACGGAGGTCCAGGTAGCCGCGAGCCGCTTCTGCGACGGCAACGCCGGTCAGTATGGTTTTGACGGCTGGTGCATGTTCGGCAGCGATCCGTTCCCGGGCTTCCAGTCCGGCGGGGCGGACTTCGCGTGGCGGAACATCCCGAACCCCGGCGCGACGACGACGACGAACAACGGATTCAATCCGAACAAGCCGAGCTTTGGCAATGGCTATGTCTTCGAACTCGGCCTGAGCGTGGCGTTCCTTGGGATTCCCGAGCCGGGGACCATCGGCCTGCTCGCGGTTGGCGTGATCCCGGTGCTGTTTCGGCGGCGGCGGCGGCGGCGTTAGGGCCGCCGGCGCGAGCAGTCCGGAGGCGTCTCGAAAACGCGGTGGCTATGGGGCCCCATCTTCGGGCTTCCAGCCGGGCTGCCAGATCGTGACATCGGAGTGAATGGCAACCCGGGTATCGAAGTAGCGGTACTCGGCGTGCCCATCGGCAAACCCCATGCCCCACTTGGAAAACTCGCGGTGCCAGCCGAGCCTTTGCGGTTCGGCGAGCGACTCCTGGAGCGTCGGGCCGGCCCGATAGGTGGCGCTGTAGAGGCCCTGTTCGTCCCACATGACAAACCTTGCGGCATCCCCGCCGATCATGTGCCGGGCGATCCGCTCGGCAAACCCACGCACGCCGAACAATCCGAAGTTGCCACCGGACTGCCAGGTATATCCCTGCATGAATCGGGTGTTCAGCGTGTAGCTGCTCCCGTTGGCCTGCCAAGACGTTCGGACTTCCTCGTCGAGGAGGCTGCCGGCTTGGCCGATGATGGACGTCGTGTGCGTCCGATCGCCGGGGCATTTGTAGACATCGATCTGAACATTCCGGCCCTCCGCGTCCGGCGCGACGTATCTATTCAGCGCCCGCACTTGGGCCGGATATAGCGTGCTGTCGACGTTGTAGGCGGCCCAGACCGGATCCGGATCGGGCGCCGCAAAGCCGCCGAAGACCCAAGGCGAAAAGAGCGTGATTCCGTACAGCCCGCCCGGGCTGTTGGGGGTGCCGCCGTGGGCCGGAAACCTGTACCACGGGATCACGGGCGTGGCCACATACTCCAGGTCGCTCATGTACATGGTGCCGGCTTGACCCAGCCCCTGGAGGTGAGCCTGACACTTGGCGACCTTGCCCAATTCGCGGGCTCGGGCCAGCGCCGGCAGGAGGATCGAGATCAGCAGGGCGATGATTGAAATGACGACCAACAATTCGATGAGCGTGAACGCGTGCGCTTGGCCGGCTCGCTCCGGATGACGGCGCCCGCCCCTCCGTTCCAGCGTTGGGTTTGACGCAACCATGATTTGCACTCCAATGGACGTGAACTCTGAACGATCGGCGCGCGGCGAGCACCGACAGCCCGCTTCAACTGGGGCTGAACTTGGGCGGCTCCTTCTTCGGCTCGGGTTCGTACTCCTCTTCGTCCTCGGCCTCTTCGCCGCTTTTCTCGCGCCGGAGGTCGTCCAGGGTCAAGGACTCCTTCTTCCACAAATCGTAGTCGTTCGGAGTCAAGACGCGGCTCGACGGTCGGTTTATCCGGGACGCGGCGGACTCGGCACCGCATTTGGAACAGGTCAGTCCTCCGGAGATATCCGTACCCTTGGGCGCGAGCGTGTGATATTTGTTCCAGGGCATCTCGAACTGTTCACCGCACTTTGAGCAATGGAGCAGGACGGTCGCCGAGGTGTCGACCGTCGGTTTATCCCGAAAGAGACCAACGTAGACAGAGATACCAATTGCGGCGACCGCTCCACACGCCGCCAGACCGAGCTTGACCGGAATTCGTGTGCTGCCGTCTGATGAAGCCATGGTCGTTACCTGCTATGGAAGGGTTTGGATCAAGGGTTGGCGCCGCGTATCCATGCGCCAGCGCTCGGGACCCGGACCCCGCGTCCAGAGTTGTGCGAACCCCGGGTCGACGCTTTGTGGCGGCTCGGGGTCCAGTCCGAACCGGTCCAGTTTGACGGCCGATGTATGGCCATCGACGAACGCGACGTTGTAGCGGGCCAGCTTGCGGTGCCAGCCGGGGAGGGTCGCGCCGTTGCCCGGCCCTTGCTGTGTGTCCGTGTTCCACCGCGCCAACCACATGATGCTTTCCATGTAGAGGATGGTATCAGAGACGGCCTCGATCTTGCTTTCCGGCCGGAAGTAGGTGGACATCGACCAGATGGTGCCACCTCCTCCGGCTCGAGCGCAGTTCGCGCGATAGCTTGTGCCGACCGACTTCCAAAACGGCCGCGTCTTCCACTCCGCCGCCCAACTCCCGGTCGCATAAAACGGCGCGTCCACCCAACCGAAGTCGCCGGGGCACATGTGCTGATCCAGGCCCGTGTCGCTGCTCCGGCTGATCGTTCCACGACCGTACATGAACGTGTTCATTGGCCTGACATCGCCGGTCCGCCGGCTCTGGGGACCCCAGTTCCATTCACCGCCGCCGTTGATCTCGTCGTCGGAGCCGGTCATGCCGCCCCAGTCGTAGAATCCATCGTAGTTGTTCGGATCGACGCCGTAGTACGACGGCACCGCCAAGACGAAATCCAACTCGTCGTCGATCGAATAGCCTCGACTCGCTGTGGCAAAGTCATGCAGGTTCGCCTGGCACTTGGCCTTTTGCCCCTCCGCCTTGGCCGCACCCAAGGCAGGCAGCAGGATGCTGATCAACAACGCGATGATCGCAATGACGACCAACAGTTCGATCAGTGTGAACGCCTGACGCCGGACCACCGCCTCATGCGGAAGATGGATGAAACCGGCGTCTCTGGACGGATTGGATGTGATCATGGCATTTGCTCCACTTCGCCCGGCGTGATTCGCACGAAGGCGAATGCGCCGCGGCGGACAGAGAGGAATCGGCCGGTTCCGACGCGGCCGACGCCGAATGACGAGGCTCGCACGGGTGAGCGTCGCTCTGCAATCACCACCGGACGAATGACGCTCTCCGGTTGATACGCACACCCAGACCCACATTATCGCGCCTTGCCCAGGTATTGTCAATAGCCGTGCCGGAGGAGCGGATTGAAGATTGTCGGGGTTTGGTCGATTCGCCATACTGCCGACGCGGGTTCCCCGCCGCCGGCGGTCTCAGATGCCGATCCCGATCGCGCTCGCCGCGGCATAGTGCTCCGTATGGGTCACGGAGATCAGGATCTGCTCGATGCCGAGGCCGGCCGCGATGTCTTGACATGCTCCGGTCAGCGCGACACTCGGTCGACCGGCAGCGTCGTTGGTGACCTCCATGTCGGTCCACGCAATCGCTCCTCGCCACCCGGTGCCCAGCACTTTGAGTACCGCCTCCTTGGCGGCGAAGCGGCCGGCGATGCTCGGGACGGGGTTCTTGCGCCGCAAGCAATACGCACGCTCAGCCGCGGTCAGGATTCTCGCCAGAAACCGGTCGGGGTGCCGACGCCACACCTGTTCGATACGGCGGCACTCGATCAGGTCGATGCCGTTGGAAATGATCCGCATGCCGGCACGGTAGTCGTCGCAGCGCCGACGATCAACCGTCGAGATGGCCGGCTGACGCCTGCGCCAAGATCGCGATCGGCGGGAGCAACACGGCGCGACGGCTCGTCCAGACTGTCCTGCAAGAGGACGGCGCGCACCGCGCATGGCGCGATGATGAAGGGTCAATCGACCGCAGCGACGGCTGGGTCAGCGGCGGAGACGCCGGCGCTGCCGTATGAACAGCAGGCAAAGCCCGGCCATCATAAATCCGCCGGCCATCCCCGGACCGCAGTTCCCGGTCGGTACGGGCAGCGAGCCGGTACTATCTGGCGTCGCTGCAGAGGTGTCGACTCGATACACGGCTTGGACCGTCAGGTTGTCGTTCGGGAAGGGGATCGTGACAGGGTTGGCCGTTCCGGATGCGTCTCCGTCCCAGTGGTCGAAAACGAAGCCCGGATTCGGACTGGCCGTATAGGTCACTTCGTCTGTGAAGCGGTAGAGCGACTGGATTGGCGAACGGACAATCGCACCGCCGTTTCCGGGATCGTTCTCGAGACCGACGTTGAAGCCCGGCTCGACCAGCACGTTGTCCATGAGGACGTCGCCCGCTGCATCGGTGACACGAAGGAAAAAGATCGTTTGGGCCGCTGGGGAGACGATCGGCTGGATGGTGTCGGCCACGGCGGGGTTGGCGCAGGCAGAAGGATCACAGTCGAACCACTCGATGGTGTAGGGTGGCGCTCCGCCGCTGACCGACCCTTCGATGATGACGTTTCCGCCGGCCGGGAACAACTGGCTGGCGCCGGCATCGACGCGCAACGGGTTGCCCGCGGTCAGGGTCACATTGGCCGGATCGGATTCATTGCCCGTGCTGTCACGGACGGTGACGGCATAGGTGACCGTCCGTAACGGTCGGGCGATGGGATTCGCGCTGTTCGGATTGTCAAGAAAGTTCTGCGGCGTCCACTTGAAGAAGTAGGGTGCAAGACCCTCGGTCGCCATCGCATTGAGCTGGACCGATTCGCCCGGGACAAACTCGGTTTCGGTCTGCAGGGCGCCGGTGGAGTCGAACACGCCCGCGTCGATCAGGACCTTGTGGGTGATGCGGAAGAACGCGTTGCTGTCATCGAAGACGCTGGGGTCGTTCACGGCGGCAATGCGGATTCGATAGGTCTCGCCTTCGACGAGCGGGACGCCGCTGTTAGCCGGGTCTCCGACCGTCCAGTCAAACGCTTGCTGCGATGCGGGCAGGTCCGTCTGGATTTCGCCGACCAATTGGTCGCCACGGAAGAGCAGCAGCTTGACCGGAGCCTCCGGCGTTCCGAAGGCGGACCAAGTAATCCGCTCGGTCGTGCCGGTCACGAAGTTCTCAAACTGACTGGGACGTTCGACCACGATGGCGCTGGGCACGGGCGGACCGGGAGGACCACCGCCCCCGCCGGCCACGGTCAGCGTGGCGCTGCCGAACCAAGTCCGCCAGTTTCCGGCGGCGTTGGCGACCTCGTGGAATATCCAGAATGTGGACTCGTCGGCCGGATCCAGAGCGATTCCGCTGTAGTCGCCCCACCGCTCGAGGCCGCCGCCGAATCCGACGTAGGTGAACTGCCCCGGCACGACCAGGGTTGGCGCTCGCGTTGTCCCTAGCGAATCGCCCTTGAAGCGGTGGGCGTAGCAGATCGAGGGGAACAGGTTTGGGCCGGCGCAGGTGTAGGAGACGAGCATGTCGCCTGTCGGGTTGACCATGATGCCCGGCATGAAGTTGTCGACGATCCCACCGATGCCTTCCGGCCCGTCGGTCACGTCTCCCGATTGCACCAGAACCGGATCGTTCGGGAACGGCGAGGTGTCGAACTCATACCAGCGGACGACCGTTCCGCTTTGGCCCTTGATCGTGTGAGTGCACCAGAGGGAGTTATCGCGCCACACGGCGTTATTGTTGAAACGGCCGGACACCGTTTGCAGATCTGAGCCGCCGAGTTGCCGGCCGCTTCCGGCAGGCGCCCTAAAAGGCGGCACGGTGACGGCGAACTGCTGAAAGTTATTCGGGCTGGCGCCGCCGTCGCGGGCGTAGAGGAACACCTGATCGTCCTCGACGAAGGAACCGTTGATGCTGACGAACCACTCGGTCTGTGTCGGCCCGAAAGAATGTGCTGGCTGGATCGTAAATGCCCCGCCGCCATTGGCCGTGGCGATATTGTCGAAGAACCGGGCAGGCAGGTTTGGAGGCGGATTGATCGGGTCTTGAAGAGCCGTTTTGTCGATCTGGTGCATCCGAGCGAAGACCCCGCCGGCCTGCTTTGGGAACATATTGTAGTTGACATAGATCCTGTCTTCATCCATGCCGATGGTCGGGTAATCCGCCCAGTTCGAGGTCGTGTCGATCTTGAACGAGAATTTCAGCCAGTCCCGCTGACCGGCCTGCTGATTGTCACCGGTCGGATTGGGCGATCTGGACACGGCCATCAACAGGAACGAGTCCGTGAACGCTCCATTGTTCCCGGTCTGATTGGCCAACACGATGAGGATGAATTTATCGAGGTACTGGTCATACACGATCCGAGGGTCGAAGACAAAATTGAACTGGATGCTGTCCCGGGCGCGTAGCTCATCGAAGAAATCGTCCAATTCCGCCTCAAACAGGCGCGTACCACTCTTGTCCCAGATCGCCATATTCACGTTGACGGTGCTGATCACCGACTGCGGACCCGCGGCGCAATCCGGGTCCGGCGGAACCACGCCCAGCGTGTTCTCGTTGGCCGGAAACGTGACGCCGACCGGGCCGAACGCGTGAACCGAACCCGTCCAGCCGAGCACCAGCACGGCTGCCGCAGTGATCGCACACATGAGCCGGGTCGGACTCGTGCCAAACGGTGCACGCGGTGCCGACGAAGCAGAGCGTCCAAGACGCATAGCGATTTCTCCTTCAGTACAACAAGTATGCAGGCGGTGCGAGGGCGACGCACGGCGGGGCCGGGCCAGCCGCCCCATGGGTCTCATCAACGCGGTCTTGGCTCACCCAGTCCGACCTGCGCCGGAGCGCGGGCGAACGACCACCCACCGTTGCATTGTATCGAGAGGGGGGTGCCCGGTCAATCCGGACGGGTACGGAACTTCCGTGATAGAGGTCAATATATGCATGATTCAGTGGGTTCGGACACTTGGCCGCGGGAACGGACGTCGATCGTCACAATCGGACCGAGGCGCGCCACCCCGCCATGCCGGACGCGCCCCATTCGGGTGCCAGACGCCGAGGTTTCACCTTCCGGGCGCCAGGTGCCCCCGACGTTCTCAGGAGGAGCTACACCGGCGGGACGCCGATGCTCCCCAGCTCATCGGGCATGTCAGAAGCCAATCAGGCGTGACAGAGGACTAGTCTTCCCAGACGAGGTTCCCCAGTGTCCGCGGATCGTAGCAGTATCGGACCGCTCCGGACCAGTCTGAGTATTCCCCGCGGGTCGGCTCCAGGCGAGCGATATTGACCCCCCATATGCGCATTTCGGCCGCCGTGGCCCCGAACGACCGCACTGGAATGGCCAGCTCGGCCGACCAGCTTTCGGGCGAATCCTCGATCATCCACTGCGCCCCGGCCGGCCAGGGACGACAGGGACCAATCGCCGGCACGGTCCCGATGCCCGTCTCAAAGACGGCCTGTCCCGTGGCTTTGAGAACGATGTGGAAGAGGTCGCCACTCTGCGTGGCCGCGTTAGTCGGATCGATCACGATCTCAACCAAGTCCTCGTCTCGTGGCATGAGGTCCTCGTAACGGACGACACTGCCGTAACGTCGTGTCTGAGAACGGCGGTTGTTCACCGGCGACGGGCTTGATGGGGCCGCCTTGGCGGCGCGGATGCCGATAAAAAGGCTCTCGCCGTCGTGTGAAAAATAGGCGATGGTTTGGCGTTCCGCTCGAGCACGAGGCGACTCGCTCGCGCCGCCGCCAGTCAGAACGCGGAAATCTCCCGCCACGTTGGCCGTGCTCGGGGGCCAGTCATCCAAGGCCCCGTCGACGGTGATCGGATTAGGCGCCCGAGTCGCGAGCACGATCGACAAGAGTGCCTCCGCATCCCGCGACCCGGAAGCCCCGCCATCAAAATGGAGGGTCTGGAGCAAGTGGCCATCCAGATCACAGCGAGGAAGGCCAGGCATTGCGGCGGTCAGGCGACTGCGTGCGAAGGCCATTTCTTCGATCGGACCCACGCGGACGATATCGCTGACGCTCCGCCAGTCCGGCGGAAGCAGGCCGAACGTCAGGGTACCACTCAAGGGTGTGCGCAGCTCGCTCAACACGCCGGCGCCGAATGCGACGAGATAACCCGACTGTCCCTGGCGTTGATCGAGCGACAGGCGGGCCGATTCGGCCCAGACCTCGATTCGCCGTGTCTTTCGAAGAAACGCGCGCCATGCCGCCTGATTCACATTGGCCGTGATTCGCCTGCCGGGCGTTTCTCCAACCGTGTTGGCCAGCTCTTCGGTCAGCAGCGTTCTCCCCATTCGCCAGGCATCGGGGTCGGTCACGCGCCGGCCGGGCAGACCGTCCTGATAGCTGTCGCCGTACGCATCGGTTCCCGCGGCCTTGATCAGGGATCGGGCCGCCAGCCGTGCCGTCTCACCATGGCCGGTCTCATCGAGCAGCCGGAGATACTGGTAGTCCTGCAGACCGAGTTGCAGTCGCTTGAGGCGCACCGACGGGACCGGCTCGTCCAGGCCGAACGGCGTGCCGGGATAGAGCAGCCAGGCATCGCTGGGAGCATTCGGGTCATCAATGGAGACGTCGGGAGCGCCCGCCGGCCATTGGGTGACCTGCGACAGAAAGATCGCATCATGGCCGTGCAAAAATGCCTGCCATGGCAGGCTTCTCGCATCGACCGGCGAGGCCTCCACCGCGAGTGAACCGCTGAACGGGGGCCGGTCCGGCGACAACCACGTCAGGGCGCCGAGAATCCGCTGGCGTTCGAGTGTTGGTGGGTGTTCGTATCGGGCGGGCGTGGCCCAGATGTCGATCAGCCCCGAGAAGTCCTCGTAGCGATGATCGACCCAGCCAAACGGCGCCATCGGCTGCGGGATGAGCGTGGAGGCGAAGGCCAGCCGTCGATCCACGACGTGTGTGATTTCGGCGAGCTTGCGAATGCGGGCCAGCTCGGCGGCGACCGGGCCCGGCCGCCGTGGCAGATCGAACCATACAAACGCCTGTTTCAGCCAGCCTCGCGTCTCAAAATGGTCGCGGACGTCCGACAGGTACTTGCGGAGCACGGCGTTGTAGCGAACCGAGTCGATGCCGTCGTACCGTCCCGGGTCGGGCTGTGATAGATTCACCGGCAGCGGCCATGCGTGCGCCGCCACACCGTCGTCATACGCGCTGCCGTCGATCCACGGTCCGCAGATCGCATCGTATTCGGTCCAGTCGATCACGATCGAACCGTCCAAATCCTGTCGATAGGCGGGATGAATCTGATCCGTATACGCGCTAAGCCCGTGCTCGTGGAGGATTTCGAAGGCCCGGCGGATCACATGGAGCGTGGCCTCGTCGCGCAACGCCTTGGCCGGGTCATCAGGAGACTGCGACGTGTGTGCGGTGATGATCGGCCGGAGATCGACGCGCGCCATCACCGGCAGGGCCATCGCCCGAGGCAGCGACGTCCCCATCACCTTCAGCTCGATCGGTGTCCGCCGCGACTTGCCGCGACCATCTCGAACCACCACATGCGAGCGGTAGGTGCCGGCGGCGGCGTCCGCGGGGATTCGGATATCCACCCAGATGGGCAGGTGGGCGCCCGGTTCGATGGTGAATGGCTGTCCGCGGCGCGGGGCATCAATCGGAACCAAGGTATCTGGAAACGCTTGGGATTTCCGAAGACCTAGCGATCGCAAGTACCAGTTGGGAAATCGTGTGACCGTGATCGGCCAGGGCCGGTACATTCGCACGCGGTCCGGTGGAATCAGGCCTTCCGGTGCGACCAAGTCCTCCACGGACAACTCCAGACCCTCGGCCCGACCGTCTTCGGCCGAAAGGACATAGTTAAACGCGACGGTCTCGTTGATCGCTCCGGCCAGTCGAATGACGTTGTCGGCCGTCCGATACAGAGGTGTGTCCGTGCGGACCGGCTCGGAAGCCTCGATCCGTTCCGTCGGATCCGCGGCCCACCCGACAGGCAGGGCCACCTTGGTCCGGTCTCGCGCTCCGCAGCCGGGGCCGAATGCCACCGGCGCCGCCACGGATGTGGTGACCCAAAGCACAATCATCGAAGTCCGTCGTCGTCGATCGCGGCAGCATCGCCGGCGGGTCTGTTGCGTGTGAGGGCTCGTGGCAGTGGCTCCGTGGTGAATGATTGTGTCGGCAACGTCCGATTCTATGGCGGTCGGCCGGTAACGCCACCCGCCACATCTTGGCCGTCGGCCGCTATGATGTACGCGTTCGGCCGATTCGACCATGAACTCCAGAGAAGCCGATATGTTGTCACTGCGATGTGCGGTCTGCCCCCGACATGGTGCCCTCAAATGACAAGCCGATGCTGACTGGGACCGGGACTACACCCGATTCCGCCGTGACGCGACGCCGGCAGCCCTGCACCGGACGCAACGCCTCTGGCGCCGGAGATGTTCCGCTCTCCGTGCTCTCCACATCGATGGCCCCACCCCTGCGTTCGTCGCGGATGAGCCGGTGGCGGGCCATCTCGCTGCTCGCCGTGCACGTCCTGATGGCCGGGCATTTCCTGCACTGGTGGTATCGAGGGTGGACGCTTTCGCCCGTGGAGCCTTCGGAGGCCATGGAGACGTTCCGTCAGGGGGCGATTAACGCGGGCTTCGTGTTCCTCGCGCTGGCGTTGCTGGCGACTCTGGTCGTCGGGCGGTTCGTTTGCGGCTGGGGCTGCCACGTCATCGCCTATCAGGACCTGACGAACTGGTTGCTCAAGCGGCTGCATCTGCGCCCCAAGGCGTTCCGCACGCGGTTGCTCGTGTTCATTCCGCTGGCGGCCGCAGCCTACATGTTCGGTTGGCCCATTGTTCGGCGAATCCTGCTCGTCACCGTCTATAAACAGTCCGTACCGCCGTTTGAGTTGCACCTGATGCGGACCGGGTTCTGGGACACGTTTCCCGGGCCGATCGTCGCCATCCTCACGATTCTGTTTTGCGGCGTCGCGCTGATCTACTTTCTTGGCCCGAAGGGATTCTGCACCTATGCGTGTCCCTACGGCGGGTTGTTCGCGATCGCCGATCGATTCGCCAAGGGTCGAATTCGCGTCACCGATGCGTGTGAAGGGTGCGGCCATTGCACCGCCACATGCACGTCCAATGTCGACGTGGCCGAAGAGGTCCGCGTCTACGGGATGGTGGTCGATCCGGGCTGCATGAAGTGCATGGACTGCGTCAGTGTGTGCCCGAACGAGGCGCTCTACTTCGGATTCGGCCCGATGGCGGTCGGGCGGAAGGGGCGTCCGGTGTCTGTGGCGGTGGCGCCGCGGCGGAAGCCCTTCCACGACCTGTCGGTGCCGGAGGAACTGGTCGCTCTGGTCGTCTTCGCGATCTTTTTCCTTGCGTACCACGATATCTATGGTGGGATGATACCGTTCCTGTTCGCGCTCGGCATCTCCGGGATCGGCACGTTTGTCATCATGAAGGCCGCCCGGCTCTGCTTTGCCCGCAACGTGTCTCTCCAGAAGATACGATTGAAGACCGCGGGTCGCCTGCGCCCGATCGGACTGGCGTTCATCGCGGCCGTCCTTGGTCTGCTGGGCCTGACAGGACATTCGGCGATGTGGCAGTATCACGCTTACCGAGGACGCCAATTCGCGTCCGCTGTTCCGTCTCTGCCGCTCGGCTGGCAATATGATCCGACCTGGTTTGACCGTCTCGCGGAGCCGGCGCACCACGCCGCCGCCGCCGCGCTCACGCACTTCCGATGGTGTGACAGGTGGGGCCTCCTCGCGGCTCGAAACCGCGGCGACATGGCGTGGCTGTATCTCGTCGCCCGTGATCCCGATCAGGCGGTCCGGCAAGTGCGCCTCGGCACGGATGGAACGCCTGACGATCCGGCGGCGTGGCTCAGCTTGGCGATGGTGGAGGCCTTCCGTGAACGACCGGACGCAGCGGAGGCGGCCCTCCGCCGTTCGCTGGATCTGGCGGCGGGTGAGCGTGAGCGGGCATCCCGTGGAGACCCGGTGACGAGCCATGCCGACTCGTCGGACGCGTGGCTGCAATGGGGCCTGTTCCTGGAGGTCCGCGGGCGATCTGCCGAGGCTGCGGAAGCCTACGGAGAGGCCGTTGCGTTTGCAGGCGATTCTCCGGACGCCCGGATGGCACAGGGGGAGTTCGAGCTGAGGAGGGGTCACATCGACGCAGCGCGGAGATCGCTGATCGCCGCCTTGAGCCTCAACGGAGCGAATCTTCGCGCGGCTCGGGACCTGGCGATCTGCGGCAAGCGATCCCGTCAGGATTTTGCCGCCGCCGTCGACGACTACAAGGCCGCGCTGGCCGACCAGGTTGAGACGTTTGTCTTTCAACGGAACCTGGCCTACGCGCTCGCTTCGCTTGGCCGGATCGAGCCATCACTGGCGGCCTACCGGGCAGCGCTGACGCTCCACCCCGGCGCCATGGACGTGCGCGCCGAGTATGGAGCGATGCTGCTTGCGGCGCGGGACATCGCCGGGGCGGTCCGAGAGTACGAGGCAATCCTCGATGCCCGGCCGACACAGCCGCAGGCAGCCTTTCGGCTCGCGGAACTCTATGTGCTGACGAATCGGGTGGACGACGCCCTCCGCTGCTATCACATCGTGATCGATCATGGCGACGGCGATCTGGCGCGGGCCGCTCGAACGGCCATCCAGAGGTTGTCCCGTCCTTCGGATGAGTGAGCCTGCGGAGCTGGTCTCGTGGCTGAACGCGGCCCGCTCCCTCATCCTTGGCACGACGTGTCAAGGACGGCTCTGGAAAGGCTTTTCAAACACCCACTCAGGAGACGAGCAGCAGATTGAGCGGATTCTCTAGGAACGAGATGACCACGTTGAGAAACCTGGCCCCGTCGGCTCCATCCACGACCCGATGGTCAAACGAAAGAAACAGGGGCAGGACCTTTCGCGGGACGACCTCGCCATCGCGGACGATCGGTCTCCAGCCCAGCCTGCCGACTCCCAGAATCGCGACCTCCGGATAGTTGATCATCGGTGTGGACATCGTGCCCCCCAGCGCGCCGACATTGGTGATCGTGAAGCTGCCGCCCCGCATCTCCGCGATGTCGGTCTTGAACTCCCGCGCCCGGTCAGCCAAGTCCGTCATCTCGGCGGAGATCTGCATCAGACTCTTCTGATCCGCATCGCGGAGGACCGGCACCATCAACCCCCGCGGCGTGTCGACCGCGATGCCGATGTGGATGTAGTCCTTAAGAATCAGTTCGGAGGCGGCCTCGTCAAATGAGGCATTCAACTGTGGGAATTGTTGCAGCGTTCCGGTGACGGCCTTCACCAGAAACGACGTCAGCGTGAGCTTGGCGCCCTTGTCGGCAAACACCCGGCCCTGTTCCTTGCGAAAGCCCTCGAGGTCGGTCACGTCCGCCTCGTCTGCGTGGGTCACGTGCGGGATGATCGCCCAAGCGCGTGCCATCTGTCGAGCGATCGCCTTACGGATCTGAGGGATTCTCTCGCGTCGAATCGGGCCCCATTTCGAGAAATCGGGCAGCGGGTCGACGCCCGCCCCGGCTGAGGGCCGCGCCGCTGATGTCGGGACAGCCCGCACGGCCGGATGATCTTCCGGCGACGGCGCCGTCCGCCGCGGGCCGGCCTCACGCCCGGTGGGACCGGCGAGCGAGAAACGCTCGACGTCCTCTCGAACGATCCTGCCGCCGGGACCGGTGCCTCGCACCTGGTGAAGGTCGATCTTCAGTTCGCGCGCCAGACGACGGACGGCCGGGGCAGCGGGGACAGGCCCGGTTGTGCGACGGGGGGCTTCAGCCACCGCGGCGCTGCGGACAGCCGGCGCCGATGGAACAGACCGCGCGTGACTGCGCTTCGCGACGCCGGCCTCACTTCGCGCCCCCCGTTTTGATGACTTGGCGGCAACGGGCTCGCCGCCATCGGACACCGCCAGCAGAACCTGTCCGACGGTGACCGTGTCTCCGGTCTTGACGTTTAGTGACGCAATGACGCCGGCAAACGGCACGGGCAGTTCAACCGCCGCCTTGTCCGTCTCGACCTCCATGACCGTCTGGTCGGCGTCGACGCGGTCGCCCACGTTGACCGATACGTTGATCACCTGAGCTTCATGGATGCCTTCGCCGAGGTCTGGTAGTTTGAATTCCTTTGCCATGGGATGAATGTCCGAAATCGTGATCCATGTTCCTCTTCGGGTCGCGGCAGAAACGACAGATCACGGCGCCGTGTTATGCTGATTCTTCGCCATCATCGCGTTGCGACGTTCTGCCGTTTCAGAAACTCACGACCTCACGCACCGCAGCGACGACCTTGTTGGGGTCGGGCAGATAGTGGCGTTCCATCGCAAAGAACGGCATCACAAGGTCGTAGCCCGTCACGCGCTTGATGGGGGCCTCCAGGAACATCAGGCTGTTTTCAACGATGCGAGCGATGATCTCGGCTGCAGCGCCGCAGCGTCGCGGCGCCTCGTGAACGATGACACACCGACCGGTCTTGCGCACCGATGCGTTAATCGTCTCGGTGTCCATCGGCGTCAGGCTCAGCAGGTCGATCACCTCGGGGTCAAGGTCGTGTTCGTCCTCGAGTTCCTCGATCGCCTCGAGGGTCGGGCGCATCGACGCCCCGTAGGAAATCACCGTGACGTCCGCACCCTCTCGAACCACCTCCGCCTTGCCGATCTCCATCGTTTCGGGTTCGTCCGGAACCTCCTCCCGGAAGGCCCGATAGCAGGCCTTCGGCTCATAGAATATGACCGGATCAGGATCGAAAATAGACGCCCGCAGCAGAGCGCGGGCATTTCGCGGACCGGAGGGAATGACGACCTTGATGCCCGGCATGTGGGCGAAGAACGCTTCGCGGCTCTCGCTGTGGTGCTCGATAGCGCGGATTCCGGCGCCATAGGGCATCCGAATGACGACCGGCACGGTGTATCGTCCCCGCGTCCGGTTGCGATATCGTGAGAGATGGTTCTCAATCTGGGCAAAACCGCAGTAGCCGAACCCCGAGAACTGCATTTCGCACACCGGCTTGAAACCGTTGCACGACAAGCCTAGCGCCAAACCTGCGATCGCCGACTCCGCCACCGGCATATCCACAACGCGGTCCGCGCCGAATTCCGCCAGCAAGCCCTCGGTGACTCGAAAGACGCCCTCGTCCTGGCCGATGTCTTCCCCGAGGAGAATCACCGTCTCGTCTTCGGCCATCGCCTCGCGCATCGCGAGGTTCAGGGCCTTGACCATGTTCAACTGCGCCATGAATGCTCCTTGTGGGCGTCCCTCACCGGCAGGACTTTCGGGACGCGCCCATCAATACGCCGGCACATTTTCGCTGAGTTGCTCGGCCCCGTTGCCGTTGTTGTCGCCGGCGGCCCCCTCGCCGATTTGCGCGAGATAGGCCTGAAACTCATCGAGCTGCATCCGAAGATCTTCCGGCATGCGGGCAAAGCAGTGGTGGAACGGCTCGGTGAGGTCCGGCTCGAACGCCTCGGCCTGCTCCACGGCGGCGGCGATCTCATCCGTCACCTCCGCCTCGAGCAACGCGAGGGCCTTGGCGTCGAGTAGCGACTTGTTCTGCAGGTACTTCTGGAAACGCGGCAGCGGATCTTTGGGCCTCCAGAGCTCGACCTCCTCGTCGGTGCGGTACTTCTTCGGATCGTCCGCGGTGGTATGGACGCCGAGCCGGTAGGTGACGGCCTCGATCAGCGTGGGACCGCCGCCGTCCCGGGCCTTGGCCACCGCCTCGCGCGTCGCGGCGATCACCGCCAGGAGATCGTTGCCGTCGACTTGGATGCCGTCCATGCCGTAGGCGACGGCCTTTTGCGCCAGCGTGGTCGCCGCGGTTTGCCGCGCCCGCGGCAGCGAAATGGCCCACTGGTTATTCTGAATGACCGTAACGAGCGGGGCTTTTAACACGGCGGCACAGTTCATCGCCTCGTGAAAGTCGCCCTCGCTGGTCGCTCCGTCGCCCAGGAATCCGACCGCGACCGATCGCGTCCCCTTCAACCGGCAACTCCACGCCAGCCCGGCGGCGTGCAGGCACTGCGAACCGACCGGCACGCAAATCGGCAGGTCGTTGACGCCTTCCGGCGCGCGGGCACCCACTTCGTGGCCGGCCCACCACCACATGATCTTTTCGATCGGCCACCCGCGCCACAGCATGCCGGCGGTCTCGCGAAACGACGGAATGAACCAGTCATCGCGACCGATGGCGAAGGCGGGTCCGAGCGAGGCGGCTTCCTGGCCGAGAGACGGGCCGTAGGTGCCGACGCGTCCCTGGCGCTGAAGCTTCAACATCCGCTCGTCAAAACGCCGTGAGAGCAGCAGGCACCTGAAGAGCCTGCGCAGGTCGGCGTCTTCGATTTCCGGCTCCAAGGCCGTGTCCACGTTTCCGCTCGGATTGAGGATGGACAGTGATTCAACCTTAGTGTCGAGATCAATCTTTCCGCGAGGCACACATCCTCCTTTCGGATCCGCTGCTTCCTCAAGGCTCGTTGCCACGGAGGGTGACGCCCGGCCCGGGCGCTTCCCAACGCGACGCGGAGCCGGCTTTCACCATGCACACTGCCAGCTTGCCAGCCGGATAACCGCCTGACACCCGCTGCTACGCTTCGACCGTCCAAGCTCGGACATTGTAAGGTCTCCGGTCCGCTTCGGAAACGCCTGCATCCCCTCGGCCTCGGCGATCCTGACGCCGTCGCCGTCTCCGTGTTCCGTCTTTGGGCCGGTTCGACCGCGCACACTGGCCGCTCTCGCAGCCCGCGTTTTACGGGTGTTGGGAGGCGCGGGGTAGCACGTCGGATGCGACCACGACAGGGGCGGATTGAGCCTTGGCCATCGCCGCTTGGGCTTGATGGAGCAAGCGGCTCGGTCGCACAAAAACGGCCAGGACGATGACGGCGCAAGCCGCGATCGACAGTCGCAGGGCGTGACATCCGGAGGGGCGAACACCCTCGGCGGGTTTGCGAAGATAGCAGGCGGACACGATTCGCAGGTAATAGGCTGCGGCGATGGCGGAGTTTAGCACGCCGATGATGACGAGCAGGATCATCGGATCGTAGTGGGCGGTGCCCTTGTGGGCGGCGACCGCCGCCGAGAAGACATACAACTTGCCGATGAACCCGCCGGTCGGCGGGAGGCCCATCAGGCTCAGGACACAAATCGCCATCGCCAGGCCCGCCCACGGATGACGCCGGGCTGCGCCAGCCAGTTCATCGAGGGTCTCGACGGAGTCTTCGCCATCGGCACCGGATCTCCGGAAAAACGACAAGGCCGCAAAGGCCCCCAGATTCATCACGCCGTAGATGGCCATATAAAACAGCATCGCCGTCACGCCGTTGCGCATCGGCGCCGAACCGGCCCCGCCGGACCCCGGCCCCGCAACAAGCCCGACGAGCATGTAGCCCGTGTGCGCCACGCTCGAGTACGCCAGGATTCTCTTGACGTTGTTTTGCATGAGGGCCAAGGTGTTGCCGACGACCATCGTGACGGCCGCCATGACCCAGAGCAGCCAGAAGATGGCGTCTCCATAGTCCCAACCACACAGCGACAAGATGCGGATGAGGGCCACGAACCCGGCAAACTTGGGAACGAACCCCAACAGGCCCGTCACGGGGGAGGCCGCTCCTTGGTAGACATCGGCGACATAGAAGTGCATCGGTACGGCCGCGACCTTGAATGCCAGCCCGGCCAGCGAGAGCAGCAAGCCCACCACCACGAGATCGTGCCCTGCGGCATCGGGGCTACGAAGGGCGGCCGTGACAGCGCCGACGATCGACTGCTGGGGACCGGACCCGCCGAACAGTTGCGTCGTGCCCGCCGCGCCGTATAGAAAGCTGAACCCATAGAGCATCAGCGCCGCAGCGAACGCCCCGAGGAAGAAGTATTTTCCGGTGGCCTCCTGAGCACGGACGTCCCGTCGTGACAGACCGATCAGAATATAGGTCGGCACGCTCACGAGTTCGAGCGCGAGAAAGAGCAGAATCAGGTCGTTCGCCACGGAGACGAGCAGAATCCCCGCCAGCGAACACAGGGTCAGACAGAAGAACTCGCCGCGCTCGCCGGATTCCGGTACGTGCCGGTTCGTCAGGAGAATCAACACGCCCACCGAGAGCGCGATCAGGCGGGTGTACCACACGAGGGAATCGTTCGTCAGAAAGGCCACGGCGTGAGGCGGTGATCCGACGAGGCGGAAAGCGGAGTAGATCGCAATGGCAATCGCCGCCAGCGAAAGAGCAAAAACCGTGTCCGCGGCCGCGCGCGATCGGCTCAGCCCCATCAGCAGGACGAGCGCCGCACCGACGACCAGCACCAATTCGGGGGCCAGCCCCTGAAGGATCGGATGGATCGCGAGCGTCATGGTCGCGCCCCCCTCTTGCGGTCGGGGCCAATATCCCGACCGGTCCGGTCTTGGTCGGTCGGACGGGCCGGCTTGCGGACCTCTGGCCGAGCGATCGCCGGGGCGCTCCGCCCGGGGAGGAAGGTGCGTGACAGTTTTGGCGGTGGGGTGCCACGGGCAGCTTGCCTGCCCGTGTCCGTGGAAGGCGCTGTCCGTCGATGCACTGGCGGACAAGCCGCCAGTGGCACCCATCGGGGCAGCCGGGCGTTGCCGCCAGCACTGTCATGGACCCGCCCGGCGGCCGGCGTCTCGAACCCGGCCGTGGCAGCGAGCGCGACGGTCGCGTCGGGGCGCGGCTTACGGACGACCACACGCTCGGAAGGCATCCCGACGACGTGCGCCAAGACTGCCGTATTCAGGGAGGGTTCCATCATCTGTATCAGCGGTTTCGGATAGACGCCGAGCAACAGACACGCCACGGCGATCGGCGCCAGGATGCCCACCTCCCGCCGCGTCAGGTCTTGCGTCAGGCCGGAAGAGCCGTCGAATCCGTGCTCCGGCTCTTTCACCGGACCGAACAACACCCGCCGGACCATGTGTAGCATGTAGATCGCACCGAGCAGGACGCCGGTCGCCGCCGGGACGGCGAACCAGATTCCGAGGTGGTCCGACGAGGTAAACGTACCGAGCAGAACCAGGTACTCACTGATGTAGCCGTTCAGGCCGGGCAGCCCAATACTCGACAGCGTGAAGACCACGAGGAAAAAGGCCATGAGGGGCATTTTCATTGCCAGGCCGCCGAGATGATCAAATTCGCGCGTGTGGTAGCGCTCATAGATCATGCCCACCACGAGGAACAGCGCCCCGGTGCTCAGGCCGTGATTGATCATGTAGAGCAGCGAACCGGTCAGTCCCGCGGTTGTCAGGCTGAACATGCCCAACAGGCAGAACCCCAGGTGCGACACGGAGGAATAGGCCACGAGCTTCTTGATGTCTGTCTGGACCCAGGCGGCGAGGGCTCCGTAGATGATGCCTGCGACGGCCAGCCAGCCGACGAGCGGGGCGAAGTGCACGGCGGCGTCCGGCATCATTGGCAGACTCAGCCGCAGAAAGCCGTAGGTGCCCAGCTTCAGCAGGACGCCGGCCAGGATGACCGAGCCGGCCGTGGGCGCTTCTGTGTGCGCCAGCGGCAGCCACGTGTGAAATGGGAACAGCGGTACCTTGATGGCGAAGCCGGCGAAGAATGCGAGGAAGAGCCAGCCCTGTTCGGCGACCGTCAGGCCTCCGTCCACGGCCGGCAGCGTCGCAAGCCGATAGAGCGCATCCAAGTCGAAGGTGAACCCCGACCCGATGGCGTCGCAGGTCGACACGCGCCATCCGAGATACATGATCCCGGCCAGCGTCAACATGCTTCCCGTCAGGGTGTAGATAAAGAACATGTTGGCCGCCTTCTCGCGCTGCGGCCCGCCCCAGATTCCGATCAGGAAATACAGGGGCACGAGGGTAAACTCGAAGAAGATGTAGAAGAGGAGCAGGTCTCGGGCGCAGAAGACGCCGAGCATCGCCGCGTGCAGAAGCAGCATCAGGGCGTAATACTCACGGGCGCGGCTGCGAATCGCGCTGAAGCTGCCCCAGATGGCCAGCGGCGTCAGCAGGGACGTGAGCAGGAGCAACGGCAAGCTGATGCCGTCGACCCCGACATGGTATTGAACGTGCAGCCCGCCGCCGTCCGCGCCTCCCATCCAGCTTAGCTGTTCGACGAGTCGATAGTCGCCCGGGGCGGACCACTCGCCAGACACGAACAGTCCGGCCGCGAGGAGGGCCACGAGCAACGTCAGCAGCGAAAGACCGAAGGCCCACCGCCGCACGGACTTCGGCTCCTGCGAAGGCTGGGCGAACAGGACGGCGGCCCCGATGATCGGCAGAAGGATGACGATCGTCAGGATGTGCTGTCCGAGGAATGTGTCGTGCAACGCCGTCATCCGCTATCCCTGTGTCAACGCTGCCAGGTCGGGTCCGCCGCCACCCGACATCCGGATGAGCATCCACAGCACGATCGCGATCACGCCGACGATCATGCCAGTGGCGTAACCCTGCGTCGATCCGCTCTGCAGCCCCTTCAGGCCGAACCCGACCGCCCGGGGCACCGCGCTGATGATCCACAGGATCGCATTGATCACGTAGCGATCCAGGCCGAAACAGATATCGCCCAGCCGCCGCAACGGCCGCACAATGAACGCGTCGTACAGCTCGTCGACGTAGTACTTGTTGAAAAACAACCGATAGACCGGTCCGGCGCCGAATGCCGCGGCCGCGGCCACGGTCGGTCGCCGCCGATAGATGTACCCGGCGGCGGCGATTCCGATGATGGCGATGACTGCCGAGACGTAGAGCATGAGATGCCCTTCTTCTGCGGCCCCGGCGTGCTCCGCCGCCAGGCCGACGTGGGCCATGCCCGAATGCGCCGCCGCGAAGACCGGCTCCAGGAAGGCGTGCAGTCCGCCCCGCGGCTCGAGGAAGCCGAGGAATCCGCCAGACTGCGGCGTGACGCCGACATAGCCTGCGCCGATCGCTCCGGCGGCGAGGAAGCCGAGTGCGAACGTCATCCAGCCACCGCTCTCGTGGACGTGTTCGACCGTTTTGGGCAGCCGTAGCGGTCCGTGAAACGCCAGGAAGATCATCCGAAAGGTGTAGAAGGCCGTCAGAAAGGCCGTTGCCAGGCCGATCCAGCCGAGCCACGGCATGGAACTCGACATCGCCGCGTGAATGATTTCGTCTTTGCTCCAGAAACCGGACAACAGCGGAAAGCCGGCCAGCGCCAACCCGGCGACCCAAAACGTGATGGCTGTGACTTTCATGCCCCTCCACAGTCCGCCGAAACGCCGGATGTCGATGACCCCGGCCATGGCGTGCATGACGCTGCCCGCACCCAGAAACAGGCAGGCCTTGAAAAAGGCATGAGTGAACAGGTGGAAGATCGCCGAATCAAAGGCCCCGACGCCGAGGCCGAGGAACATGTATCCGAGCTGGCTGATCGTCGAGTAGGCCAGAATCCGCTTCATGTCGAACTGCGTCAGGGCGATGGTGGCCGCGAAGAGGGCCGTCACGGCGCCCACGACCGCCACGACCGTCATCGCCGTCGTCGAGGAGGCGAAGATGACGCTGCATCGCGCAACCATGTAAACCCCTGCCGTGACCATCGTGGCCGCATGGATCAGGGCACTGACGGGCGTCGGGCCTTCCATGGCGTCCGGCAGCCAGACGTGCAGAGGCAGTTGGGCGCTCTTGCCGATCGCCCCGCAGAACAGGAGCAGGGCGATCGTTGTGATACGGTCGGTAGCAAGCAACGATCCATCCGCGGTGACGCCATCGGCGACCATGGCGAAGACGCGGTCGTAGCTCAGCGTGCCGAAGGTGAGGTAGATCAGGAGGATGCCGAGGGCAAAGCCGAAGTCGCCGATCCGGTTGACGAGAAAGGCCTTTTTCGCCGCGGCCGCCGCGGCCGGTCGCTCGTAGTAGAACCCGATGAGCAGATAACTCGATAGCCCGACCAGTTCCCAGCCGAGATATAACAGCAGGAAGTTGCCGCCGAGCACGAGCATGCACATCGAGAAGACGAACAGGCCGAGAAAGGCGAAGAATCTCTCGTACCCTGGCTCGGGGTGGCCGTGATGGTCGCGCATGTAGCCCACGGAGTAGATAACGACCAACAGTGAAACGCCGAGCACGGTCAGAAGCATGACGCAGGTCAGCGGATCGATCCGAAACTCGACGTCGAACCACGATTGTTCCGCATCGCCCGCGCTGATCCACTGATAGACCGTCACGGTTCGTGCCACCGCCCCCTCGCGGCCGGACGATTCTCGGACTTGGCTAAAGAGCGACACCGCCGCCGCCAGCGCCAACCCGACGCCCGCAATCACAAGCCAGTGCGACCGGGAGCGCAGCCAGCGCAAACCGACCAGCCCCACCAGCGCGGCGCCAACGGCCGGCAGGAGCGGAATCAGAATGGCGAGTAACTTCAGATCCATATTTCTAAGACCCGGGTCTGAACTGCGGCCGACGCGTGAACACAGCCAACGGTCCGGCTGCGCAATTCAGGAGTCGTGATTCGCTTGTCATCCCCGCATTCCACTCCAGCGTTCCGCATCCAGCGTTCCCTTACGCCGAAACAGCATCACGACGATCGCCAGGCCCAACCCCGCTTCAACCGCCGCGATCACGAGTACGAAGAGGCCGAACGCCTGCCCCTGCAGGTCGCCCCAGCGCAGGCCCATCGCCACCAGGTTCAGCAGGACGCCCTGAAACATCACTTCCGTGCTCAAGAACATGACGATCAGGTTTCGGCGTGTCAGGAACCCGATGGCGCCTAGTCCGAACAGCACAGCCCCCACCAGACTCAAGCCCGCGGCGTTGATCATGCCGGTTTACTCGTCGTATGTCGCATCTGCGTCATGAGGCACCCACTTCATCACGGACGACCCGCGTTTCTCAGCGGGCCGCCAAACGGCCGAGCCACGGACACGCCGGCCCGCGATGCCAACTTGCAGACCACATCTCAGTAAGGTTTCACCCGCCGGCCGATCTCACCCGGCGGCGGCAGGTCTGCGCCCTCGTTCGCATGGGGTATCTGTTTCCGCGCGATGGCGATCGCTCCGATCATCGCGACCATCAACAAAACGCCGGCCAGTTCCACGCTGACGGCGAAACGATTCAACAAGACGTTTCCGACGGCCACCGTGTTGCCAACGGCCGACTCCGCGCCTGCCCGGACCGGCCATTCCTGTCCGGAGATGACGCCCGCCAGCGTGGCCACAAGAACGAATCCGGCCAATACGGCCGCACCCGGCTCCCGGGCGTTCGCGTCGTATTGCACCGACGCGGCGGTCGATCCGCCGTCGGCAGACGATTGTTGGGCCAGCATGATGACAAACACATAGGTGACGAGGATGGCGCCGGCATAGACGATTACGAGGGCCGCTGCGAGGAACTCCGCCCCGGCAAGCACGGCCAGTCCCGCGGTGCTCAAGACGACCATGATGAAGTAGAGCGCGGCATAGACCGGCCGAGGATGGGTGATCACGCGGGCCGCACCGCCCACAGCGAGAATCGCGAGGATGTAAAAGGCGACGGAGTCCGCCGCGCTCCCCGCCACCCTTCGCAGGACGAGCATCAGGCCGGCGAGGCCTGCTGCACCCAATGCGACGGCCAGCCCGCGACGGGAGCGCCCCTGGCACGGCAACGCTGCATAGACAGCAGCCGCACCCACAGCCGACGCGACATAGGTGCCATAAACCAAGTATTCTTCCACTCGCTGCGGTCCCTGTGGTTCGTTGTCAGTTGTCAGTGTTCAGTTGTCAGTCCTCAGAACTGAAAACTGAAGACTCTCAATACCCTGTCACGGCCGGGTTTTTGCGCCGCTTGTCATCCTTGGTCCTATCGAACACCATCAGCAGTTCTTCCTTGTCGAAGATCATCTCGTCGCGTGAGCGGCCCACAAGGTGGTACTCGGGCGTCAGCTCGATCGCATCGACCGGACAGGCCTCTTCGCACATTCCACAATAGATGCAACGCAACTCATCGAGGTCGAACCGGATGGGATACTTCTCGCGGTCGTCCCAAGGGCTTTCGGCGCCTTCGATGTGGATGCAATGTGCCGGACAGGCCGTCTGACACATGAAACACGCCACACACGCGACGCGGCCCTGTTCGTCCCGATTCAGCCGATGCACGCCGCGATACGTCTCCTTGCGCTGTTCTCGCTTTTCTTCCGGATACTGAATCACCATTTGGTCGCGGAGACGCTTTTTGAACATGTGGCGGAGCGTGGTTCGCATCCCCTCAAACACCTGTGGCAGGTAGAGTCGTTCGGCCGCGGACAACTCCGGCTGATCGACGCAAACGACGTCTGTGTCCGTCCATCGGCGCGGATTCTGCGTGCCTGCCTCGGCGACCGGGGTTTTCGGCGTTGGGTCAACCATGACTGACAACCATTCTTCTCCGCAGGCTCGCCTGCCGCCCGGAGATCGGCTGGCTCCGAGCCGTGGCGATTACCCCGGCGATCACCACGACGGCCACATTGCCGATCGTGGCCCACCACTGGCTGATCCCCGTATAGACGATCACACCCTGGATCACGACCAGCGCCATGCTCATAGGGACAATGCCCTTCCAAGCGATTCGCATCAACTGGTCATAGCGGAAGCGCGGGATCGTCCACCGCACAAGCATATACATGAAGATGACACCACCCACCTTGACGCCGACGACCGCGATCCGGCAAACCATGGCCAGCCATGACGGGTCGGCGTTCAGCCAATCCCAGCCGGGCAGCATATAGCCGCCGAAGAACATGACGACCATCAGGGCGCTGCTGGTGATCATGTGGGCGTATTCGGCGAGGAAGAACAGCGCCAGTTTCATCGCGCTGTATTCGGTGTGGTATCCGCCGACCAGTTCCTGTTCGCATTCGGCCAGGTCGAACGGGGTTCGATTGGCCTCGGCGAGGGCCGCGATAAAGATCAAGATCGCCCCCAGCGGGTGATAGAAGATGATCCAATTGAAACCCGACAACCCGAAGAACTGGCCGGCCTGGGCCTCGACCATGTGCTCCAGCCGCAGGTGGCCGGTGGCGAGGATGACGGTCAGGATGACCATGCCGATCGGCACTTCGTAAGAGAGCATCTGAGCGGCGGCGCGCATGCCGCCCAAGAAGGAATACTTGTTGTTGCTGGACCAACCGCCCAAGACGACGCCGTAGACGCTCAGCGACGATACGGCCAGGATGTAGAGGAGTCCGATGTCGACGCTCGCGACCTGCACAGAGAGCGTCTGGTCCGCCGCCATCCACGGCCAGCGGAACTCTCCGCCCCAAGGGATGACCGCAAAGCCGAGCAACGCCACGACGAAGATCATCCATGGGGCGAACAGAAAGAGCCGGCGATCGACATTGGCAGGGATAATGTCCTCTTTCAGGAGGAACTTCAGGCCGTCCGCAATCGGCTGAAACAGCCCGTACGGCCCGACCCGATTCGGTCCGTAGCGGTCCTGCACCCAAGCCGCGATCTTCCGCTCGAGCAAAATGCCGTACGCTACGGCCGTCATGATCGCGCCGATCAGAAACAGCATCAATACGACGCTGAACCCGAACGGATCCGCCAACATGTCTTTAAGGCAATCCACCATGGCTCAGTCCGTCTCGCCGCGAATCCTGTTCTCGGGACTCGTCACCTGTCACGTCGCCGCATTCTGGGCACACGGGCGATCCGTGGCAATGTCTCAATGTGCGAATTCGCACTTTGCCGGAGGCGCGTGGAGATCGGCGAATACCGGCATCGCCTCCGCCATTTGCTCACGAACCCGCGCGGCGTTGTAGAGTCCGGTTGCACCGGCCATCGCGTGGAGGAACTGCCCGTCCCGCCGGCATCCTTCCACTGGAGCGATCGCCGCCTCGAACGGCTGGACCTGGCCCGCCTGATTCACGAAGCAGCCGGCCCGCTCGGCGAAGGTGCAACTCGGGACCACGACGGAAGCTGCCTTGGTCGCGGCGTTGGCGAACAGGTCCTGCACAAACAGCTCTCCGATCGCGCCCGCGGCCTTGCCCAATTCTTTCGTGACCCACGGCGTTGGATAGCCGCCCACGATCCACGCGGCGGCGAAAGCGCCCGCCGTGGCCTGTTTGACGAACTCGTCGTACGATACGATCGTGCCGCCCAGCGCGGCCAGGACAATCTCCACGCCCCGACGGTTCGGGCATTTCTCGGCTCTGATCGTGAACTTCGCGCCATCGCCATTGTGGTTCTTGGGGAACGCCTCGTCCTCGCCGGTCACCGGGACCGGCCCCATGGCGAGCGTCGAATTCGGGGCGATCTCGCGGATGAATCGGGCCAGAAGCCACGCTTCTTCGCAACTCATGAACGGCGACAGAAGGGCCGCGACCTTGACGGATCCGGCGTCGGCGACGACTTCCTCGAAACGGAATCGCGCGAGTTTCGGCAGCGCGTCCCACTCTGGGGTCTTCTCATCGGCCCCGCGCCGCACCAGCAACCGCGCCAACCGCTTCGGATCGTGGACATATTTCCAGCCGAAGCGGCCTTCGTCACAGATCCACCAGTCGTTGACGCCAGGGTTGAACCGCGGCTTCACCCGCCAGACGCGGCCTTCGTTGTGATCCACATGGATCGTGCAGCCCGCCGAACACCCGGGGCAGACGCTGTCGGCCCTGTCGAGGAACCAGACTCGCTGGTCCATCAGGAAGTCCTTGTCGAGCAGCGAGCCCACCGGGCAGATATCCACGACGTTTCCCTGCAGACCGTTTTCGAGAGGCTGTCCCGGAAAGACGTCGATCTCGGCCCGGCTTCCGCGATTGACGATGCACAACTCGCCGGTGCCGGCCACCTCCTGGCAGAATCGCACGCAGCGCGAACACATGACGCAGCGATCCTGATAGAGCAGCGTCTTGCTGCCGATGTCTTTCTTCGGGTTCTTGTTCTTGGACTCGACCATCCGGCTCGACGCATGGCCGAACTTCCGGCTGTAGTCCTGGAGGCAGCACTCACCCGCCTGATCGCAGATCGGGCAGTCGAGCGGATGATTCAGCAGGTAGTACTCCATGCAGTGCCGGCGGTTCTCGATGACCTTTTTCGAGGCGAAGCGCACCTCCAGCCCGTCTTTGACAGGCGTCTGACAACTCGGGAACAGCTTGGGCACCCACCCCAGTTCCTTGGTCTTGGGGTGCGGCATTTTCATTTCCATGAGGCACAGCCGGCACGATGCCACAACCGTCAGCCCCGGGTGGTAGCAGTAGTGGGGTATGTCGCAGCCGGCTTCGATCGCCGCCTGGAGCACGGGAATCCTGTCGCGGCACGTAACTTCACGACCGTCAATGATGATTGTCGCCATGCGATTCCCCGCATCCGTTCGCCGTTGCCACGCGGTCCGTGAACCTTCCGGCCACGGACAGGTTTGTGAAAAATATCACAAACTCGCGCGGTATTCTAGTGCAACTCCGTCACGCACGCGAGAGGCTGACAGGTCCAAGTTTGACTGGGGAGAGCATTGCCCAGCCTCGGCGTGGGATTCTTCCCACCCGAGGGTACGCATGGCCCCATCCGGCAGGATTCTGTCGTTGGCATAGAGCGTGCATGGCCCACAGCTATTGCCTCGCGCGAGCGCCCCTCGGGGGCGGTAGGAGAGCAGCCGTGAGCGAATCGCGCAATCCACGAACGATGACATTGAGGAGGCTCCTGAACCATGTGCTGCTCCGGTTGCGCGCGTGGAGGCGCTCTGCGGCGGCCGGACGCCCGGTGGTCCGTGAGAGTCCGGAGCTGCCGGGCCATATCCCGTGCTATTACGCCGAATAAGCGGGCCGAGGCCGATCGTTGAGTGTTTCAACGAGCCCTCCGGTACTGCACGTTAGCCAACTCTCATGGTCGACGACCCGCTACTGGTGGGGCCGAGTGGCGTTGGTCGAACTCGTCGCCTCGGAACGTCTCGCCCAAATAGGAATCTCGAACCCGCGGATTATTGATCAAGTCACGCGAGGCCCCCTCCGCGATCACGGTACCTTGGTCGAGGATGTAGCTTCGGTCCGTGACCTCGAGGGTCTGGCGGACGTTGTGATCGGTGAGCAGGATTGAGAGCCCCAGATCCTGCTTCAGGTGCAGGATTTCCCGCTGAAGGTCCTGGACGGCGATCGGATCAACGCCGCTGAAAGGCTCATCCAGCAATATGATGGCCGGCTTGGTCACGAGGGCGCGGGCGATCTCCAGCTTTCGGCGCTCCCCTCCAGACAGTGTTCTGGCTTCCTGCCGGGCATTGCGAAGCAGGTCAAAACGCTCCATCAACTCGTGGGCACGCTTTTGCCGCTCAACCGTAGTAAGGCCATGTACCAGTTCCAGAATTGCCAAGAGGTTTTTCTCGACGCTCAGCTTGACGAAGACGCTACTTTCCTGGGACAGGTAGCCGATTCCTTTTTGGGCTCGGCGGTACATCGGGAACCGGCTGATATCCTCGCCGTTTAACAGGACCGACCCGCTCTCCGGGACAATCATGCCGATTGTCATCCGGAAGCTCGTGGTCTTGCCCGCCCCGTTGCGGCCAAGCAACCCCACGATCTCCGCACGGCCGACGCGGAAGTTGACGTGATCCACGACCGTCCGTCCGTCATACCGCTTTACAAGCTGCCGGGCTTCGACAACCGGAAAACTTCGAGCCATAGCAACGTCCGCTCCGGGAGCACAGCCCGTGTTGAAAACATGTTCATGACGTCGGCGGATGCCGGGGTTGAACCCGGTCCGCATCGACCCAGCCAAAACGAGGATAGACTAAGTACAAACCCGAAGCCCACACGGGGAAGCCAGTCGTAGAACTCCTATCACCATTGTTTCCAATATGTTACGGCGCTCGACGGGCCTGTTCCGCCCGAGCGGCGCTCGCGGGGATCGCGGCGGCAGTCGTCGAAGCGGTCTTGCAACGACCGCCTGTTGCGACCTTCGCGGTCACTGTGGATAAGTCGGTCACGGCCTCCTCAACGGTGCATGGTCCCCCGCCAACGTTCTGCCCTAACGGATGATACGCATTCTGCCCACATTCGGGATAAAACCGAACGGTGTTGAGAACAGCCGGTAGCCACTCGGCCAATAGACGAAGAAGGCGCGGCCGATCATTTGGTCGGCGGGCACTGTTCCGGGTTGGTAACTTGCCGGATCACCGCGGTCGTAACTGCCACGACTCCTGAGCATGGGTGCCACCTCCCACCACAATCTCGAATCCTTGCTCTGCGGGCTGTTGTCGCCGCAACAGAAGTAATCTCCCGGTGTTGCACGGAGAAGGAGCGGATGGCTCGCCGTGGCCCACCCGGGTTGTCCTCCGAAATGCACATTCTCGACGCCGTTGATGTTTCGATCCTCGAGACTGACGCCGGAACTGCGATAGAACACATCTCGCTCGACCTTGAGGTGGCTCAGTTCAAGAGCGAGGTCACGGGCGGCAATATCGATTTCGGTACGGCTCGATTGCCCATCCCGCACCCTGCGCAAGCGGCGGAGGTCCGGTCGGTACTGGTCATCCGTGGTCGCAACGATCAACTCATCATCGATGCGAAGCGCGACGCGATAATCGAGATTCTCAAACTCGATTGTCCTTGGGTGACCCGGCACGAGTGGCTCGATCTGCCCGGATGCGAGCGTTCGCACGGGAGGGTTCGGGCGATGAATGCGGTCCGGTACGGCGCGGCTCAATGTTACCGTTCCGCTTGCCTCTATTCTCGCCTGAAATACGTCGTCCCCCCGTTGCAGGAGGAGCCGGACGTAGCCCCTCGCCACCTTGGGCGACAGGACGAAACCAAGTCGGACGTCTCCGACATGAACATTCCTGCCGTTGCCATTGGTGCCGGGCAGATTGTAGCCGTAATGGTCTTGGATCGGCTTCCCGGCAAGGTGGATTGCGTGCTCGGCGGTATCGTCCGCGGGCGGCTCGAAGACGATACGCGGTGCCGTGGTGTTCCACGGTGAATCGGCGTTCGCATCGGGGGGATTGGGCTTCCACATCGGAGGATCAAACGCCGGGTTTCCGCGCCGCACATACTCCGGCGCGGGCGGATAATCATGGTCATAGTGGATCAGCCAGAGGGAGGTCTGTGCGACCCGGGGCCTACGCTGAATGCGGAGTTTGCTGTCAAGCTCTTCGCGCAGGGCGGGCGGCAGGGGGCGGGCGTTTCCCGGGCCTTTTGCCCGCGGTTCAGACAGCCGGCCAACTAACTCAGGCGACAATGCTTCCACCGGCGCGGTGTAGAGATCACCGTTGACGATTTCGATGACCTCGCCCGGCAAGCCGAGGAGCCGCTTGATGAAGTTCTGCTCGCCGTTTTGAGGATCCTTGAAGACCACGACATCCCACCGCCGGGGGCCGAGCGAGGGACCGCCAATGTCGTACGGCCACTTGAGAACGAGGATTCGGTCACCGGCATCCGCGACGACGCGATCGTGGCGTGAATTGAGATGGTTGTTGCCCTCGCCCGCCCATCCGCAATTCGGACAGCGCACCGTGATCGGCGCACCGAGCGTACCGCGCTGAACCCGTCCGTCGGGCAACCGGAACCCCTCGCGTATGCCGTAGGCAAAGGGATACTTACAGCAGGCGCAGCGGTGCTGGCCGTGCAGTCCATAGAGCGTCGGTGCCATGGATCCCGTCGGGATGATGAAGGCCTCGACGATGAAGGCGCGAAAGACAAACGCGAAGATGAACGCGATGACGATCGACTCAACCGTGTCCCGAAAACCGTCCGGCTTGGGCAGGTGCGGCGGGACGCGGCTGCTGGAAGCGCGTTCCGTCCCATCGGCGACCATCGAGGCTTGTTTCGCAGTCATGCGGACTCTCTCTCTTCAGGTCGACTCGGCGGCATGAATGGAACGATAAGCTGGGGGCCGGATGCGGTCAATCGGTCACACTTTCCGAGTTTCCGAGTTCGTGCAGAGTGCCGAGCGACGGCGACCGCCGGTGGACGTCCAAACCTGCCGAGGGGGAGGTTTGCTTCAAGGTGTTACGGACTGCACGGCCTATGCGGCGCAGAACTCGTCGAGGACGGCGATGACGTCGTCCTGATCCTCCTCCGTCATCTCGCTGTAGAACGGAAGTCGAAGGATTCGCCTGCTGATCCGCTCGGCGATGGGACATGCCCCCGGCCGACCGCCGAGGCGCCGGCCCATTTCCGACAGGTGCAACGGTTGATAGTGGAACACCGCCAGAATGCGATGTCGTCGAAGGTGCCGGATGACTTGCTGACGGTGATCCAACGAAGGCATCAACAGGTAGAACATGTGGTAGGACTGATCGCAGGCGTCCGGCACGAACGGCAGGCGTGCGCCGTGCTGTTTCGCCCAGCGGGGCAGATTGCGTCGGTAGTGTTCCCACACGTCTCGGCGCGCCTGCTGGATATGCCTCCGAGCCTCCATTTGCGCCAAGAGGAAGGCCGCCAGAATCTCGGATGGGGCATAGCTTGATCCTAGGCCGACCCATGTATATTTGTCGACCTCTCCGCGGAAGAACCGACCGCGATCGGTCCCCTTGTCGCGAATGACCTCGGCGCGCTGGATCAGCGCCGGGTCGTTGACCAGGAGCGCCCCGCCTTCGCCGCACGAGATGTTCTTGGTCTCGTGGAAGCTCTGCGTCGCCATCACGCCGAACGAGCCCAGCGGCTTGCCCCGATATCGGCCGAACAATCCGTGGGCGTTGTCCTCGACGACCGGGACGCCCCGGCGCCGGGCGATCTCCATGATAGCATCCATCTCGCACGCCACGCCGGCGTAGTGCACACACACAATGGCCTTCGTGCGTGGCGTGATCGCCTCCTCCAGGAGCGACTCGTCCAGATTCAGCGTGTCCTCGCGGACGTCCACAAACACCGGCCGGGCGCCGCGCAGCGCGAAGGCATTCGCCGTGGAAACGAACGTAAATGAGGGAACGATCACCTCATCACCTGGCCGGACATCCAACAGGAGTGCCGCCATCTCCAGGGCGTGTGTGCATGAGGTGGTCAGAAACGCCTTCGGGACACCGACAAGCTCCTCCAGCAGTGCGGTGCATCTCTTCGTGAACGGTCCGTTCCCCGACAGATTTCTGCTTTGGATGGCCTGTTGAACAAGCTCGAGTTCACGTCCCGTGGCGCAAGGACGATTGAACGGTATCCGAAACGAACCGCTGCCGTCGTCCCGACGGATCGAGTCACTCGATCCATCGATGGAACGCGTGCCGGGCGCCGCAAGGGTGCCAACGGAGCTTGGCGATTGCCCGCTGAAGAGATAGGAGTTGGACATGCGTGCGGCCTCCAAGGTAGTCGGCAGCGCCGTCGTAGAGTTGCATGCCGCGGTAGGTCAATGCACGAAAGAGACCGCGGCCGCTATAGTCGGGATCGACCAGCGTGAGGCTGTAGTCGGCGATGCGCACGCCCGCTTCGGACGCGGCTGCCGACGGATTCTTCCAGATTGAGCACGCCACCAGGCGGTCATCCATTTCCGCAACGAGTACGAGATCAGCGAATCCTCGCAGGGATGATTTGATCCACTGCGCATAGACGTTCAGGGCCGTCGACTTTGGTATTCGCTCGTCGACATTGAAACGGCCGAAATGGCCGGAGAAGGCCACACGGGCCAGGGCTGCGAGTCGGTCTTCGTCTGCATCGGCTGCGGACCGAATGTCGGCCCCGCTCGGAAGTTGAGGGGGGGGTACGTGTTCAAGGGGATCAGCCTTGGCATCGTAAACGAGGTCCAGCAGTGTATCCATCATCAGAAAACCGGATCGTTCCAAGGCGTGGATCGAGACCGCATCGTCCGAGTACACCTTGCACATGAGGCAGGCAAGACCTTCCGCCGTCGCCCAATCCTCTGCATTCCCCAAGAGCGCCACCGCCGCCTCTCTCTGGTTCGGCGCGGTGGGGTCTACGATGAAGTGCTCCAAGACTGCGACGGGCGCATCCAGGACCTTGCTTTCCCACGACCGCCGGGTGCAGACGACCGCACCGATGATCCGAGTGCCATCATGGGCGACGAGCGCGCCTCCTCCCGGCTTCCGAAGCGACTCTGCGAACACTCGGCGCCAATGGTCCTTGAGCGCCGCTCCGAGTCCCCGCGCCAGATAGCGGTATGGCCCGAAGGGAGAACGGCTCAGGATCGCTCTGAGTTCGTCACACTGCTCGGGCAAGAGTCGAGTTATCCGGATTGTGCTCATGGGAATCGGGGTCTGTTCGCCGCCGAATTGCGAAGCTGGGCCGCATCATTGTGGCGTGGTGCGTCCGCGCCAGGTATTCTCCGATGATGCCCAGGGCGAACATCTGGGCACCGGAAAAGATGCTGATCAGGGACGCCAGAAACGGAAACCCCGGCACGCTGCCGCCTTCGATCAGGTAACGACCGACCACATATGCCAGCGCAAGCAGGCCGAACCCCGTCAACACGAATCCCATCACGCTCGCCACCTGCAGCGGCAGGACGCTGAATCCCGTCAACATGTTCAGGGCGTGGGTGAGCAACTTGCCGAATGTGTAGTTGGACCGCCCGATCCGTCGCGGATCGTGACGCACGGTCGTCGACGTGAATCGGGTCGTCCCCCACGTCAACAAGACATCGATGGAGACGAACGAACTCTCATACTTCGCAAACGCCCCGCGTAGCTCGGTTCGAAACGCCCGAAAGGCGCTGGCGTCGCGGGCCGTGGCAGCGCCCATGGCGCTCTGCAGGGTTAGCCGGATAATGCCTGAGGCCAGATTCCGCCAGAGTCCGTGTTGTCCGCCATGCGATGTCCCGTACACCACGTCGACATCGTCTTCGAGTCGCGCAAGAAGCTTTGGGATTTCCTCCGGCGGATGTTGCAAGTCGTCGTCGATCGTGACGATCACGTCGTACCGCGCCGCTCGAACGCCGCACAGCAGAGCGCTGTGTTGGCCGTAGTTCCGCGTCAGATCGATGCCCACAACCCGTGAGTGTTCCGCCGCCAGCGCTTCCACTCGCTCCCATGTTCCGTCGGGGCTTCCGTCATTGACCAGAATGATCTCGAAGGGCTCTCCGTGTCGCCGCAGAACGGCCGTTAGCCGATCGACCAGTGGTCCCAATGTGCGTTCGCTGTGGTACGCCGGGATGACAACGGAGACGCTCTTGCGGCTGCGAGCGCCCCGCGCCGGCTCTTTGCCGAGGGTCAGAATCTGTCGTTCGGTGCAGTTCATCGTTCTTCGCCGCCGGCGACGTCTGCCGATGCCAGCGGGGGCCTCGGTTCGCCGCCTTCAGACGGGCGTGCATTCTTCGGCAGCCAAACCTCAAACGGGCCGACGGGATCGGTCAGATCGTAGTTCGCTTCGACCCACGCGTTGATCGGACGACGTTCAGGGGTATCGGGTGCGAACGTGTCGTCGGTGTATCTTTTTCTGTGTTCTGCCTCGCACGCGGGCCACCGGCGACCCGGGAAAACCCTGTTTCGTATCACTAGTTCGGGGATTCGCGACCTCCGGAGCATGTCGGCCAACACCTGCTGCTCCAGCGGTGCGGGCCAGTTTTCCATGACCCAGGATGCACACACGGCAGGTCGCGTCCCGGTGGCAAAATAGACCAGAGGGACGTCATAGTAGGCCAGGATGTATCCCCCGGGCCGGACCCGCTGCCGAACGCGCTCAACCAGCCGGTCGACCGCGTCGACCCGTTTTGCCGTCGACGTGAGACCCGCCAGTGCCGCCGATCGAAACGGGACCTGCCGTTCCGGATGCCGCACGGAGAACATGTCCCGATAGGAGCCGTAGGTGATCCACCAGTGGAACGAGGCGCCGACTACGGCGGCCACCATGCTGACAGTGGCCACCCGATTGACCACGGGGCTGACGAACCAGGTCTTCCCAAGGCTGCGCACCCGGCCCGGCAACTCCAGGATCAACAGGATGGACAGGGCGGCCAGGAGGTGCGACCCGTGAGCAGCGGCCCACGGCCCCGTATTCGATCCAGCCATGAAGAGAATCGCCATGAAAACGGCGACCATACACAGAGAGGACCGTTCCGCGGCGGCAAGACGAGCCTCATGATCGAGGTTGCGTCGCGGCCACCAGGCGATCAATCCCAACGTTACGCCCACCAGCTCAAAACCGAGCGTGTTCGCCGTGTGCGCGCTTCGTACGCCCAGGTGCCTTGCCAACATGATTGCCGCCGCCGCTGCAAGGATGATCCGCAGCCACTTCGGGAACCTCGCGGTCGCCAGGCTCATCAGCAGCACGAACACCGCCACGTAGTTGGCCGCGACCACGCCCGTGTGCGCAATGTCGCGCACACCGCGCCCGAGCAGCGTGATGCTCTCGGTTCCATAGTGGCCGCGGCTGACCACCATCAGAAATCGTTCCACCGCTGCCGCTGCCAGGCCTGCCTGAATGATGACCCCTGCGGCGATCGACAGCACGACGATGTGGCCGAGGACATAAGCAATGGCCGACGCCAGGGCCTCGCGACGGCGGATACCTGCCGCCAAGGCTGGAATCAGGAAAACCGCGGGTAAGCCTGCCAGTCCGATGAGCGGCAATCGACACGTGGCCGCCAGCCCCCCAACGAGGCCGCCGACAAAGGCGAACGTATATCGCGACCGTGACTCGTAACGCCGAAGGGCGGCCCAGTACAGTGCAATGGACAGGATCGCCGCCGTGGCGGGCAGAGAGTTGTAACTCGGAACCTGCGTGTACCAGACTCGCACAACGGGTATTGAGGCGGCCGTGCACAACAACGACACGGATGGTCTGGCGAGACCGCAGAGCACCAGATAGACGGCCACGTATGCCCCGAATTCCACGGCGCTGTTGGCGATACGGAGGTCGAGCAGCGTCGCGTTCGGCTTCAGCCAAAACAACCACGACGCGTAGTACTCCGCCAGCGACACGGCGTTCACCATGCAGTCCACGAACGGCCGATCACCATGGGCCAGGCGGTGGGCGATCGTCGCGGCTTGTCCGAAGTCCGTCAGGTCACAACCGTGGCGGATCGTCGGTCCCTCACTTGCCACCCAGCAGGTCGCCAACACGAGGAGCCCCGGCAGGGTCTTCAATCGATTCAGATTCACCCGCCGTCGGTGAGCGACCTCTGGGATGTGTAGTGGAGGTCGACGGGATCGCATGACGGACATGCCTTGTATTGATGGTCGAGCGCGTACGCGCCGCGCATTAGTTATTTGGCTATCGGCTTGGCCCCGGCAGCGACATGAGGGGAGGGTGATCGACGGGTCCGTGACAGTTTTGGCGGCAATGCCCGGCTGCCCCAGCGGGTGCCACTGGCGGCTTGTCCGCCAGTGATTGAACGGAGAGCACCGTGCATGGACACGGGCAGGCAAGCTGCCCGTGGCACCCCGCCGCCGGTTGTGTCACGGACCCGTGATCGACGTGCCCCGCGCGCTCGCCGATTCAATCGGTCGGGCACGGCTGCGAAGCGGGCGTCGCAGGAAGGCGTTCCTTTTCATATGCGCCCAACTCGGTCAAAGTTCGGGAGATGGCCGCGGCACAAAGCTCCAACACGGTGCATGTGATCGTAAACCCGATTTCCGGGGGCGGCGCAGCGGCTCGCCGAATGCGCTCGGAGTTCTGCGAACGACTGTCAGGCATCGGCTTTCATGTTGCGATCCATCGGACATCCGGCCCGGGAGACGCAGCCGTCCTCGCACGACAGTGTTGCGAACGGCCCTGCCACGTACTCGTCGTGGCGGGCGGTGACGGCACCGTCCGCGAAGCCGTCAGCGGCATGCCGCGAGCCGGCGTGCCGATGCTGGTGTTGCCCGCCGGCACCGAGAACATACTGGCAAAGTACCTCGGCACGACCGGGAGGGCGGAGTGGCTCTGCGAGGTGCTGCGAGCCAACAAGCAGATCCCGTTTGATATGGCGACGATGAATGGTCGGCCGTTCCTGCTGATGGCGGGCGTCGGATTCGACGCGGACGTCGTGCGGCGCCTGGCCGCCCACCGCAGCGGTCCGATCACCCGACTGGACTACTTCGGGCCGATCTGGCGGACATTTTGGGGATTTCGACACCCGGCACTCCGCGTCGAGACCGATGGCGAGCTTCTCACCGAGGGGCGCGGACCGGCATATGTGGGGATCGTGCCGCGCTACGCGGTCGGGCTGAGGATACTCGACCGGGCGTTGCCGAACGACGGTCTCCTCGATGTTTGCGTTCTGCGATGTTCGGGGCGACTATCGTTGTCGCATCATGCAATGCGAGTCCTGCTGCGACGGCACACTCGGAGCAGCGAAGTGACTTATCGACAGGCCCGGCGGGTCCGGATCACATCGAATGAACCGATGGGAATCCAACTGGATGGCGACTGGGCGGGCTTCGGCCCGGCCGAGTTCGGAATCAACCAAAACGCGGTGCGGTTTCTCGTACCTCCGGATTGGGCGCCGAACGCGTCGCTTGCATGATGCGAAGATGGGCGGTCTGTCCGGAGCTGCGACCGCACCGATCGCGGTTTCGAACGATCCGCAATTGAGAGCGTCAAGGTAGACGGCAAGGAGCGTCATTCGGGAGGTAAGCGGTAACGTGAACACGATAATCCTGGCAGCACTGCTGGCGGCGTTGGCGGGTTGGGGAGCGCCGCCTGCGTCTCAGCCGATCGACACGCCCGATCCGCTCTCGGCAGCACGGCCGGCGCCGCGACCGGCCGGCGACTCGTCTTCTACCCTTCCCGAAGTCTCGTATGAGGACCTCGCGCTGCTTGTTCAGACTGCGCGACGGTCCTTCCGAGAGGCGGTCCTCGGGAAACCGGAGCGCGGTGCGATCTATCGCCCGCGAGGACTGGCCGGCGTGCGGGCGATCCTCCGAACCACGTTGCGCTCGAACGGCGTGGCCCTCGCAAGCGCTCAGACCCGCGACATGGAGGTCGTCGATGCAGCCGTGGCCGTCGGGGTGCTGTTGGCACGGGCTGTCCGCGCCAAGAAGGCGCTGCTGGCCAAGCCGGAGGTGCGGTCGGGTGGCGACACGCTCGGCCTGGAGTTTGAGTGGATCGGCCCGCCGGAGTATCAGGCCGTCCAATTCGAAGATCACACGCGCTGGTCGGAGACACTGCTGCACGCGTTTGAAGGCGGGCGCGAGGGGGTCGGCGTGGTTTTTCGCGGCAAGGTCGGTCGGACGCCACCGAGCGCGGTGATCGCTCGAAACTACACGCCCGACTTGGCGCTGATCGCGGCGGAAGGAATGGTCGGCCTGACGGCGCTGGATAAGGAACGGCGGCCTTCCGACATCCGCTATTTCCGTTTCCAGACCTACCACCTGTGGCAGCCGAAGGCGTGGATCAAGGCCCCGTATCGCCTGATCCGCGGCGGACAACTCGTGCGACAAAAGGCCGTGTCCAAGGCGACGGTGGATGCCGCCATTGAACGCATCGGAAGCTATCTGCGCTACCGGCAGAATGAGAACGGCTGGTTCTCGTATCAGTACGCGCCGAGCGGTGATCGGTATCTGGACGAGGACGCAGCCTCGGCCCAGTTGCACGCCTTTCAGGCGCTCACGGCCTTTGCGAAGTGGTCCGGAAGGCCGAACGTCCGCGCGGGCGTCGTGGGGGCGCTTCGCGCCGCCAACGGCAAGTTGCAGGAGGTCCGCGACCGACCGGCCTCTCAACCGGCAAGCCGGGCAGCCGCCGCTTCGCCGCTTGATGCCGGTGCCGGGCCGGTCCGCTTGGTGCTGCACCTAGAGGGACATGGCCACCACTTGGAGTTGTCCGCGCGGTACTTGCTGTCGCTGCTCAGCCTTGATTCCGCCCAAGCGAAGGACGGCGCCTCCCTTGACGTTGCGTCGTTCGACGATGAACGCGCCGGGCTGGTGGAGGCCCTCCTCGCCAGCCAGCGGCCGGGTGGGAGTATCCAAATGCGGTTCGCCGCGCGGGAGGCCGAGACGACGGCGGACCAAGAGGAAGCGGCATGGGCACTGCTGGCGTTAGCCAAGTCGTCAGCCTGGCGTGCCGATCCACGGATCGAACGGACGATCTACCGCGCACTACCCTATTACAAGCAGAAGGTTGCCGTTCCTTCGGCCGCGGGGGCGCGGCGTAAGGCGAGCGCGGTGGCCACCGCGGAGTTGGCTCGGGCCTTTGCCGCAGGCTACGACCTGACCAACGATGCCCGGACGAGCGATCTTGTGTTTGAGCTTGTCGACCAGTTCGTGCGGCTCCAACTCACACCGGCCAATTGTCCGTGGCCGGAACTCCAGGGGGCGATCAACGTGCGAGAGCGGGGGGCGGTGGGTGCGGACACGGCGTGGTATCTGACCGCCTTGGCCGACGGTCTGGCACTGGCCGAGCGAGTGGGGGATCGTGTCCGGATCGAACGTTATCAGGCGGCGGTATCCGCCGGCGTTCGGTTCGTCCTGCAACTCGAGTTTCGCGATGCCGGCTGCTACTATCTGCGGAGTCGGCGCGATGCGCTCGGCGGAATTCGAGTCGCGTTGTGGGACAATCAGATTCGCATTAACCACTGCGCCGAAGCCCTCATTGCCTTGATGCGTGCCCGCGAGGTCTTGTTCGGGAGACGATCTAGTCCCACGAACAGATAGACCGGTGCGAAACTCTCCGCGAGCGATTCACGTATCCTTCGTGTCGACGGAACGTTGTCCGTCCGGGCAGATGTTGCGCCCGGTGGACTCAGCACGGTCCCGGTCGCAGTCCGTTCGCGTTGGCAGGGTTGGCAACAATTCCGGCGCGGCCGGGCGCCGTCTCGCGCTCCGCGGGCCTCCTGTCGACCGGTCAGAATTGCGCTGACCGACGAGCGCACATCTCGCCGATAGAACGTCGACTTTCGCGCGTCGTTATCGGGTCTGGCGATCCAGAGGCAGACCGTTGCGTCGCCCATGCGATGTTGCCGCACCGCGCCGCGCTCGATCGGTTGGGAACACCGGTGGGCAGGCAGTGCGGATGGGATTCGATGACGCCTGACTGGAGTAGAGGCCCAGGATGACTAAAGCGGCAGGCATGTTGCCGATCCGTGCTTCGGTGTCGGGACGATGGCAGGTTCCGGTGTTGAGCGTGGGCCTTGTCCTGTTCGGCGGCGGCCTGGTTCGATTGGCTGCAAACTATCGATCTCGGTCGTTCACGGACGACGTGGCACTGACGAGGCGGCTGCGTGACGCAAAACAACTTCCCCGCGCCAGCGCGTTTCTCGTCGAGCGGCTCAAGGATCAGGACCAGCCGATCTCCCAGCGAGCGGAACTGCACCGACTGCTCGCCGCCACGATCCACGAAGCCGAAGCACCGCTGACCGTGCACTCGCCGCGCAACGTTGCCGCCATCATCCGCAATTTCCGGGCGGCGGCCCGGCTGGAACGCGAGCCCAGCTCTGACGATTGGAACCGCGTGGCCGACGCCTACCGGTGGGCGGGAAACGAGAGCGAGGCGGTGGATGCCTATCGTCAGGCACTTCGGTTGGGAACGGCCGGGCCCGACACGGTCCGGCGAAGGATCGTCGAGCTTCGCTCGGGCTTCGCCGGGAAGATCAGCGACGACGCGGAATCCGAGTTGGACGCAATCCTGTCCGACGAGAACGCGTCACCCGGAAACTATCTATGGGCTGTCGAGCGCAAGACGCTTCGGCTGCTGGACCACGGCGACGCCGCCACGGCCCGCGGCTTGGTGGCGAAGGCAGGCGAGCGGCTGTCGGGTTCGGCCGCGCGAGTGGCCCTTCCCTATCTCGGCGCCCTTACTCTGTGGCGGTTGGGACTGAGCGATGAGGCGGAGGCTCGGCTCCGCGCCTTGCGAAACGAGTGGGCGGTACGCGATGAGCTGTGGGGTAAGTCCGGCTGGCTGCTGGGCCGGATTCAGCAGGAGGATGACCGGCCACAGGCTGCATTGTCGTTCTATGAAGAGGTGCTTCGCTCTTTCGAGACCGGGGAATTGCACGACGCCTGCCTCTTCGGCGGTGCGGAATGCCTGGCGTCGCTGGGAAGGCACTCCCGAGCACTGGAAACATTCTCTGAACTCCAGGACCGACTTCTCGCCGTCCGACGACATCGCTACCTCGATCGGGACACCGTTCGGGCGTCCGTGACATCCATCGGGCTGTCGATGCTCAGTGAGCCGGCGGTTACCGATGGCGACCCTTCGGAAGGCGATGCCGAATTGGGCATTCGTTATCTACGACTGGGATTGGAACTGGTCGAGCCTGCGGACGAGGGAGCGCAAGTACCCTATCTGTCCCGAATCGCCTCCGGCTTGAGCGCGATGGCCGACGCCGCCGTCGATGCGAGTCGGGGAAAGCGGTTGCACCGGGAGGCCGGCGAAGCCCACCTGCGGCTGTCACGTGTTCAGCGCGACGATGGCGCGGCCTCAGCGCGTTCCAATTGGGAGGCGATCGAGCATTTCGCCAAGGCCGATCGGCGCCATCGCGTCATTGAATTGCTCGAACGCTTTGTCGCGGGACGCCCGTCGAGCCTGCTCCGGCCGATGGCTCTGCACCGTCTCGGACAGGCATACCAAGCCGAACACCGCTATCCCGAAGCGGTGCACGCTTATGATACGGTGATCCACGAGTTCGAGGGACTGCCGGATGCCTTGGCGTCGATGGTGCCGATGGCACAGTGCCTGCTTCGTCAAGGCGGCAGCGAGACCGCTCGTGGCGTGACGCTCCTACTGGATATCGTCGACGACCGCAGCCCCAAACAATGGCTGACGCCCCGAGCGCGGGAGTATCGGGAGGCACTCGTTCAACTGGCAACGTACTATGTCGGCGCCAGCGACCGCGAGGTGCCGAATCACGTCGAACGTGCGATCGAACGGTTGCAAGACACGCTGGCGTTGTATCCGGAAGACCGGCGCGCTCCCGAGTTGACGTTCCTGCTCGCTGATGCCTACCGGCAATCCGCCGCCGGACTTCGCCGAGAACTGAAGAAGACCGGCCGACCGTCTGCCGACGACGTGCAAACATCGGCGTGGGCGGATCGTCTGCAGGCGGCGTACCGGTATTTCAATCAGGTTGTCGCGACGCTGGCGCCGCACGACAACGGGACGACGCATGCGCCTGCCCCCGACAAGGGCTCGCCGGCGATGCCATCGGGACTGAGTGAACTGGAGAGCACCTACCTGCGGATGAGCTATCTCTACCGCGGAGATTGTTTATTCGACCTCCGTCGATATGACGAGGCAATTGCGGCCTACGAAGAGGCCGCCTGGCGGTACGACCACATGCCGGCGGCGGTGTCGGCCTCCATGCAGATTTATCACTGCTATCAACGCGTCGGGCGGACGGAGGAGGCCCGGGCGGTGCTGGGGCGGCTCCATTGGTTGATCCGGGCGATTCCCGAGTCGGTGTTTGAGAACGAGCGGGGCATGCCCTCGAAGAGGTATTGGGAAGCGCTGGTCAACCGGCTCGACCGACTGGCTGCGGATGCGGTCAGCGGTTGATGCCGTGTCTGCGAAAAACGGCGGCATCCAGCGTCGCACTCAGGGCGTATGTGGCGCCGGATCGGCAGAGCGTGAGATGAGGAGTGACATGACGGACATCCCGGCAGCATTGACGGACCCGGACACGCGAGAGCGGCTGGTCCGCGACCTGGTGCGATTGCTGACTCACCAGCAGACGCTGTACCGGCGCCTGCGGTTGTTGGCGCAAAGGCAGCGGACCCTTGTGCTCGGAGATGATGCCAACGCCTTGTTGGAGTTGCTCTCGGAGCGCCAACGCCTTGTGGACGGCCTCACCGGGCTGAACGGGAAGATAGCCCCTTATCGAAGTCACTGGACAGAGATCTACCACGCGTTGGACGATTCGGCGCGCCGCCGGGTATCGAGCCTGTTGGAGGAGGCCAACGCAACACTTGGAGCACTTCTCAAGGGAGACGGCCACGACTGTGGCACGTTGTCGGCGAAACGCGAGCAGGTCGCGGCGCGCTTGTCCGCCATCGACACGGGCAGTTGTGCCAGTGCGGCGTACTCCACCGCAGGCACCGGAACGAACCGCACCATGACGGACATGAAAGGCTAGGCGGCGTGCAAACATCTGTTCCAAGTCTGCGGATCCGCGTGCCGAACCGCGGCGCACCGGCGCTGGACCGCGGCCTCGACACCGCGTTTCCGGACGTCGGCGTCGCGACCGAGCGGGAGCGTGAACTGGCCGCCATCATCGGGGCCTACAACGATGTGACCGAACGCTTGAAGGGCGCCCACGACCGGCTCACATGTGAGGTGGGGCGTCTGCGGGACGAACTGCGAGCCAAGAACGAAGAGTTGCGGCGGCGTGAACGGCTGGCGGCGCTCGGAGAGATGGCGGCGGGGTTGGCGCATGAAGTACGTAATCCCCTAGGGGGGATCGCGCTGTACGCATCGAAGCTCGAACGGGAGCTGACCGAACAACCCTCCGCCCGGCGGGCGGCGCACAAGATCGTCCACGGCGTAAAGTCGCTGGACCGGCTCATCTCGGAGATCCTGGATTTTGCGCAGGAAGACCGTCTGGATCTGGCGGATTGCCGACTCGGCGATGTGCTGGCCGCGGCGCTGGAGAGCGTGGATGCCTGGGCAGCCGAAGGAACTGGCACGATCGTCGTCGAGACGGCGGCCCATGACCTGCGCCTGACCTGTGACCCGGCCCGCCTGCGGCAGGTTGTGATCAACCTGTTGATGAATGGACTCCAGGCCGTGTCTGCCGGTGGCGAGGTGCGAATCTCGGCGGCGGTCTCGAATGACGCGATGACGGAGATAGCAGTCAGCGACAACGGCCCCGGCATCGCGCCGGATTGCCTGGATCGAATATTCAATCCCTTCTACACAACGAAGGCGACGGGGACGGGACTGGGCCTGGCGATCGTTCATCGCATCGTCGAGGCCCATGGTGGAACAATAACGGCGGGCAATGGCCCGCAGGGCGGTGCATGCTTTGTGGTACGGATTCCGGCTCCGACGACGGACTCGCGGTCCGGACGCCACTGAGCCGTGGTCATTCTACCGCGGCGTGCGCCATGGACGGACCTACGAAGCAGGATGTTTGGAACCCTCTGAATCGGAATGGAGCAGCCAATGGCACGGATTTGCATTGTGGACGACAAGGATGTCATGCGGGATTCCCTGACGGATACACTCGTCGGTCAGGGGCATGAGGTAACGGCGTATCCCGACCCGAAACTGGCGGTCGGGGAACTACGTTGCTCCGGTTTTGACGCGATCGTCAGCGACCTGAAGATGCCGGAGATGGACGGCATCGACTTTCTGCGGGCGCTGCGTTCGAGTGGCGTTGATACGCCGTTTGTGCTCATGACCGCGTACGCCAGCGTGCCTACGGCCGTTGAAGCGATGAAGATGGGGGCCTTCGATTACATCCAGAAGCCGTTTGAGGCCGACGAGATCGCGATGGTCATTCAGCGGGCGGTCGCCATGGGGAAACTGCGCGGGGAAAACGAGGTGTTGCGTGTTTCGCTGCGTGATCTCGAAGGCGAACCGCACATGGTCGGCTCCAGCCGCGCGATGCGCCAGATGCGGACGCAACTCGAACGCATCGCGCGAAGCCAGGCCACCATCCTCATCCAAGGCGAGAGTGGCACCGGCAAGGAGCTGGCCGCAAGAATGATCCACACCGCCTCCTCGCGCGCCGGTCGGCCGATGTTGTGCGTGAACTGCGCCGCGCTGTCCGCCAATCTGCTGGAGAGCGAGCTGTTCGGGCATGAGCGCGGCGCCTTTACCGGCGCAGACAAGCTCAGAAAAGGGCGATTCGAACTGGCATCGGGCGGAACGCTCCTGTTGGACGAGATCAGCGAAGTTCCGCTGCCGCTCCAGCCGAAGCTGTTGCGCGTCCTGCAGGAGCGGGAATTCGAGCGCGTCGGCAGCAGTGTCACGCTCCAGGCGGACGTGCGTGTCATCGCGACGACCAACCGCGACCTGTCCGAATGGGTGGCGCGCCGGCGATTCCGGGAAGACCTCTTCTTCCGTGTGAGTGTGCTTCCCGTGACGATGCCGCCGCTGCGCGATCGCCGCGACGATATTTCCGAATTGACGGATTACTTTCTCAAGCGGATTGCGCGGCGGGAGGGCCGCGAGACGCTCGTCATGACGAAGCGGGCGATGACCGCGATGGAGACCTATCATTGGCCCGGCAACGTGCGCGAGCTGTACAACATCTGCGAACGCGCGGTTGTGCTGTGCAACGGCGGATCGATCGACGCCCAACTCATTGAACCCTGGCTGTCGACCAGCACCGAAGTGAAACTCGAAGGCGTGCGGCGTCCTCTGCGGCCGGGTCACATGATGGAGGACGTCGAACGCTCGCTGATCGAACAGACGCTGGTCCAGTTCAACGGTCATCGCGAGAAGACCGCCAAGGCTCTCGGGATCGGCGTGCGGACACTCGGCATGAAGCTGAAGCGATGGCGAGAGGAGGCCGCGTCCGCCGCCTTGGCGCAGCAGCCGCAGCAGGTGCTGATGGCTTCGCAACAGCGGCGCGCCGGCTGATCCGGGCGGTGTGCGACGCGGCGCAAGATTTGCGCCGGAGCGCAGGTCTTGCCTGTTGGCTCAGATAAAAAGGGCATCGTGCCGTGTCGTGGAGACCGCCGGAGTTGGCACGGTGTTTGCATCGATAGCGTTTAGGTTGTGGTCGGCACCCTCCGCCCACACCAGGAGATTCAGACGGTGGCACTACTGACAGACATCACGGGCGGCGGCGCCTTTCCCATGCTGGAGAAGACGCTGGCGTTCACGGCAGCCCGCAACCGGATGCTCGCCGAAAACATCGCCAACGTGACGACGCCGGGCTATCGCACTCAGCAGCTCGACGTGTCGGCCTTCCAAGCGGCCCTGCGGGACGCCTCCGACCGTCGCTCGCCGGTGGAGAAGCCCTTCCGCCTCGAGAGGACGAATGAGTTCGAGCTTGATGAGGCTGGATTCCTGAAGACTCACCCGAGCGAAGAGCCTGCGGAGAATCTTCTGTTCCAAGATGGCACCAACGCGCGAATCGAGCGACAAATGGCCATGCTGGCCGAGAATGCGATGATGAATCAATTCGCCGCAGAGACGCTGAAAGGCTACTACGACGGGATGGCCAAGGCCATTCGAGGACGGGTGATCTAAAGCTGAAAGCTGAAAGCTGA